>PLSX01000157.1 GCA_003165315.1 Acidobacteriota bacterium
TGGAAAGCAAACAATTCCATCACACCCTGAGGGTGCTGGGGACCACTCCGATAGCATTGACCAGTCTTCGGATGCCACACACGCGGCCCGTCTTCAAAAGATGAGGACATGCGATTTACTTTCAATGGCATTTCGATTCTACACGGTCAATCTCTGAGCTATGGAAGAAAAGACCAGAGATGTGCATGATCCCCTTCCACGCTCCTTTTGCCTATACATTCACGTCATGTTCACAGGTTGTTGAACACAGAAGAGTGATATGACCCTCGGTTTTCACGTGGCTGGTGGCGCCCAGGATTTGGTGAGTGCGAATTCCGGGGTCGCACGGTGGCGCGCACGATTGGTGCCAAATGTTTTTCGCTGGTCCACAGATTTTTCAAGATGCAGTCCTTTTCGTGGTGTGGGCGGTAGGCAAGTCGTGATGTCGATCCGCAGGGCCCCGTGCTCTTCGTTCCAAGTGGCTTGATAACGCTGACTTACCCTCATATAAGGCTTTGATCTAAACCATCTTCGTGGAGAGCCATAGCCTGCGCAGATGGCCGCACAGGGATGCCAGCCAGGAAGACAACTTTGCGGGCACTCGCAGTCGCGTCCCTCCGACGAGAGTGTCCGTAAATGGCTGAATCGGCGATGATTATTTTGCAGCCTAACTGTCAGCGGCATCGTAAGGCGCCAGATTTGTTTGAACTTGCTTAGATCTCCATGCGGCCGTTTGACAGAAAAAATAGTTCGGCATATCAAGTCTATTGGATGGCAAGGGCACTGGTACAAAGAAAGAACAGGAATCTGTCCACTACGGCAGGCTAATGATCGGAGTTTGTGAGCGCGGGTGGACGACTTCAAGGGACCGAGGTCGAGAGCGATCGGGATTGGCGAGGATTCGGTTATGGAGCATCAAACCACTTTAGGGGGCACGGGAATTGAATTAGAGTTGCCCCGACAGGCGCTGAGTTGTATGTCACATGGAATTGAGACACTTCTTACCACCAAGGAAGCATCACAAGTCTTGAAAATTCACCCGAAAGTCCTTGAGCGGATGGCGAAGCGGGGGGAAGTCCCGGCGCTCAAGGTTGGCAAGTTCTGGCGGTATCGTGCCACAACGCTGGACGCTTGGATCAACTCAAGGCTACAATCAGGGAGCCAAGCGTGCCGCACGGCAACCTCATTTTGATAGGAGGAACCATGCAGGCACGATACCAGTACGGAGATTTGAGAATTCGCAAGCGGAACAAGGGGCCGGACGTTTGGCAGTTCCGCTTTTTCGACAACGGGAAACGAAAATCAGTGTTGATTGGAACGCTTGAAAAACTTCCGACCAAGGCAGACGCGGAAAGGGCCGTTGAGCATCGGCGCATTGAAATAAATGTGGAAAGTGCGCAACGGGAGTTTCATTCGATCACTATAGGTGCTTTGGTAGACCGATTCATGGCAGAGTATGCGCCCAAACACTGCCGACTCAACACGCAGAGGGCCTACCGGAGCTTTTTCAACAACCATGTGCGGCCAAAGTGGGGAAGTGAATTTGTTCAGAACGTGAAGACAATGGCAGTCCAAGATTGGCTGGACGGATACCCACATTCCCGGCAAGTGAAGGCCCACATCCGAAGATACATGCACGTTCTGTTCAATCAGGCAATCCGATGGGAGATACTGGAGCGGAATCCCATCGATCTTGTACGGCAGTCAAGCAAGCGGCTAAAGACCCCGCGTACTCTGACCCCGGTAGAATTCAAGGCACTCGTGGGCCAGCTTGCGGAACCTTACAGGACGATGGTGGTTACCATCACCTGCCTGGGTCTGCGGGTTTGTGAACTCTTGGCTTTGCAGTGGGGTGACATCGACTTTGAAAGCCTCACGGTTAGGATTCAGCAGAGCATCGTAGCGGGGGAAGTCAACCCAACCAAAACTGAGGCATCCGAGGGCACTCTGCCACTTGACCCGGACCTTGCAGAAACGCTGCTTCAACACAAAGGACGGGCGACCTACACGGCGGACACGGATTATGTGTTTGCTGGCGACACGGGCAAACCCCGCTGGAAAGACGCCATCCTTGCCGACTACCTGAAACCGGCTGCTGCGCGGGCCAAGATTGGCAAGGTTGGTTGGCATACCTTTCGGCGGACCTATTCAACACTCCTCCACTCTTTCGGCACGGCACCAGTAGTTCAAAAGGAACTGCTAAGGCACGCGGACATTCGCACCACACTTGACCTTTACACCCGTGCCGTATCGGAAGAGAAGCGGGCTGCCTCCTCAAAAGTGGCCCGTGCATTATGGGCAGATTAAGTGAAGTGATACGAAGTGGTACTTTTTCAAAATGGCGGAATGGGGTTAAGTCCTTTAGTTAGTTGGTGGACCTGGAGAGGTTCGAACTCTCGACCTCATGACTGCCAGTCATGCGCGCTCCCAACTGCGCCACAGGCCCACGTGAAAAACAGCTAGCCCTCTATTTTTAGCACGCGCTCGCGGGGCTGTCAATATTGAGATATCCCTCCCTGCAGCCGCTGGCATTTAATTCAGGGGCGTTGTATCTTAACGCCGCGTCAAGATTTCTGTGCAATACCGGGCTTAGAAGGATGCCCAATTTGTCATGAATTCCAGGATCATTTATGGGCTGGTGATCTTCGCGAGCGCGTTTCTGCTCTTCCAGGTTCAACCCATCCTGGGGAAAATGATACTACCCTGGTTTGGTGGCTCCGCTGGAGTTTGGATCGTCTGCCTGTTGTTCTTTCAAGTTGTTCTCCTGATGGGATACTTGTATGCCAACCTCTTAACGCGCATGCTTCGTCCCCGTGCTCAGGTGTCTGTCCATGCGGCGCTCCTTTTCGCGAGCCTGTTGGTGTTGCCGATCGTGCCGAAGGACTCCTGGAAGCCTCCCGCTCCTTTCCACCCTGCAGTCCATATCCTTTGGATACTGGGAGCGACGATAGGACTGCCTTATTTTTTATTATCGTCCACTAGCCCGCTCCTCCAAGCGTGGTACGTGCAAAAAGATGCGAATGCCTCCCCCTATCGTCTATATGCTGTGTCGAATATCGCCTCAATGCTGGCATTGGCAAGCTATCCGGTCCTGGTGGAGCCCCGGCTTGCCACATCGCATCAAGCGTTGGTCTGGTCGTGGGGGTATGCCGCCGCCGCAATGTTGTGCGCAGCGGTGGCGCTTGCTTCGTCCAAGCAGCGTCGCGTTGGCGCCCAGCCAGAGGCCCCGCCTTCGCCTGAATGGACAGTCCAAGCTCTGTGGATAAGTCTGGCAGCATGCGGCTCTGCGCTCCTCCTTGCAATTACCCACCACCTTTCGCAAAACATCGCTTCTGTTCCACTTCTATGGGTGATTCCTCTCGCACTGTACCTGCTGACTTTCATCTTATGCTTTGAGGGCCGAGGCTGGTATCGACGCGACCTTTTCCTCCGGCTGCTTGGGGTTGCCCTGGGATCGATGGCCTATGCTTTGGCGCCATCGTTTGCGGGCCTGCCGATCTCCGTTTTAATTCCTCTTTACTGCAGTTGTCTGTTTGTGGTCTGCATGTTCTGCCACGGTGAGTTGTCCGGGCTCAAGCCCCACCCCGCGCACTTGACGTCGTTCTACCTGATGATTTCTATCGGAGGGGTGATTGGGGCGTTATTTGTGGCCGTGGTGGCACCGTGGCTTTTTTCGGGGGATTATGAAACGCGGATTGTAATTGGCTGTTGTACTCTTCTGGCTCTGGTGGTCCTCTACCGCGATCCCAGTAGCCCGTTCTACCGGTCACCCTTGAAACCCGCGTGGCTTTTGCTGGTTGCCCTCGCCGTTGCCCTTATAGGGAGCCTTGGTGAGACCGCTCGGGAGGAATCCAAGGGCAGTCGTTTGACCGTGCGCAATTTTTACGGTGTATTGCGCGTCATCGATCAAGTGGCGCCGAGCGTGGTGCTTGTAAAGGGCGATGCAACACCACCACCCCAGGAAGACAATCGATTCGAGAAGCTTATGAACGGCACCATCGATCACGGGCTGCAATTCTGTTCCCCTACCCGGCGAGACCAGCCCACCACGTATTATGGCCCCAGTTCGGGAGTCGGGTTGACGTTGATGGCGGCGGGATCTAGTGACCCTTTGAACGTGGGGGTGGTGGGGCTCGGTGTTGGCACCCTTGCCGCCTATGGGAGGAAAGGTGATCGCTACAAGTTTTATGAGATCAATCCGCTGGTGGTACAGCTTGCGAATCAGGAATTCACGTTTCTGCGAGACTCAGCCGCAAATACTGACATCATTTTTGGAGATGGAAGATTGTCGCTGGAGCAGGAACCGACCCAAGAGTTTGATGTTCTGGTCGTCGATGCCTTCTCTGGCGACTCCATCCCGGTCCACTTGCTGACCCGCGAAGCTTTTGCCTTGTACTTTCGCCATCTCAAACCCCAGGGTGTGCTGGCCATACACATTTCCAACCAATACTTGAACCTCGTGCCTGTCGTTGCCGCCTCCGCCTTTGGTCTTCGCAAAGAGGTGGTGGTGGTTGAAAACAAGCCAGATAGCCCTCGCGGTATCTATAGGGCATCATGGGCTCTCGTGGGGAGCGGTGAAGGCTTTCTCGGTAAGCCTGAGGTTGAAAGGGCTGGGATTATTCTCCCGCAAAGCATCCCCCAGTTGCAATGGACGGATGACTATAGCAGTCTGCTGAAGGTCATCAGGTAGGGCTCGACTCCGTAGCGAGCCCGATGGACATTTTTTCATCCTCCACCCATATTATTGGAACAAACCTTTTTCCAGCGGTGTCATTCTAAATAGAAGGCGATAAGCGTGAGCAGGCGTGGTATTGAAGTTCGGGTTTAGAACTGGTATCTTGAGGGCGTCATGGGGACCGCGCGGTCGGTAGGCATCACGCTCGAGCACTCATTGCCGGCAGGGAACGAAGAAGCGGCATTTGTGGGAGAACTGCGAGCGGGCTCTCAAGATGCCTTTGCATACCTTTTGGCGGTTTATCAAAATCCGGTCTTCAACTTGATCTGGCACATTGTTGAGAATCAGGCCGACGCCTCGGATGTTCTGCAAGACGTGTTTGTGAAGGTCTTCAAGGGCATCAAAGGGTTCAATGGCGATAGCAGTTTGCGAACCTGGATTTACCGAATTGCCGTTCATGAAGCATCGAACCATCGTCGGAGCTGGATTCGGCGTCACTGGCGCGAGCCAATTTCCGTGGACGACACCGAATCCCCCTCGGCTGCCAGGGCGGCAGATGCTGCCTCCAGTGAACGCCGTCCCGATCAGGTTTTTGAGCAGGCAGAGAGGGAATTGGTGGTAAAGCAAGCTCTGGCGAGCCTGGCGCCGCCGTACCGCACTGTTGTGGTTTTGCGCGAGATCGAGGGTATGCCTTACGAGGAGATCGCGCAGGTGCTGGGTTTGGCTGAGGGGACCGTTAAATCCCGGCTGTTGCGTGGCCGGGAATTGCTCCGCCGAAAGCTGGCGAGTTATGTGGGAAAGCAATATGTTTGAGAACTGCCTGGAAATTCGCAACCACTTCTCGGATTATCTTGACGATCTGTGCACCCCGGAAGCCAGGAAATCCATTCGCTACCACTTGTCTTTCTGTGACGTTTGCCGGGAACAGCTAGAGCAATGGCAATCGATCCAGGAGGAGTTGCGCGCCTTACCGCGGCAGCAGGTTCCGCCTGAGGTGGCATTGCGTCTACGCGTGCAGGCGTCAAAAGATCTCAACCCCAAGCCAATTTCAGAACACTGGCTGCGCATTGAAGATGCCCTGAAGCCGTTGCTGCTTCCTGCCACAGGGGGAGTGCTGACCGCCATCATCTGCTTTTGCCTGATTATGGGTTCGCAAGTGGTTCCGATGACGAACATCCCCGATGTTACCGTGCAGGTGGTAACTCCGGCTCGTGTCCAGGCGCTGGCGCCCATGGATTTCAATACCGGTGATAACCCCCTGGTGCTGGTGACTCAGATAAACGCCGAGGGCCACGTCAAAGGGTATCGAGTTCTTTCCGGCCAGCGTTCGCCTGAAATCATGGAGCGACTGGACCGGATGATCTACTTCAGCGTCTTTCAACCTGCCACCAATTTTGGCAAGCCAACGGATGGGGAAGTGGTTCTGTCTTTGCGGCGAATCACGGTCCGAGGGTAGTCCGTTTGCTTTTGATTCCAATCTTTCCGTCTCATCTCCGCCTTCAGCGGGAATCAAGGCCTCGGCCGAGACCTGATTCCCGCCTTTGTGTTATGCCCCGAGTGACGTCGTGCCTGATGGTGGCGTTTCTGGCTATGGTGTTGGCTCCTGCGCCGGCGCGTTCGCAGTCCGCCGCCAACGTCCTGCTGGAACCGAATGAGCAGATTTTCTGCATCCTGGCCGCAGTGAACGCCGCCGGGTACGACGCGGGTATCGGGTTCAGCGCTCCCGGCGATACCCGGCAAGTGGTGCGGGAATACCTTCAGGCGCAGAATGCCCCCATCCTTCCCCAGCTCAAGAAATTCTACGCTGACCACCAGGTGAAAGATGATCCTGCCAAAGACTTGGGGCAGTATATTTCGCTCGCCCTGATGGTAGGTTCCGCCCCCGATTTCAAACTTACCGTGCCTGATGCTGAGCTTCCTCCCGACGCGCGCGACGTTGTGGGTATTCTTCCCCTCGTCCGGACTTTCTACACTCAGACCAGGATGCTCTTCCTCTGGTCGCGGATCCAGAAAAAATATGATGAGGCCACGGAGCGCTACACCGATGCGGTCCGGCAGGATATTGTGCTGACGGAAGCCTACATGCGCTTCCCCTCCAGCAGCTACCTGGGCCGTACTTATGCCATTTATATTGACCTCATGGGCGCGCCGGAGCAGGCGCAGGCACGGATCTACGGGTTGAACTACTATCTGGTGATCACTCCTTCGCAAGCCCTGAAGCTTAACGAAATTCGCTTTCAATACCTGCATTTCCTGCTTGACCCCCTGGCCGCCAAATATGGTGCCAATCTCGACCAGAAGGCCGCGTTGCTCACGATTGCCCGGCAGGCCCCCACGCTGGGCCTGGACTTTAAGGACGATTTCGGACTTTTAGTCACTGAATGCCTGATTCGCGTCGTTGAATTGCGTATCAACAAGGTCCCGCCGGGGGATGCGCAGAAGCAATTGGATGACATGACCGCCCAGGGCTTGATCCTGGTCCATTACTTCTATGATTCGCTGCTGGCATTTGAGCATCAGGACGCGACCATGACCACCTATTACCGGCCCATGGTTGACGCGATCGATGTCCATAATGAGCAGAGGCGGCTGTTCGCTGTGCATTTTGCCACCAAGCCGCCTGCCGCCGTCACCCATGCCGCCCCGGCCCAGACGGAGGAGCAGCGGCTGCTGGACCAGGGTGACAACCAGTTCTTTCAGGGAAAATACCCGGAGGCAAAAGCCGCCTACCACGCCGTGCTGGAAAACGACAATCCCAACAGTGAGCGCGCCATTTACGGCCTGGCCGTGGTCTATGCCAACATGCGAAAGCCCGACTTGGCGGAAGAGTACTTTGAAAAGTCCCTTGCCACCGCGCACGACCTGCGAATTGTCACTTGGTCCCATATTTATCTCGGGCGCCTGAACGATCTGAATGGCAAGCGCGACGCTGCCATCGCCCAGTATCACGCCGCCCTCGTCACCGCCGCCGCCTACCCCATGGCACTCCGCGCTGCCCAAAGCGGAATGCAAACCCCCTTTGGCTCCCAGCCCGATGGCCAGCAGGGAAAGCAATAAGTAATTTTGACGTATATCAAATTAATAGATACCATAACCAAAAACTTGTATTGACAAAAGCATAGTCTGCATAGAGAATGAAGCTCGATTCGGCGGAATATCAGCGATTTTGGCTGGTCCCAGCGAAAACCCATGGAAATTTTATGCTCCCCTTCCATGAGGACCACAACCAGATTTATCTTGCGGCAGGTATAAGTTCATTCTCAGGCTGTTTCTTACCTGTCGATGACCCGGCCATTCAAGAAATATCGTACTGCATGGGGAATCGTTGGAATCGGCTGGCGGCGTGCCGCTGAAGATTCAGTAAATGCCGAAACCCGTGCTCAAAGTGCGAATCATCTCTTTGGGTGATAGGCGACGGGTATTTCATCCGTTACATGTGGAAAATTGAAAAAACTGAAGGAGGATGGCCATGTTGCAGGATACAAGAACTTCGCGTGTGATGGTGGGAAGGCTCCTGGTGTTAATTCTCGTCACAATCTGTGCGGCGGGTTCAGCATTTGGACAGGGTGTGGAGGCCGTGCGGGCCCAAATCCCGTACGAATTCACCTTCGCTTCCAAGGTGTTGCCCCCCGGGACCTACACTTTGACCGTGACTAAATTCGGGTTGCAAGCGCAATCGGCCAGCAATGGCGAGGTGTACCGTGCGAGCATCATCACCCGGCTCGGCGGCCCCCCCGCAATGTTCCAGGGTGGATCTTTGGTTTTTGACAAATCGGGTGGTACACGCATCCTGGCGGAAGTTTGGATGACGGGAGCGGATGGAATATTGTTGCATAGCACCCCGAAAGGCCATGCCCACGAGGTCGTCCTCTTGTCTGAAGACTTTGACGCGAAGAGCAACCTCTCTGGAAAGGCTGCTTACAATCAGACCTGCATCCGATGCCATGGTCCGGCGGGCAAGGGTGATAAGAATGCGGACAAGTTCTTTAACACCACGATTCCCAGGCTCAATTCCGCAGCAGTGCAAAGCAAGTCTGACGCGGAGTTGAAGGAACTGATTACCCAGGGGAGCAAAGCGATGCCTCCGGTTGAGATTGATGAAGCCGGGTTCCGGCATCGTCTTCCACCCCAGGACGTGGACGCTGTCATTGCTTACGTTCGTACCTTGAAGCAATAGAAATTCGGCCTTGTTATCAATATCATTGGGGGCGCGCCAGGGTTTTTCGCGCCCCCATCCGATCAATACCCTGAGCTATTGTCCTCGACGGGGGGCGGGCTTTCCAAATCCCGCCCCTCGTTTAGGTACTTCGCAAGCATTAACCCGCAGCATTGCGGCCTCAGTCCGCTATTGAGTTTGCCGCCTGGCAAGTTGTCCGCTTCGGTTCCCGATTCCAATCGAGTTATTGGTTGCGGCCCCGCCCGTCCGCGGTACAATTTCCAGCTCAAGTAACCCTCAGGGGGAAAAGCATGAGCGCGGATATTGAGACCGTAGTTGGAATCGATGTCGGCGGAGAACGAAAGGGCTTCCACGCTGTCGCGCTCCAAAATAAGGTCTTCGAGAAAACAACCTCCCCCAATCCCCACAAGATCCTGGATTGGTGTCTTCATCGGAAAGCGAAAATCGTGGCGGTGGACGCTCCCTGCGGTTGGAGTCTCTGTGGCCGGTCGCGGCAAGCGGAGCGGGAACTGAAATTAGGCAAGCAGAAAGTGTCCTGCTTTGCCACGCCGACACGCGCCCAAGCCCGAGCTCACACCAAAGGATTTTTTGATTGGGTGTTCAATGGTGAGAAACTCTACCAACTGCTCGCACCTCAATATCCGCTCTTCGACGGAAATCGCCCTGCCGGCCGGTGCTCCTTTGAGACTTTCCCCCACGGCATTGTCTGTTTCTTCGCTGGGAAAGTGGTCCCGGCTAACCCCAAAATCTTTAATCGCCGCAAAGTTCTGATTGAGCGTGGCTACGATGTCAACACGCTCACCAATATCGACTACATCGATGCGGCCCTCTGCGCTGTGGCGGCGGCAGAATTCGGCCAAGGCCGTCCCATGCACCAGTTCGGAACGGAAGACGAGGGGTTTATCGTGCTGCCGAGGTTTGCGCGGCTAGTCTGATATTTCCCCTCTTTTTGATTCCAAATTCCGGATTCCGGAAATCTCTGCGCGTATCCCAGCCCTCCCCATCACCCCCATTCACCAACACCATCACCGCCACGCGGAATTCTCTCCATTTCGCATCCGCTCGAGTTTCTTCAAAAACTCTTCTCGCTCCACCTTCCGTTGATCCACTAAGCGAACCTTCTCCGTCACGTATCGCTGGCCTTTCATTCCCGAGTTCAGCAGCGATTGAATCCAGGCCCCTATCTGATTGGAAATGCTCTCGGTCTGTTGCATCAAATTCCGGATCCCGGCATCCACACTCTGGAAAGCAGGCATTCTTTCCAGCATACAGAGCACGGAACGAACTTCCCCCACTGGGCCGCGCGCAATATAGATAAGATTGATCAAATCCGGATTCGTGCCGCGATCGAATCCCTCCGCGATGTTGTTGGAAACGGAGACTGTGGCTCGCACAATTTGATCCCGAAGGCTGTAGCGTTTGGAAAATTCAGGCGTCGCGGTCAGGTCGTAAGCCCGAACCGCAAGTTCGATAGCCGTCTGCCAAACCGGCAACTCTTCAAAGCGTTTGTACTTCTTGCTTTTCCCTCCTTTCGCAATCCGGCATTCAGGTTCGCAGACCGGAATTCGAAATCTGAAATTCGCAATCCGGCATTCGGGTTCGAAGTCCGGAATTCGGAATCCGGAATCCGGAATCCCGCAACCGGAATTGCCGATTCCTCACGTATGCTATATCTAGGACGGTGCACACTAATTCTCATCGGCGCTTAGGCGATTGAGCATGAAGTTTAATATGTTCGGAATCCTGCATTTAGAAGCCAAATCTCGTAATCGGAAATGTAACTTCGCAGTCCGGAATTCGGAATCCCGAAGGCGATGTGCGGTTTCGGGAATCCGGAATTCGGAATGTCTGAAGCTTGCATCAAGCGCCATTCGCAAGCTGTAGAGGGACAACTGCTGGGTAAAATTCAAGCCCCCTCAATGCTGGGCCGCTTGAGCCGCTTGTCTAATCGCATCGATCAAATCGTCATCCCCGCCTGCCGCACGGATTTCGTTTAGCGCGTCATCGCTTGCAGGGAAATTGATGCCGCGTTCCCTCACCAAATTGACCACCCGGGCGCTGGGCACGTCTCCTTGTAGCAGGTGAAGGATGTCAGCCTTCGCCAGCCCCCTGTTATTAGGGGGTGGCGCGGGCGTAGGTGCAACAGGCGGCGCGTACTGCGCAATAAAGGTCAACGTGGCCTGTACGTTTGTGGGACTGGTGGCCTTAATCTCCACCCGATTGTCCCCCGGCAGTAGCGTAATCGGGTCGGAAGCAAACTCCGCTGCCTGCGCGCTCTTCGGGCGCAAGGCGGCGGTGATTCCATTGATGGTAACCACCGGAAGTCCGGAGCTGTCCAGCACTACCCCGCGCACAACCAGAGGGGATTTGCGGGCTTCAATCCTTTGTCCGGAAGTGGAGACGCTGGGGTCCATCAGCACGATTGCCGGTGGCATTTGTGGTGCGTTCACCGTCACATGTCCGCTGGCATTGCTGCCTCCTCCCGGCCCCTGCACCGTTAACAGATAGGTGGTCGATTCCGCAGGTACAATTGTTTTCGAGCCGCGCGCAGGAACCGGGCCGATCCCGGGTTCAAGGTCAAGACTGGTGGCGTCACTGGAAGTCCACGTCAGCGTCACCGGCTGCCCCTTCTCCACCGTTGCCGGCTCCACATTCATGCTGACGGTGGGAATGGGCTTGGGCGCCAGCGCCCGCTGCCGCTCTTCCGCCAGGCGCACGACGGCATCGAAATTGGTCACTGCCTGCTCCATGGGCCCATAGGATAAAGGCGTCTCCCACGTCATAAGACTCTGTGTTTCCACCGCACCATCCGTGACCCGGAAGAAGTGCTCTGTCTTGCCATCCGCAAATTTATATTCCACCGCATTGGTGTGGTTCCGCATCAGGACCCACTGCCGCGCCTCCTTAAGTGACGCGTGCGGCTGCCTGAACGCATGGTCCTGGTGCCCGGCCGGTCCCTTGACCTCGTACCAGATCTCATCCCGGGTGATAAACAGATATCCAATGCAATTTGACATAGCCGTCTGATGAACGACGGGAAAGCGCAGCGTGGGTTGCGGCTCCCCTTTGATCAGCAAACGTTCCCACTCCACGGACTCATCCGGAGCCGCCGGGGCTGCGCTGGCCCTTTTTCTGGCTTGGGCATAAAAGGAGGAAGGGTTGGCTAATAACATGGCCGCTGCAAGAAGCAGCCAAAAACTGCTGAACAATTGCCGACGACGAGAATTCATAGGGGGTCCAATTATGGCTATTGAATGCGCGCCCAAAAGAAGTGAATTAGGCTGAAGCGCTTTGCGGGCCGCTGCCCGAGGTGTGGTGGACGCGATCCGTCGCCGCATTATTCCACGCCGGGAAGGGAAGAAGCAATCGTTGCTTTTGTGGATCTCTTTCCCGCGGCAGAGCCTTTGCCGCACTCCAGCTTCGCTCCGAATGCCAGCGATGGGAAATCCACACCAGCACTGGCGAAGCTGGTGAGAAGATCGGGTTAGGTTAACCTCGCATTTTCTGCGGACTACTTCCTGGTTCTTTGCATCCCTTCTAGTGTGGCGTCCCGCGTAATTCTTGACGACGGTGTATTGCAAGGACCCCTCACCCCCGGACCCCTCTGTCGCCGCGGTGACCGAGGGGAGGGTTGATTTTACTGCCCTTGACTCCTTGGGGGAGAGGGTGACGCGCGTCCGGCGCTTTCATCCGCCGGGGCGGGCCGGGTGAGGGGGTCTCGCCTATTGTCAATTCTGATGTGGGACACAACACTAGTACTTTACGCCGTCGCAATTTGCGCCGCTTCTTCCAGTTGCATTTCCTTGATTGAAATTTCACGCATTTTATACTTCTGGGTTTTGCCATTGACGGTGATGGGGAAGGCGTCGACAAATTTGACGTAGCGGGGGACTTTGAAGTGCGCGATCCGGCCTTTGCAGAACTCGCGAATGGCCTCGGTGCTGGATGTTGCGCCGGGTTTGAGCTTGATCCACGCCATGACCTGCTCGCCGTACTTGCGATCGGGGATGCCAATAACCTGCACTTCGCTGATGCCGGGGTGGGTGTAGAGAAACTCTTCAATATCGCGGGGGTAGATGTTCTCGCCACCGCGAATAATCATGTCCTTGGAACGGCCAGTGATCTTGCAATAGTCGTTCTCGCTCATGGTTGCGAGGTCGCCGGAATGCAGCCAGCCGTCGGCATCAAGCGTCTGGCGTGTGGCCTCGGAATTCTGGTAATAGCCCTTCATGACGGCGTAACCGCGCGCGCATAGCTCGCCCGGTGTCCCACGTGGAACGATGCGGCCTGTGCGCGTATCCACAATTTTGATCTCGGTGTGCGGCATGGGCTTGCCCACCGTGGTTACGCGCAGCTCCAGCGGATCGTCGGGCGTGGTCTGGGTGATGCCAGGCGAGGTTTCCGTGAGGCCGTAGACAATTGTCAGCTCGGAGCAGTGCATCTCCTGCACGACCCGGCGCATGATATTGATGGGGCACGGCGAGCCTGCCATGATTCCCGTTCGCAGCGAGGTCAGGTCGAACTCCGCGAACCGTGGGTGCTCCAGTTCGGCGATGAACATGGTGGGCACACCGTGGACGGCGGTGCAGCGCTCTTCGGAAATCGCCTGGAGCGTCGCGAGTGGGTCAAAGTACTCTGCGGGAATCACCATCGCTGCGCCATGGGCTACGCAGACCATGTTGCCCAGGACCATGCCGAAGCAGTGATAAAACGGCACGGGGATACACAATTTGTCCTTATCCGTAAACCGCATGCCTTGGCCAATCAGCACGCCGTTGTTCACAATATTGTGGTGGCTCAAAAGTGCGCCCTTGGGCGTGCCCGTGGTACCCGAGGTGTACTGAATGTTGATGGGGTCGTCAAATTCCAGGGTTGCGGCGCGAGCGGGCAGGGCGTCTTCGGGGACGCTTTCTCCCATGTCGAGGAAACGATCCCACGGCATGAGGGCGGGATGAGGGGAAGCTGGCCCAATAAAGATCAGATTGCGCAATTGAGGCAATTTGTCCGAATGCAGATCTCCCGGCACGCTGTGGGTTGCTTCGGGACAAATCTCAAAAAGCACCGAAAGGTAGTTTCGATCGCGAAAGCCCTTTGATATGAATAAGGTAGAGCATCCTGACTGCCGCAGCGCATGCTCAAATTCCACCGTGCCGTAGGCGGGGTTCAAGTTCACCAGGACGGCACCGATCTTTGCCACCGCAAACTGAGTTATGACCCATTCTGCGTAGTTGGTACACCATACTCCCACTTTTTCGCCTTTCGATATGCCAAGGCGCAGAAGTCCCCTCGCAGCGCGCTCAACCTCGCGCAGGAATTCGCAGTACGTATACCGGAGTTTCTGGTGGCGAACGATTAAAGCGGGGTTGTCAGGGAATCGAGTGGCGGTGCGGTCAAGCAGTTCGCCCACGGTGAGGCCCACCAGCGGAGTCGTACCAATCCCCTGGCTGTAACTCAGACTTGCCACCTCGTGCCGCTCAATGGTCATTGATCTCCGTCCGTCGTTGAGCACGTGCTCAAAGCGCCGTAGTATCGGAGCCAATGGGGGTAGATGTCAAGGATATACGGTGAAGGGAAATCGGTGAGGATAAATCGACGTTAATTTGCGACTTGCAACGGGACTCCGTGCGGCAGCTTTCTGGCCCTCGGCTTTCGCTAGAAGTGACAAATTGCCCTGATTTTGGCTGAGGTGTAATTTACAATTCAGCATCGTATCGCACCATGTAGCAGCATTCCCTAATGCGCCCCAGTCCCCGAAGGCAATAATGTCGTAATTCAATTTGAATCGACTTTCCCAAAGGGCCTGGTGTTCGCAGTGCAAATCGCCGACAGGTTATTGAGCCAGAGCAATCCTCAGTTCATCTAATTTGCCGAGACCCACGCGCTTGCCCGCGCGTTGACCTTCCACGATCGAGTCAATATAATAACCGCCGAAAGTCGGGGATTGTCAGGGCAGGGCATTAAGGCGGACCGAATCCAAAACGAGATAGCTCTTGCGGCAAAACTGATTGCGGCGGAGTTATCGGTACATCTTATGCGAAGAAGTGTGGCGCCAGAACAATGGATGGTTTTATTGCTCGCGGCATTGTGGAATACCTCCGCCGGTGTTGTTCCTGCGCAGACCCCCACCCAAAGCAATGACGTAACCAGCCGCGCCGCCTTGTTAATATTGGAAAAGAACTGCACGTCGTGCCACGGAGCGGCGCAGATGTCCGGGCTTGACATGCGCCGGCGCGAGAGCTTGCTCAAGGGCGGCAAGCGCGGTCCCGCCGTCACACCGGGGAAACCAGGCGAGAGTCTCGTTTATCTTTCCGCGGCTCACCAGGGCGCACTGAAAATGCCCCTGGGCAGTTCATCACCGCTTCCTGCTGAAGATCTTGCCACACTGAGGAAGTGGATTGAGGAAGGCGCTCTATGGCCTGCGGAATCCATGACAGCATCGCGGCCGGAGCCCAGTTGGTGGTCGTTCAAAAAGCCCGTGCATCCTGCCGTTCCTGTCCCCAGGGAATCAACAATGGTGGCAAATCCCATCGATGCCTTTGTTCTGGCCAAACTGGAAGAGAAGGGGCTGACTCCCGCGCCACGAGCCGATAAGCTGACGCTGGTTCGCCGCGCTTATTTCGATCTGGTGGGCCTTCCCCCGACGCCGCAGGAAGTGGACCGCTTCATGAAAGACACTTCCCCCAATGCCTGGGCGAATCTCATTGATACCCTGCTTGCTTCTCCGCATTATGGCGAGCGGTGGGGACGACGTTGGCTCGATGTTGTGCGTTACGCGGATACAGCAGGGTACGAAGCCGACATGTATTATCCCAATGCCTGGCGATACCGCGATTACGCTATTAAATCATTCAACGACGATAAGCCTTATGACCGTTTCGTGCAGGAGCAGGTTGCGGGCGACGAACTTTGGCCGGACACGCTGAACCTCGACGGTCTGTACGGGGTGCCTCCACAGGAACTCGAGCATATGGAAGCGAGGGTGGGCACGAGTCTTTACACCTTCGGCCCGGAGATCAGAGAGGATAACCTGGAATCACGCAAGCTGGAGTATGAGTGGCTCACCGACACGGTGGACACCACTGGCGCGGCATTCATGGGCCTAACCTTCAAGTGCGCACGCTGCCACGATCACAAATTCGATCCGATAGCAGAGAAGGATTACTACCGGCTCCAGGCCGTTTTCGCCGCAAGCCAACCTGGTGCCGTTCCTGTGATCACGAGCTTATCTGCCACAAAGCACGATGAAGATGAATACGATATTCTGGCGCTCGAGGAGGCACGCAACGCCTATCTGAATTTTCAGAACAAAATCATCGACCGCGCCATGAAGAAAAAAGAAAAGGAGTATCCGCCCGAAGCCACCGCGGCTTATGACCTCGTGGCCGTCTTCCGTACCCCTCAACAAGCGGCACTGGCGGCACCCCTCGATGAATACGCGAAGACCCTCAAGGTGGAAGACCTGATTTCGCCCGCGGAACGTTCCACTTACCAAACCCTGACCGAAAATCTTGCTAAGGTGGTGGTGGCAGTCCCGCGCGACACTGGTTTCGACGGGCTGGTAAAGTACGAGAACTTTTACGATGTGCCCTCCGCAACTGTTCTGCAAGACCTTCCTTTGGAACTGGTTCCCACCACCTACATGTACAGCCGCGGCGATGTGAAAATGCCCTTGGAGAAAGTGACTCCGGGCCTGCCCAGTGCGCTGTTGGCTGATCACGATCCCTCCGACCTCGCGATGAGCCCAGGGGGGCCGCGATTTCGGAAGCAGTTGGCATTGTGGTTAACAAAACCCGACCATCCACTCACCGCTCGGGTGATGGTGAATCGCATATGGGAAGGTCATTTTGGGCGGGGACTTGTGGCGACGGAGAATGATTTTGGCCACCAGGGCGCACCACCCTCCCATCCCGAACTTCTCGACTGGCTAGCGACGGAATTTGTGCAGCAGGGGTGGAGTATCAAGTCGCTGACCCGTTTGATGATGCTGTCGAACACATATCAGATGACCAGCCGTTTTGTGAGCACGGCCAACAGCCGCATCGATCCCGATAATGCTTACCTCTGGCGTATGAACCGCACGCGCCTGGAAGGAGAGGCAATCTGGGACTCGATCCACACCGCTGCTGGCGACATTAACTTCAAAATGGGTGGGAGACCGGTGATGCCCCCCCTCAGCAAGCCGGAACTGATGGGAATCCGCGAGTTGGCCGAATGGGTTCCGCCCGCCGATCCCACGGAAGCCAATCGCCGGGGCGTTTACATCATGACTTACCGGGATTTTCCGTATCCGCTCTTTGATCGGTATGACATGCCGGGGAATGCGGAAAGCTGCCCCCGGCGCGATGTGACCACCGTAGCTCCGCAAGTGTTGTGGACGCTCAACAGCCAGGTATCTTTCGAAGAGGCGCAGCAGTTTGCCCTCCGCCTGGTTAGGGAATCTGGTGATAACCCTGCGTTATGGGTTGATCAGGCCTGGCATCTAGCGCTGGCCCGCGCCCCCAGCACGCAGGAAAAGAACGAGGCGCTGGCCATGATGGCGAAACTGGAAAAAGTTCCTCCGCTGAAGCGCGACGCGGGCAACCCCTTGCCACCCGATTTGGCAAAACTGGGCGAAGCGCGCGCGGAGGCATTGACCAAATTGTGCCTGACGATTTTCAATTTGGATGAGTTCGTTTATGTGGACTGACGGGACGAGAAGCGCGGAAATTTGTGCGGTACGAAATGTAGGAGTACATCAATCCGCACCTCTATAATTGTACGGGAAATAATCGAGGCACATTAACATGAGCGACACATTCTGCAACCAACGCGTCCAGGTTCGGAGCCGCCGCGAGTTCCTGCATAAATCATCGTACGGTTTTGGGTCACTTGCTCTCAATTATTTGTTGGGGGGCGAGTCCTCTTTTGCCTCAACAACTCAGGTGGACGCCGTCAATCCCCTGGCCCCCAAGGTCCCGCCATACCCTGCCAAGGCCAAGAACGTGATTTTTCTCTTTATGGAGGGTGGGCCCAGCCATGTGGACACGTTTGACCCCAAACCCGAACTGAATCGGCTGGAGGGGCAGCTTCTTCCTCCCAGCTTCCTCAAAAAGAATGTGCAGGTCGCGCAGATTAATGCCAGAGAATCCAAGTTGATGGGTTCGCGGCGGACCTTTAAGCGCTATGGGCAGTCGGGAATGGAAATCTCCGACGTGTGGCAGAACGTGGGGCAATTTGCCGATGACATTGCCGTGGTGAGGTCGTGCTATCACGAATCGTTTATCCACGGACCTGCCTTGAGCTTGTTGCATAGTGGCTCGATTCGCCTGGGCTACCCCAGCTTGGGCGCCTGGGTGCTGTATGGACTGGGAAGCGAATCGCAGAACCTGCCTGCCTACATGGTGATGGTGGATACCTACATTCGCGGAAGCAAATCCCTGTTCGGATCCGGCTTCCTGCCCGCCACTTACCAGGGAACGTTGGTGAATACGCAAGGTTCGCCTTTTGAAAATCTAGTTCCACCGGCGGAGATGGACCCGCAGAGTCAGCGCGTGGTGCTGGACCAATTGAAGACTTGGAACTCCCGGCATTTGGAAGAGCGGTCCGACGACACAACGCTCCAGGCACGCATCAGCAACTTTGAATTGGCGTTTCGGATGCAGTCGGCGGCACCGGAATTGAACGACCTTAGCAAGGAGCCTGAATCGATTCGCAAGTTGTATGGACTGGATCAGGAACCCACCGCACGTTACGGCCGCATGTGTCTGCTGGCACGGCGCATGGTGGAACGCGGGGTTCGATTTGTTCATCTCTACAACAACGATTGGGATGGCCACGCGCTGTGCGACAAGAATCATGTGGATAATTCGCGCCATACTGACATTCCGATTGCTGGCTTGCTGACCGATTTGAAGCAGCGTGGATTGCTGGAGTCAACGCTGATTGTCTGTGCAGGTGAATTTGGGCGTACACCCGTCATGCAGGGGAATCTTGGCCGGGACCACCATCCTTACGGTTTCTCCATCTGGATGGCGGGCGGAGGAATCAGGGGTGGGAAGGTGATCGGCTCGACGGACGAAATCGGTTGGGATGCCGTTGAAGATCGCGTGCATGTGCATGATGTTCACGCCACCATTCTCTCCCTCCTCGGATTCGACCCTTTGAAGTTGACTTTTCTGAATTCCGGGCGGGATATGAGGCTTACTGGCGTTGGAGACGAAGGCAGCCATGGGTTTGCGGAGCGGCTGCTGAGGGCGTAAGAGGGGAACAGAAGGCACTCGCGGTAGGGCATGCCCGACCCTTTCTGTTAGAGGACATCATGGGCATGACCCGCAACGGTATGGCATTGTGCCGTTGCAATCTCGGCCATGCTTGCTGACGGGCAGGCCCCCCTTGGGACATTTGCCTTTCGTAGGCGAGGGGAAAATATATGAGTTCGATCGGGTTGATTCTGGCATTGCTGATGGCGGTTGGTTCCGGACCTGCGACGGCGCCGCCCACTTACAGTGGTTCAATAAGACTACCCGTAGACCTCTATTCCGCCGAAGGGGCACACTTGGAAAAGGGCGATTATGCCGTTGAGGTGAAGCAGGAGAATGGCCGATACTCCTTGGTGTTTCTCCAAAACGACAAAACCCAAAGCACGATTATAGGGGAGCCATCAAAAGACGACGGAGGCAATGAGCAAATCGCGATGCCCCTGATCGGGACGCAGTTCCTGCGCTCCTCAGCCGACCCTGTAAGAAGCGAAGCGGAGCGGCACTTCAGTAAAACCGGTCTTCCCCAATATGAGGAAGAAAGCCGCGATTGGAAGGCAACCTTGCGCGTTTACACTACCCGCGACCAAAAACAGGCCGTCTGGCTTTTTGAAGAAAGACAGACGGCAGGGAAGTGGTCGCACATTCAGTTTAAGCTGAATTTGAACCCCCAATGACTTAGGAGTCGCGCCTCCAGCCGCGATGCCTAAAGTGGGGATGTGTCCCCGCCGCCTCAAATTTGAGTGAGATTATGCAACCTCACGACTGCGTCCTAAGACTAGCCAGGATGAAATGTTTACTTTGGATTATCCGTGCCTGGCGTCTTAGAGCGTTTTTGAATTAAGTGGTNNTCGGGCACGGGCGGGACGCCCGTGGCACGAAATGCGGACACTTAAATCAAAACCGCTCTAGCGCGCATCTCGCTTTGATTGTTTGAACGTTTTGGAGGGATTTACGGCCGAATCATTACTTCTCGTGGATTGGAGGGAAGCTGGAATTCGGAACCGTGTTCTTCGTTCAGCTTGAGGGTGGCGGGAACGTCGAGGTTGGCAATCTGAATTTTTCTGGTCCATGAGCCATTGACCCAGTAATCGGTTTTCACATACAAGGTGGTTCCGATAATTGTGTAGCTCTTCACTTCCTCCTGATGGCCATCGCGAAACACCAGGACGGCAGGGGGGATTTTCGCTATGGGCTGGACGGTAGTTTCCTGACCCGGAAGTGCGGCGCGTAGATGCGTGGCTTCCTCAGGTTTCAGCGGCGTAGATTGGGCGGGAGGCGGTGCTTCCTTATAACCTGAAATCTTTACCCACTGGTCGCCTTGTCGTTCGATCAAAATCGGCTGAATCAGCTTTGCCGGCTCTGGAGGTTCGAACATGACCGGCTGGATGGGTTCCGACATCTCCGGCCCATAATTATCACGCAAATCGTAATCGGGGTACGGCACCTCGCCCCATCCCAACCCGTAGCCATACCCCCAACCTCCCCGTCGAAACCGGAGGTTTGAGCGCGGGCCATGAGCAAATTGGAAGGTAGTTCTTCCGCCAAGGGCAAAAGATCGGCCTGAAGATGCATGACCTGCTGGAGAGGCTCTACTGCCGAACCCCTTTTGGGCGCTGGCGGGCGAACCCAAAAGCAAAGCTCCCAGCAGGGCGATGGTGACCGTAATTGTTAACCGATTCTTCATGATCTGACCATCCCGATCCGCCTTCAGTGGATCATCCACCTTGCCTTGCAGGCTAAACGTAGTTCCAAAAAGAAACAAAGTCAAGCGACGTAGGATTTGCAGATGGCAAACGGCAAGCAATACAGGGGAGTCAGCATGTCGTTTGGGCTTTCGGATTCTCCAGATCAGCTAAACTGACGCCTCCCGGGGTCTGTGGAAGCACTCCAACACTAAAACTAGGTCTTAACTTTGACTCCAGATGGGCCCGGGTGTATCGTCTCGGTTGGGCGAATGCGGTGACGGGAACTTTGCTTGGGATTTCAATGACAGTTTCAGTGCTTTTATTCGCTACGGTCAGGGAATCAAAGTGGAGTGAACCCCAAAATTGAGA
>PLSX01000068.1 GCA_003165315.1 Acidobacteriota bacterium
CAAAAGAAGTTGCCAAACGCACCCCGCACTTGTGCCCTCCTTTTGATATACTGCCGGGTTGAAGCGTCCGCACGACGGAAGTCAGTCGAAAGGAAAGGGATGGAACGCAGGCGGATCATGAAGGTGACAGGGCTCGTCCTTGTGGCCTTTGGACTTGGAGTTGCGGTAGGGGAAAGATTTGGGCAGAGACCCATTACAATTCGGGACGTGCCTGTACCTCAATTTAAAACTGACGCCTCCTCCGAACCCCCTGCAAGTAGCTCGCCTTCATGTGCCGACATCCGCAACGCTTCCGCTCTTGAGGGGAAGAGCGGGTGCGTCGCCGGTCTTGTCTTACGCGTCTACACAGCGAGTTCGGGAAATAGCTTCCTGGACTTCTGCCAGGACTATCGCACCTGTCCATTTACGAGCGTCGTTTTTGCAGCGGACAAGTCCAATTTTGGTGATATTGAATCTCTGCAAGGGAAGCGTGTGGAGATACGGGGAGACGTGGTGGCTTACCAGGGCCGCGCAGAGATTATCGTTCATGACCCGCATCAAGTGCGTAGGGCGCCATGAGAAATAGTAGTCTGTAGGCGGAAAGAAATTGGACTGGTCCGATCGTTGCGCCGCGCGTTTCCAAGCAAAGCTTGGCCGGCAGGTGGATGCTGGGGGGACCAAAGGAGCAATTTCACACATCAGGACCGTGCCTATGAAAGTTCAACAAACCGTTGCCCGGCGCACGCTGCGCGCCTTTGTGCCGTGGCGTCATTGTGTGAAAGTGTTTATTCGATCTTCCCGCTGCCTTTCGGTTTTCGCTTTAGGCCTCATGCTTTGCTCTTTCGGAATTCCCGCCCCCACCTACTGCCAGCAGCCTAGTGCCGTTCCCGTGGGACAGGTTTCGAAACAGGCACATGATCTGATCTTGCAAGGTTACGATCTGATGAGTCAGCATGACCCCGTGGGTGCTGAAAAGGCCTTTCGACAGGCCATTGACGTCCAACCCGAAGTGGAGCCTGGGCACCGGGGGCTGGCTCTCGCATTACGGGAACAAGGGCGCCTGGAAGAGGCTTTTCGCGAACTGCGAACTGCCACGCAACTGGACCCAACGGATTCCGATGCCCATTACACGCTGGGCTCAGTGGCGTGGGCGTTAAGTCAGCCGGCCAACCAGCCTGCGGCCAGGAAAGGAGGCATGAGCGCTGCGGATTATCAAACCCTCGCGGGGGCAGAGTTTTCCAAAGCCCTTGCGCTCAGCCCAAATGATCCCATGCTGCGGATGAATTTGGCCGCCCTTTATCGCGACTCTAACCGAGGGCAGGACGCCATCCATCAGAGTGAAGAAGCCGTGCGCATCGCGCCGAGCAACGCATCGGCCCACGTAGCCCTGGGCAGCAGTTACTTCGCCAGCGGGGAAGAGGAAAAAGCGGGGAAGGAGTATGAGGCGGCCATCAAACTCGATCCGAAAGACGGCGAGGCCTATTATGCCCTGGGCCAATTGCGCCTGGTTCAGCATCGCTCCGCGCAGGCGGAAGAATATCTGCGAGAGGCCATCCGGGTGTCACCCCACTTGGGGCCCGCCTATGCCGCGCTGGCGCAAATCCTGACGGGCGAGGACAAGAATTCCGAGGCTCGCACGCTCCTGGAGAAGGCTGTAACGCTGAACTCGCAGGACTGGCAAAGCGAATATGAACTGGCCGTGCTGCTCAATCAGGCGGGGGAGACGGCGCGCGCAACTGACCTGCTGAATCAAGTCCTGAAGGGCAATCCGGATTTTCCCGGTGCGCGCGAGCAATTGGCGATGGGATTGCTGCGCCGGGGGGACATTCCGGGCGCCTCTGCCCTGGCTGGAACAATGATTGCGCAGGATCCTCAGGGGCCGGAAGGACATCGCGTTAACGCATTGGTGCTTTGGAAGCAGCGTGATTACGATGGCTCGCTCGCAGAATGCGCCATGGCACTGAATGCCGATCAGAATTCCAGAGCTATGATGGCCCTCCAGTCCATTGCCCTCTGGCAGGCAGGACGCAAAAAGGACGCGCAGGAGGCTTATCGCCAAGCGGCCAAGGTTGAGCCCAAGGTGGGGACGGCGGACGTCTTCTGCCGTTTGTTGCTTTGCGACGCACGCGACATCAACATTGTCAGTGATTTTCTGCACAAAAATCGATGGGTGCTATTACCCCCACAACAACCCTAAACGGAGATCTTTATGTTCTCATCATAAGTGCCTCTCGCAATATATGCACTCCCATGATAGGATTCGCAGCATAGAGGCAGGCCTCTACTGTCCACCGCACTCGCGGCCGTGGATATCATAAGCAACTAATCGTGCGGAGGAACTCCCTGTGGCTATTTTCATTGTGGAAAAGTTGATCGATGACGTCATGATGCTGGACATGCGCGGACGTATTACCCTGGGCCCGGAAACTGAGACTGTGCGTACGAAGTTGAAAGAACTGCTCACCGCCGGCCACCATCAGATCATCCTTAACCTAGGCGAAGTTACCTACCTGGATAGTGTGGGACTTGGAACGTTGATTGGTGCATATACCTCTACAACAAATGCTGGAGGTAGTTTGAAACTCCTCCACCTGCCACGGGGCGTTCAACAGCTCTTGCAGGTTACCCGGCTCAGCACAGTTTTTGAAATTTATGAAGACTTGGCGACAGCCGTGGCGTCGTTCAAGAAAGAGGAAGAATAAGCGTTGACGACATGCTATGACATATTGTCGCCTCGATTCATCCACATGGACTTCATCCCTTTGACAAAGTCCTGATGTGCTGGTAAATTGCCCGCAGCCTGTGCGCGAGGTAACTTCACTGGCCATGTTGACTATCCCTCCTCAAGCAATCCCCGTACACATACCGAGGTGTCTATGCAAGGCACAATCAAACGTGTGATTCGCGACCGTGGATTCGGGTTTATTCGCTCCACTGATGGGCAAGAGATTTTCTTCCATCGCAGCACCCTTCAACAGATGACTTTCGATGCCATAAAGGAAGGGGAAGCGGTTGAGTTTGAAATGGAAAAGGGCGAAAAGGGACCAAGAGCCACCAGCGTTCGGCCTGGCGCGAAGTAGGGTTGCAAACTTCGCGCCTCCCCCCCCCAAATGCACCCCTGCTTTGAATCAGTGGAGCCGTGTCTTCACCTCGTGACTGCGGACCTCAACCTGTCTACTGGATTGTGCCGGGTCATCGGTTTCTTAATGGGAATTTCAGTGGTATCTTTATGCGCCGTAATTGGTTTTGCGACGCGGGGAGAGCCGATTGAGATTGGGCAATCAGGCCAGCATCTTCATACCAGGAGGTCGAAATGAAGACACGCAAATCTCCACTCAAATTGGATGTGAGCCGCAGGGATTTTCTGCGCAATGCTGGCGCGGGGATGATGGCGGTGGAGTTTGCAGGGGCGGTCCCGGGGATTCCGCAGAAATCGTCGAACCCTTCAATAGCTGTGCATTTCACTCCGCAAGGCGGCCTGACTCAAATTTCTCACCACCTTTACGTGCTTCGCGACACCTGTAACGTTTTTGTTTTGAAGGACGGCAGCCATGCCATCCTGATTGATTTTGGGTCCGGGCACGTCCTGAACCTGTTGACCCAAATTGGCGTGAGCAAAATTGAGGCAATCCTTCATACCCATCACCACCGTGATCAGTGCCAGGGAGACGCGCGTGCAGCGGCGGAGGGGATTCCGATTATCGTCCCGCAGCATGAACGCTACTTGTTCGATGATGCTCAGAATTTTTGGAGGAATCGCGGCATCTTTGAAATGTACAACGTAAAGAATGACTTCTTCAGTTTGACCCAAAATGTGCCTGTGGCCGGGGTGTTGCGTGATTACGACACTTATCGCTGGGGACCTTTTGAGTTGCTGATCCATCCTACGCCCGGTCATACGCTAGGTTCGGTTTGCTTGATTGGGATGGTGGACGGAAAGAAGGTGGCTTTTTCCGGAGACCTGATTCACTCGCCAGGGAAGGTTGTGAACCTGTATGAATTGCAATATCAGTACGGCAGTGCCGATGGAGTGGATTGCGCCATATTCTCGCTCACCAGAGTGCGTGAACTCGGGCCCGGGTTGATCTGCCCCTCCCATGGGGAACCCTTTAACCAGCCGGACACAGGGATTGGCGACCTGATCGAGAAGCTGAAGGGTTGGTATTCGGCCTACGGGGGCGGATTCCTGACCGTGGATAGCAAGGCGTTCGCCGTTTCTCCCCACCTGGTGGCTTCCTCCGACACCACGTCAAGTTTCTATGCCCTGATCAGCGACAGTGGTAAAGCACTGTTTGTGGATTACGGTTCGGCAAGCTGGAACATCTTCAGTGTCTATAAAAATGCCGCAGCCGTTCATGACCGCATGGGTTTTGTGGAGCACACCGTTCCGCAACTCAAGTCCCAATTTGGGATGAAGTCCATTGATGTCATCATGCCCAGCCACATGCATGATGACCATCTTAATGGATTTCCCCACCTCGTCCGCCACTACGGCGCCAAAGTGTGGTGTTACGAGAACATGGTTGACGTACTACAAAACCCGCGGGGATACAACTTGGGATGCATTTTGGGCGAACCCATCAAGGTGGACCAGGCCTTCCAGAACGGGGAGACCTTTAAGTGGGAGGAGTATGAGTTTCAAGTCTTTCATTCGCCCGGCCATACCGAGTACCAGATGGCGATGTTTGTTACCATCGATGGAGCGCGGGTGGCATTTACTGGCGACGCTTTCTTTCCCTCGGGAAGTTCCGACAGTCTGCTTCGACACAACCTGATCTTTCGAAATTGGGTGGAGAACGATAGCCACGTGAGATCTATCAAGACCATTCTAGAACATGAACCCAATATTGTGGCCCCCGGGCATGGCAGACCTTTCTTGAGCACCAAAGCCGACTTGGAAAATCTGAAGCAGCGGTTGGAGCGGCAGCAGAAGTACTTCTTTGCCGCCATCGCCGACCCGGACTGCAATTTTGGCCTAAACCCCAGTTGGGTTAGGTTCTATCCCTATCAGCTCCAGGCTAAGGCTGGATCCACGGCGAACCTTGAGCTGCGTGTCCGCAACTACCGCTCCCACTCCATGCACTTGGAGGCTGCGGTGGTGCTGCCGGCAGGCTGGAAGGCATTGCCGGAAGTATTGGATTTGACGATTCCAGCAGGTAAAGATGGCGCCGCGGCATTTTCGGTCTTCATCCCCGAGGATTGGGATCGGGAAAAACCTCGGGTCGCCCTGGCGGCGGATATAAGGGCTGACGGAACCTACCTGGGCCAAATCGCCGAGGGCGTTGCCGATATCGAGTTCAGCAAATAGAATGAAATGGGGCCTGATGAAAGCAGCCCTTTCCTGGACTGCCCCGCCGCAGTCTACTTTCGATTTAAACGGCCATCCAGCTAAAAAGGGAGGCCCAAGGCGCTGGCCGTGGCACCTGCAGTCCAGAATGCAGAGAACTGACACCCGGCTCTGGAGTGGTAATTCTCACCTTATACTGATATTCGGGATAAAATAAAGCTATGAAGAAGATCCAGATCTACGATACGACGTTACGCGATGGTTCACAGGGCGAAAACATCTCGTTTTCACTGGAGGATAAACTCCATATCGCACGGAAGCTTGATGAATTGGGTGTGGACTACATTGAAGGTGGATGGCCCGGTTCCAATACCAAGGATGTGGCTTTTTTTGAGCGCGCGCGGGAATTGAAACTGAAGCACGCCAAACTCGCCGCCTTTGGCAGCACTTGCCATCCGCGTCATGGGGTAACGCATGACAAGAATTTGCAGGCGTTGATCGATTCCGGCACGCAGGTCGTTACCATCTTCGGGAAGACCTGGGACCTGCATGTGAAGGTGGCCTTGGGTGTCTCGTTGAAGGAAAATCTGGACCTGATTCGCAACTCCGTGGCATTTCTAAAATCTCATGGCCGGGAAGTGATCTACGACGCTGAGCATTTCTTCGACGGATATAAGGCCGATCCGGTTTACGCCCTGGAGACACTTCATGCGGCGGAAGAAGCGGGCGCTGATATGCTGGTTCTGTGCGATACCAATGGCGGCACGATGACGGCTGACCTGGGAACACGCTTTGAAGCCGCTTTCAAACATGTCAAGACTTTGCTGGGAATCCACACCCACAATGACTGCGACTTGGCGGTTGCCAACTCTATCGCCGCTGTCCAACTAGGTGCCGTTCAGGTGCAAGGCACCATCAACGGCTACGGCGAACGCTGTGGAAACGCCAACCTCTGTTCGGTGATTTCAAACCTTGAGTTGAAGCTGGACATGCGATCGATTGGCAGGGAGAACCTGAAGCACATAACCGAACTCTCCCACTACGTCAGCGAACTTGCGAACATGCCGCATCGCAGTGATCTACCTTACGTCGGCAAGAGCGCCTTCGCCCACAAAGGCGGCATCCATGTGAGCGCCGTCATGAAGGAAAGCTCTGCCTACGAGCATATTGACCCCGCTATTGTCGGCAATGAGCGACGCGTGCTGGTCTCGGAGCTTTCCGGCAAGAGCAATGTTATATACAAGGCCGTGGAACTGGGCCTCACTCTTGACCAGTCTTCCCCCGCCGCCAAAGTGGTGGTGGATAAGCTTAAGGAGATGGAGCACGACGGCTACCAGTTTGAGGGTGCCGAGGCATCGTTTGAAATGCTCTTTGACCGTCTGGTGCATCACTCAAAGGAGTTCTTCGAGCTGGATGGATTCCGTTTGATTACGGAGAAGAAGGGCGGGGGAGAGGCATATTCGGAAGCGGTCATCAAGTTACGTGTGGACGGCAAGGAGGAGCACACTGCGGCGGAAGGCGTGGGCCCGGTGAGTGCGCTCGATAGGGCGCTGAGAAAGTCGTTGACCACGTTCTTCCCCTGCATCAAGGATATCCGCCTGACTGACTATAAGGTTCGCGTGCTGAATCCAAAGGGTGCCACCGACGCCAAGGTTCGGGTGCTGATCGAGTCGAGTGACGGCCATGACACGTGGGGCACAGTAGGTGTTTCTGAGAACCTGATTGAGGCCAGCTGGCAAGCTCTGGTGGACAGCATCACCTTTAAGCTTAAGAAGGAACATGCTTACAAGCGGAAGGCTGCTGAAAGTGGTGCTGCTGAATAAGCAGCCGGATTTTAGCGTATAGCAGGGGGGGGATGACCTCCACGGCATCGAGCTTAATTGACTTATTTCACATCATATCCGGCGTCCACCGTTGGTCCTGATGGACGTCGCGGGAGGGCAAATTGAAAGCACTCGTAAAGAGCAAGAGAGAACCCGGGCTATGGCTCGAGGACGTGGAAAAACCGGTCGTCGGCATCAATGACGTGCTGATTAAGGTGCATCGTACCGGCATCTGCGGTACGGATTTGCACATTTACCAGTGGGATGATTGGGCGCAGAAGACCATTGCTGTTCCCATGGTGATTGGGCACGAGTTTGTCGGCGAAATCGCCGAAGTGGGCTCGAATGTTGTGGATTTCTTCCCGGGCGACATCGTAAGCGGGGAAGGGCATGTTACTTGCGGACGCTGTCGGAATTGTCTGGCCGGGCGGCGCCATCTTTGCGCACATACACAAGGCGTGGGAGTGAATCGTCCCGGCGCCTTTGCTGAATACATCTCACTGCCGATGACCAATATCTGGCGGCATAGCCCCTCCATCGATAAAGACATCGCTGCAATCTTCGATCCCTTTGGTAACGCCGTTCACACCGCATTGTCCTTTCCAGTATTAGGGGAAGATGTGCTGATCACAGGGGCTGGACCCATCGGGCTGATGAGTGTTGCGGTGGCGAAACAGGCGGGCGCGCGATACGTGGTGATTACCGACGTCAATCCGTTCCGCCTTGAAATTGCCAAGAAGATGGGCGCCACCGTAGCTCTTAACCTTCGTGAACGCACCCTGCCCCAGGTACAAAAGCAATTGGGGATGCAGGAAGGGTTTGACGTGGGATTGGAAATGTCGGGTAACGGCGAAGCCCTTCGCGACATGCTCGCTAACATGAGCCATGGAGCGAAGATTGCGCTTTTGGGCATTCCCAAACATGAATCGGTGGTAGATCTGAATCCCATCATCTTCAAGCTCTTGACCATCAAGGGAATCTATGGCCGCGAAATGTACGAAACCTGGTACAAGATGACCATGATGCTTCAATGCGGCCTGGATATAAGCCCCGTCATTACGCATCGGTTTGCCGGGGAGGAATTCATCAAGGGGTTTGAGGCCATGGAATCCGGCAAGTGCGCCAAGGTGATTCTGAGCTGGGTTTGACGAGGTCTGCTTTCGACCGGTTGATCTCTGCACTTTAACTGGCGTGTCTTCAATAACATCTTGGCTTCGCTTCGAAATTCATGTAACTCCTGTGTTTTCATCAACTAATGAGGAACACTTTTTCTGGCCCTTTTTTATCAACAAACTATGAGGAGCGATCTTCCTTTTTAACATCTTTTTATGTGGGTGTGCTTTGAGGCTGATTGGGTGTTTATAGGGGGTAATGCGGGAATTGCGGTATTGTGCCGGACCTTCATTTCCATACTAGCCTATAGCCTCCGCCTTAAGTTGTCAAGAGGCAAAATGTCATCCGTAGCCTCGGATGAGCTTATCGGTGGCGCGCGTTCCCGCGAGCTTCCATTCCCGGCAGGTTTTGCGCCTCGAACGTCCGGGCCATGAAGGCACATGGGCGGGTCTCCACCGCCATAGGGGCCACGTGCCCACACTCCACTTTCATGTGGTTTTCGTTGTGCCCTATCTTTCCCTGCTGTAATATCTTTTGGCATTCCTGACATCCCTACTTGAAACGCCGTGGAGGACTTTGCGATGAAGGATCGGAAGACCATTAAAGATAGGTTTACGGACAAGGTGGCGATCGTCACCGGAGGTTCGTCGGGAATCGGCAAAGCGACCGTGGAAGAGATCTGCAAGGAGGGGGCATCCGTTGTCTTTACAGGTTTGGAGGATGACGGCCATCAGATGGCAAGGGAGATGGAGGGCCAAGGCTTTAACGTCGCGTATTGTCAGGGCGACATGTCGGGCGAGCAATTCTGTAAAGGCGTTGTGGCTCTGGCGCTAAAGAAATACGGCAAGGTCAATTACCTTCTCAATAACGCTTTCTCTTTCGTGTCGAAAGGGCCCGATGCTTCGCGAGCTGATTGGCTCCGCACGTTTGAGGTGGGGCCCGTGGCTTTTGCCTTGATGGCAAGTCTGGTGGCTTCCTCCATGAAGGAGCAGGGAGGTGGCGCAATCGTCAACGTATCGAGTATATCCGCTTTCATTGCCCAGCCTAATCGCTGGACTTACAACGCGGCCAAAGGCGCTGTTCACACCCTGACCAAGTGCATGGCGCTGGATTTGGTCCCTCACGGCATCAGAGTGAACAGCGTCAGCCCTGGCTGGATCTGGACGCGTGAAGTGCTAAAGGCCGCAGCGGGCGATCGGGAAAAATGGGAACCTGTGTGGGGGCAGTATCACATGCTTGAGCGGCTGGGTGAGCCGGTGGAGGTGGCTGCGGCCATCCTGTTCTTGTTCAGCGATGACGCCGCGTTTGTGAACGCGGCCGACCTTGCGGTTGACGGTGGCTATGGCAGCCTGGGACCCGAGGGTTTGGGCAATACCAGCAAGTTTGCAGGTTCGAAATAAATGTTGGGACTAGCCTTGGTCCTGAGAAGTCCAATTTACTCCCCCCAAGGGGGATTAATAACATCAGCCGTGGGTGAAGCCTGCGGAAAGGGAGAAACACAATGAGTTCAACGCAAACGTCAATTCGCCGATATGAAAATTTTATCGATGGTGAATTTGTCAAAAACGTCTCCGGCAGCACGATCACGGTGATCAATCCTGCCACGGAAGAGGTGATCTCTGAAGTTCCCAACGGGACGGCCGCGGAGATCGACGCAGCGGTGCTGGCAGCCGAAAAGGCCCAGAAAGCCTGGTGTAAACGGCCCGCCATCGACCGTGCAGGTTTCCTGCGCGAGATCGGCCACGCCATTCGTGAGAATAAAGAGATGTTGGCCCGAACGATCGTGGAAGAGCAGGGCAAAATCCTCCCGCTGGCGGAAGTTGAAGTCAGTTTCACGGCGGACTACATGGATTACATGGCCGAGTTCGCGCGCCGGTATGAAGGTGAAATCATCCAAAGCGACCGCGCCAACGAAAACATCATGCTTTTCAAGATGCCCATAGGGGTCATCGCCGGAATCCTGCCTTGGAACTTCCCCTTCTTCTTGATCGCCCGCAAGATGGCGCCCGCGCTGGTAACCGGAAATACCATCGTGTTCAAACCCAGCAGCGAGACGCCCAACAATGCCTTTGAATTCGCCAAACTTGTAGCCCAATCATCCTTGCCCAAAGGTGTGTTCAATCTGGTTTCCGGCCCGGGATCGGTGGTCGGAAAAGCATTGGCCAGCCATCCCAAGGTTGGCATGGTGAGCCTCACGGGCAGCGTTGGCGCGGGTGTTGCCATAATGAAGGCTGCGGCGGAGAACGTCACCAAGGTATCGCTCGAATTAGGCGGCAAGGCTCCCGCCATTGTCATGCAGGATGCGGACCTGGATCTGGCCGCCAAATGCATTCGCGATTCCCGCATCATCAATACCGGCCAGGTGTGCAACTGCGCCGAGCGCGTATATGTGCAGGAGTCGGTGGCGGAGAAGTTTATCGAGAAGGTTACGGCCGCGATGAAGGCCACGACCTTCGGTGATTCTCTGAATGAAGAAGGCGTGGAAATGGGCCCGCTGGTGAGCAAACAGCAGCTTTTGGATGTGGAAGGAGCGGTGGCGCAGGCTGTTAAGGACGGAGCTGAAGTAACTCTGGGGGGCAAACGAACTGACCGGCCCCGTGGGTTCTACTATCCGCCTACCGTGCTGACTAATTGTCGCCAGAATACGGACATCCTCCAGAAGGAGATCTTTGGCCCTGTCCTGCCCATCACCACGTTCAAGGACCTCGATGAGGCCATTGAAAAGGCAAACGATTGCGAATACGGCCTGACCTCTTCCATCTACACCCAGAACATTGATGTTGTTATGCGGGCTTGCAACGAAATCAAGTTCGGCGAGACCTACGTGAACCGGGAGAACTTCGAGGCCATGCAGGGTTTCCATGCCGGGTGGCGGAAATCCGGCATTGGCGGCGCTGATGGGAAGCATGGGATGGAGGAATACCTCCAAACCCATGTGGTCTACATCGATTACAATCAACAAAAAAGGTAAGTTGGTTTGAGATGGGTTACCAAAGCGCCGGCTGGATTACAACGGTGGATCAATAAAGGGTGTCGCATAAAATGTTTCCTGTGTCTGCGCCACCCGGCAAGATGTTAGAGGCCGAGTGATGAAAATAAAGGATTGACTCCTCACTATCCAACTCCGCCCTCCCAACCTCAAGTAATAGACTTGGCCCGACATCTCCACGAACATACCTAGGATCATGCGGCGCCTTGACCGGCACAGAGCGGGCGTGGTACGGTTCCGCGTTCGGAGGAGGATATATTTTGCTGATTCGAAGAGTGCTAATGGCAGGTTTGGCCATTTGCCTGGTGGCAGCATGTTTACATGCGCAAACGGCAGGGCAGAGTGAGGCATTTCACCCCGGAGAGATCATGCTGGACGATGCGGGTAAGCCCATCAACGCGCACTGGGGCAGCATCCTGCGTTATCACGGCGTGTACTACTGGTTTGGCGGAATTATGGAAGGGAAGACCATCAACCAGCACGTGCCTCTGCCCGGAGTTTCCTGCTACTCATCGCGTGACCTCTACCACTGGAAAAATGAAGGCATCGTGATGCCGGGGGAGATCGCAGGAACCGATTTGGTTCTGCCGCGGTATCCCGAACGGGAAAAGGTGATTTACAATCGTCGAACGAGAAAATTTGTGATGTGGATGCATGTGGACACCACGGAGTACCACTACGCCCGGGCAGCAGTTGCCGTTAGCGACTCGCCCACCGGCCCTTACCATTATCTGGGCAGCATGCGCCCGAACGGCTCCGAGTGCCGCGACATGACGGTGTTTCAGGATAAGGATGGCAAGGCCTACCTGATTTTTTCCTCCGAAGGCAATGCGACGACCCACATCGCTCAACTTACTGACGATTACCTGAAACCAAACGGCGCGATGGCGCGCCTCTTTATTGACCAGTGGCGGGAGGGACCGGCGGTGTTCAGGTATGGGAAGCGCTATTTCCTGATCAATTCCAAGTGCGCGGGGTGGGCATTTAGTGCGGCTCGGTTCGCGGTTGCGCCCTCCATGCTGGGTCCGTGGAAAGAGCTGGGAAATCCCACTGTAGGCGCCGGCTCCGACAAAACGTTTGATTCTCAAAGCTCCGACGTCCTGCAGGTCGCCGGCAAGCGCGGCGCCTTTATTTTCCTGGGTGACCGCTGGAAACCCGACGATCTGGTGGACTCTCGCTACATCTGGCTGCCCATCAGTATCCAGGGGGATAAGCTGGAAATTCAGTGGCGCGATCATTGGGACCTTTCAGTATTCAAGTAGGCGAGCTGTGCGAGGGCAGCGAGCAAGTCAAAAGTTAAAGCGCTAAAGGCAAACGTGAGAGACAGTGCGTGAAAGACGGCGGCGGACGGGGGCTTGGCAACATTTTCAAGCGGGGAGGCAGTGGATGAGGAAGTTGGCAATCGCCGCAGTGATGTTTCTTGTCTTGACCGGAGGCGTTCTGGGGGCGGGCGGCGGGCAATCGACGGATGAGATGGCGTCCAATTTTCGCACTCCCCCGGACTCCGCCAAACCTTGGACGTACTGGGTATGGCTGAATGGCAACGTCACCAAGGAAGGCATTACCAGCGATCTGGAGCAAATGAAGCGGCAGGGGATCAACGGCGTCCTGATCTTTCAGGCCGGCGACCGGACAACTCCTCGGGGTGTGCAATTTCTTAGCCCTGAGTGGCATGAGATGTTTCAGCACACCTTGCGCGAGGCGGAACGACTGAGCATGACCGTCGTCATGGGCCTTTGCGATGGGTGGAATGCCGGTGGGACCTGGATCACCAAGGACCAGGCCAACAAAAAGCTTGTCTACTCGGAATTGCAGGTGGAGGGCGCCAAGAAGCTTGACCGGCTGCTGCCCCTGCCGCCCATAGTGGACGATTACTATCATGACGTGGCCGTGCTGGCGATTCCGGAAACGTCCACCCGCCCCGTGGCGCCTGCTGTGGTGACAGCCAATTCCACGCTGGAAGGATATGTGGGGGAATGGAACTTTTATCCCCAGGATGTGATCGATGGCGATCCTGGAAGCTACTGGTCCTCGGAAAAGAAAGCGCTGAGCATGAACGACCCCATGTGGCTCGCCTTTGATTACACCGATCCGCTCGCCGCCAGCGGAATCTACGTGCAGCCAGGACCGGACAGTGGGCCGCGCGGGTGTGAAGTTCAAACCTCCCCGGACGGGGAAGAGTTCACGACGATTAGCAGTTTCATGCTGGATAAAGGCCAGGGAAAAAGGGTGAGTTTTCCCACCGTGCGCAGCAGGCACTTTCGGCTCTTAATGACCTCTGCATACGGATCGCTCGTACAGGTGGCGGAAGCCGTGATGCTGCGCGAGGGGGATGAGCCGGTCCTTCGCCACGGAGTCAAATGGTGGTGGTTCAAGTCCGGCAATCGCGCATTTTGGGGTTATCCCCACCAGGGACCGGCCGCGTTGGAAGAGGAGTACCCGCCTGATGGCGCAGTGGATTACCACTTGAAGGATGTGGTCAATCTAACGTCATCCCCTGATGCCGACGGACGCATTGTGTGGAACGTTCCCCCCGGCCGATGGACGATTCTGCGCTTCGGATACACGCTGGAAGGGCAGCATATTCGCGCTTCGTCGCTTGACGCTCCGCGCGGCTACGAAGCGGACATGCTGGACCGAGTCGGAATCGAAAGCCACATCGAACATGCCGCAACGCCCATTCTTGCCGACGTGGCGGCCACCAACACAAATGTCCTTAAGTATCTGCACATTGATAGCTACGAACTGGGCGCCAATGTTCGCGGCCAGCAACCCACTTGGTCGCGTGCGTTCGCTGAGCAGTTTCAGAAGCATCGCGGGTATGACCTGACTCCGTATCTCCCAACGCTTGCCCGCCGCATTGCCGAGAGCCGTGACGTGACAGACCGTTTTCTCTTCGACATTCGCTGGACCATCGGCGACTTGATGGCGGAACAGTTTTGGATCCCCTTTGGCGAACTGGCGCACCAACGCGGATTGAAGATCGAAAGTGAAACGGGCTATGGCAGCTATCCATTCCCGCATATCGACGGGCTGCGCTGCGCGGGCGACAATGATCTGCCCATGGGAGAGTTCTGGTTTGGCACCGATATCATGTCGCAGTTCAACCATTGGGGAGACGTGATTCGGACGGAGGCGAGCGCGGCTCACATTTACGGCCGGCCCGTCGTGCAGGCGGAATCCTTCACTTCGTGGACCCATTGGCAGGAGTACCCGGAATCGTTGAAGCCTGTTGGCGATGAAGCCTTTCTCAACGGACTCAACCGCATGGCCTTCCATCAGTACACGGCGCAGCCAATCATCAACATGAAGCCGGGCTGGCAATACGGAGCAGGAACACACTTTGACCGCAACATCACCTGGTGGGAAGAGGCGCGCGGTTTCTTTGATTACCTGGCCCGATGCCAGTACCTGCTGCAACAAGGCCAATTTCAGGCCGATGCGCTCTATTACTACGGCGAAGGCGTGAGCAAGTTCGTGCCCTCCCAGGTTTATCTTCGACCCACACTGCCGCAGGGTTATAACTTTGACGCCATCGATACAGAACTCGTGATGCATGGACTCGCGATTGACCACAGCCGATGGACTCTGCCTTCTGGAATGAGCTATCGCGTCCTGGTGCTGCCCCAGGATGGCGTGATGTCCCCTGCGGTGCTGCACAGGATCCGTGAACTGGTGGAGCAGGGCGGAATATTGGCGGGGGTGAAGCCGCAGCAGACGCCCGGACTTGAAGATTATCCCCATTCCAGCTCGGAGCTAAAAGCGCTGAGCGATGAGATGTGGGGTGAGGTTGATGGAGTAAAGGTGAAGGAGAAGGGGTTGGGGAATGGGCGAATTTACTCGGTCGATTCCCTGGGTGAGCTATTTGCAAGTCAGAGTATTCCGCCCGACTTTAGTTATCACAGTGCTGCGGCAGGAACTCAGCTTGGCTTCCTGCACCGGTCCGCAGAAGACTCTGAGGTCTACTTTATCTCCAACCGTAAGGACCGCGATGAAGTGGCAGAGTGCACGTTCCGTGTGGCAGGGAGGCAGCCAAGGATTCTGGACCCGGTTACGGGAAATTCTTGGCCTGCAGCGGCATTTAATCAATCCGGTGGACTTACCACCGTGCCTCTTGAATTCGCGCCCTACGGTTCTTTGTTTATCACATTCCAACAGCCGATCAGCCCCGAAGAACAGGGAAGCCGGAAAAGTAATTTCCCAGTCTATTCAATGGCCGCCGAACTCACGGGGCCATGGGACGTAAGTTTTTATCCCAAGTGGGGCGCCCCGTCGAATGCGGAGTTTGCGAATTTGGTAAGTTGGACGCGTAGGCCGGAGGATGGAATTAAGTACTACTCGGGCACGGGAACGTACCGTAAGTCATTCGATCTTCCTCCTGCTCTGCAAGAAGGTGGTCATGGAAGAGTGGCTCTCGATCTTGGCGAGGTCAAGTATGTTGCGCAAGTGCGATTAAATGGAAAGGACCTTGGGCCGTTGTGGACCAAGCCCTTTCGTGTGGAGATTACCGATACCGTGAAGCCTGCCGGAAATGTCCTGGAGATCGACATCGCCAACCTCTGGCCGAACCGCATCATTGGTGATTCAGTGCTGCCGCCCGCACGGCGTTTCACACACACCAACATAGTTTACACCCAGGATACGCCGCTCTGGGAATCAGGCCTGTTGGGGCCGGTTACAATTGAATTGATTAAAGAGAACGGGAAGTAGAATTCTCGGGATCTGTCAAACCAGGGGGCATCAGGATGCGCAGAGTTTTGGTCATGGTTTTGGGCTTGTTGTATTCGGTTCCTGGATTGTTTGCAGCGGGAGGACAAGGGGCTTTGCGCCCGATCGATTTACGGTGCGAATATCGCACCAATCCCTTGGGCATTGACGCCGTGGCTCCGCGCCTGAGCTGGAAGCTTGAAGCATTGAACCCAGCGGCGCGTGGACTTGGCCAATCCGCATACCGCATTCTAGCGGCGAGTAGCGAAGCGCGATTGGTGCGCAATAATGGCGATTTTTGGGACAGCGGCAAAGTAGACCAGGCTCGTTCGATTCATGTCGCGTATGCGGGCAAGCCCCTAACATCAGGTGCGCTGGTGTGGTGGAAAGTGCAAGTTTGGGACAATGACGGGAACCCGTCTAACTGGAGTGAGCCTGCCCACTGGTCCATGGGATTGCTTGCCTCGGGTGATTGGAAGGCGAAATGGATCGGGCTCGATGGCGGAGAGGGGAAGGCGCAGGAGTTGGTCGGCGCGCAGTGGATTGGCGCCACAAGTACCAAGCAGGGAACGAACTACTATCGCCGCACCTTTGAAAACTCTTCCGACAACCCTATTTCCGACGCGCTCTTGTTCCTGGTGGGATCGGGCGCGACGACGCTCGAGATTAACGGAGGCAAAGCGCGTACGTTCGGCGGCGTCAATAAACCCTACTCAAACGATATCACGAGTGAATTACACCCGGGCGCCAACACTCTGGCGTGCAGCGTAACCAGCGCGGGAAATGCCCCGGCCGCGTTAATTGGGGCTATTGAACTGGATCATGCCGACGGCACACGGGTCATGCTGCAAACGGACGAGCAGTGGCGCGTTTCCACCACCGATGCGCCCGATTGGAACAGGGAATCCTTCAGCGACACCTCGTGGGAACCCGCAAAAGTGCTGGGTCCCTACGGAATGGCGCCATGGGGGGAAGTCGGTTGGGCGTGGCGAACCGTTCTGCCGGCGCGCCTGTTGCGCAAGGAATTTAAGCCCACACCACAAGTAAAGCGCGCCACACTCTACGCCTCAGGGGTTGGGCTGTTTGAAGCCTATTTGAACGGAGAGAAAGTTAGCCGTGATGTTCTGGTGCCTGCCCTCAGCGAATATGAAAAGCGCGTTTTCTATCTTACCTACGATGTGACCAAGCTTTTGAAGCCCGGAACGAATGCCCTTGGCGTGATGCTAGGGAACGGGCGTTTCTTCGCCATGCGCCACGAAATTCCCACCTACATGCGGACCTTTGGATATCCGCAAATGCGGCTGCAATTGGAAATGGAGACGACGGACGGGAAAATCGAACGCGTCTGCAGCGATGAGACCTGGAAGGTGACTGCCGACGGTCCCATTCGCTCCAATAACGAATATGACGGCGAGATTTATGATGCTCGCAAAGAGATGGCAGGCTGGAGCCAATCGGGCTTCAGTGACGTGGGTTGGCAGCAGGCACATGTTCTGGCGGGCCCCGCAGGGGTTCTTTCCGCACAACCAATGGCGCCGATCCGGGTTACGCAAACTCTCAAGCCGGTCACTGTTCATGAGGTTCGGCCTGGTATTTACGTCTTTGATCTGGGACAGAACATTGCCGGGTGGTGTCGACTGACCGTGGCAGGCCCGCGGGGCACAACCATCACGCTTCGCCATGCCGAACGTTTGCGCGCCAATGGCATGATCTATACGGACAACCTGCGTTCAGCGGAGGCCATGGACACCTACATCCTCAAAGGTGGGGGAACAGAGGTCTACGAGCCGCGCTTTACCTATCACGGGTTTCGTTATGTGGAGTTGAAGGGATATCCCGGAAAGCCCACGCTCGCGACGCTTGAAGGCCGCCTCGTTCATGATGACCTTGACCCGGCATCTGAATTTTCCACGTCAAATCCACTGCTGAATCAGATCTACAAAGCGGTGACGTGGGGAACGGCGGACAACTACCGCAGCGTACCTACCGATTGTGACCAGCGCGACGAGCGCCAGGGCTGGCTGGGAGACCGTTCCGGCGGCAGCCTTGGCGAGACTTATATGTTCAATGTCGCCGCGTTCTATGCCAAGTGGGTTCAAGACATCAATGATGCGCAGGATTCAGAGGGGCGCATCAGCGATGTGTCTCCCGCCTATTGGCCGTTCTATAACGATAATGTCACCTGGCCCGCAAGCTTCATTCTCGTGGCAGACCACATGCACCGGCAATATGGTGACGCGCGGATTATCGAGCAGAACTATCCGGCTATGCGGAAGTGGATACTCCACATGCAGAGCTACCTGAAGGACGACCTGATGCCGCGCGATAGCTATGGCGATTGGTGCGTTCCGCCGGAATCGCCGGAGGTGATCAATTCCAAGGATCCAAGCCGCAGAACGGATGGCACGCTGATTGGCACAGCCTATTTCTATCACTTGTTAGGGCTGATGGAGAACTTCGCCACGCTGGTGGGTAAGCCCGACGATGCGCGTGAATACTCGCAACTATCCTCTCGACTCCTTGTGGCATTCAACAAGACCTATTACCACGCTGAGTCCGCCCACTATAGCAATGCGTCAGAAACCTCCAGTGTACTGCCGCTGGCGTTTGGCATGGTCCCTGAGGGCGACCGGCAGCGGGTGGCGGATGCGCTTGCTGCCAAGATCGAGGACCAGGGCAAAGGCCATCTTGGCACCGGACTTCTGGGCGGCCAGACCGTGATGCAGACCCTTTCGGACACTGGCCACACCGCGCTCGCCTACCAAATCGCCTCGCAACGGACCTATCCTGGTTGGGGTTACATGATGGATCACGGTGCCACGACCATTTGGGAACTCTGGAATGGGGACACCGCGAATCCAGCTATGAATTCAGGAAACCACTTGATGCTGGTGGGCGACCTCGTCACCTGGCTCTATGAAAATATGGCGGGGATTCGGCCGGATGCAGCACAGCCTGCGTTCAAACACATTTTCATGCGCCCAACTCCGGTAGACGATTTGACCTCCGTGAAGGCGTCATTCAACTCACCTTACGGTAAAATCGCTAGCGATTGGAATATAGCGGGGGGGCGATTTGCCTGGGATGTGACCGTGCCGCCCAATGCGACGGCTACGGTTTACGTGCCGGGCGAGGATGAGGCGGCAGTTACGGAGGGCGGGAAAAAGGCCACTGCGGATCGCGGCGTCAAATACTTGCGAACAGAGGCTGGCGCGGCGGTCTATGAAATTGGCTCGGGAACTTACCGTTTTGAGTCCAGGCTGGCGCAGAAATGAGCCGCCCCAAAATCGTCGCAACACACAAGTAAGTGACAGCAGCGCATTCTAGTGGTAATCTTCACCACTCTTCCTGGTGGCTGGACGGCAATGCGAGAGTTGATGGGGGCCGACTCCGCCCGGGAGCAAGAACAAAACAGCCATTCATCGGAGGTTCGTTCATGTCGAGTCTTACCATCGGGGTTGTTCTCGCGATCGTCGCGGGAATTATCAACGGGAGCTTCGCCGCTCCCATTAAGTACGCTAAAGTTTGGAAATGGGAAAACATCTGGGCCGTGTGGGCAGCCTTTGGCATGGTGATTTTCCCGTGGCTGATTCTCTTTATCACCGTTCCGCATCCCATCGAGGTTTACCTGCAGGGAGGCATGCACAACACCATGATGTTGGTGGGCTTCGGCTTGGGTTTCGGGCTGGCGCAAATCCTGTTCGGGCTTGGAATTGCGGCAGTCGGCATGGCACTGAATTTCGCCATCGCCATCGGCATCTCCACCGCGTTCGGCTCACTTCTTCCACTGCTGATGCAGCATCGCGATAAGATCTTTACGCCTCAGGGCCACATGATCTTCATTGGGGTATTTCTGGTCATCATCGGAATCGTAGGGTGTGCTGTCGCCGGGAAGATGAAAGAGTCGCACATGTCCGGTTCCGACGATCGCCCGCGTGAGTCCGCAGCGCTCAAGATGAGCTTTAAGGCGGGGCTGGTGATTGTCGTTCTGGCCGGAATTGGTTCGCCTCTGATCAATTTTGGTCTCGCATTTGGGGACGCCTTAAAAGCGGTTGCCGGCTCGCAGGGTGTGAGTCCCGGCATGCAAGCCAACGTCATCTGGGCGCCGCTCAACTCCGCTGCGTTCATTCCCTACATCCTCTATTGCATCTATCTGTGGAAGAAGAACAACACTCGCGGTTTGTATGGAGCGCCGGGGACGGGACGGAATTGGGTGTTCGGCGCCGTCATGGGAGCGCTCTGGTTCGGCAGCACGGTGATTTACGGTGACATTACCGCGCGCTTGGGCAGCATGGGACCCATCCTCGGATGGCCCCTGTTCATGTCCGCCATCATCATTACATCAAACGTCTGGGGACTGGCGACGGGCGAATGGAAAGGCTCCGGCAGCAAGGCACTAAACTCCATGTTCGGTAGTATCTTCTTCCTGATCCTCGGCTTTGCGGCGCTGGCGTACGCTGGACGGCTGGGGTAAGGGGTCGGAAGGCAGAAAGCAGTAGCCAGAGATCTGAAGCTTGGAGGGCGCACACTTTGAATTTGATGTGTGCGCCCCGCTTCTTCGCTAATAATGGGAACTTCCCCCCGAATCGCTTGTTTCCAATCAAAACTTTGGGAGGAGAAACCCTGTATGACAGCAGTGCTCTTTGAAGGCTGCACCGAATTGCGCAGCCAATAGGGACTCTTCCTTCCTGGCTTTAATCCAATAACCCAGCACAATTAAGACAACTCCCAGCACACAGCGCCATCGGTTAATGGCTAAAACCCCGCCCAGAGCGGCCAAGTCGAGTCCCGAATAAATTGGGTGTCGGAAATAGGTGTACGGCCCCGTACGGATCAGTTCGTGGTCCTCTTTGAGGGTAATTCTGGCGCTCCAGAACTGGCCCAGGTTCCAACGGGCCCAGAGTGCGAGAGCGATGCCAATCCATGTTAGTGTGATGCCCACAACCGCAAGAGCGTAATTCGGATGGACGATGCGCTGCCCAAGACCACCGACCCCAGCACGCGAGCTGAATAGCAGCACAAAGCCGATAATTTCCAAGGCGAGCATGATATATCGCGACGCAGAGGATTGTTGGCTAACAGTCTTGCGCGTCTTGAATGCTCCTGCCACCCAGTAGGTTACGAAGACAATCCAGGGAACTTCAATGAGGTACTGCCAAATCATGGATTGAGTTCTCCTGTCTGTGGGGATACGGCTTGCTGTCTCCCTCTTGCATCGCCCTTGCGAAAAATGCAACGGGTGGGCAATCCGTGACCCTGCAACTTGCCAGCGGTCCGCACAAAGTCTACCGATTCCCGTCTACTGCTTCCCTTCAGTCAACACGTCATAAAGCGGCGCAGCTGGATGCAAGCTGCCGGGCCGGTCAGCAACGGTGATGGCCAGGATTCGGATTTTGTCGTTCTGCGGCAGGGTTAAAGTGGTTGCGCCTTCCGGCAAGTCCAGCGTATAGCCAAACAGGTAGCAGTAGGCATAGACCTCATTGCCGCCCTGTGCGGTGTGGTGATGCGAGGCGTACCAGGCCACCGGATCACGTTTGATGAAGCCCGGTGTGAGTCCGGTGAAGAGCGGTTCAACTTGCGTCATGGGCCCATGCTCTTTCACGTAGGCAATAGCTTTTCGGTTTCTTTCCGCCTGCCAACTGTGATCGTCGGCCGCCGGTTCAGGCGGGGTGGGGAGTTCCAACGTATGTTGGGTCCAAATCCGGTTGTCCCACTGGCCGATGTAGCCCTGCCAATCCTGGATTTTCACGTCAACGCTCTTATCGCCAACCTTGAAGGTCCCTGTCTGATCCCCGTCGGCCGCCGCTAGGATATAAACCCGATTGAACTTGCCCCGGGGCAGTGTGATGGCTTGGCCGCGGGTCACCACGGCATTCGGATTTTCCGCCCACGTGGGCCCAAGCTGGAAGGTGATGCCGCCAAAGGGGAGGGTAGTGGGAAGCATCTCCGCCGGAAGATTTTCATTGGCAGCGTCGAACCCGCTCTTGGAAGCGATGCCGTCTTCATTGGCGGTAGCAAGATCATATTTCAAGTCGACCGGCGCAGAGTGCACGGGGGGCGCTGCTTTGGCGGGTGCGGCCAGCTTTACTGCGAAGGTGCGAATGCCGTAGGGTTCAAGCGACGTTTCCAACTCACCCTTCACCACCGTGGCGGGGCCGACGGGCAACTCCTGTCCATTGATTTCCCGCGCGGCAGTGATGGGGCCGGCAAACTTTACGTGCAGGTTCGAGGCTTTCTCGCCGCGCATTTCCACAAGGCGAATGACAACCTCGTTGCTCTCCTCGGCTTTTTTCACCGCGGTTACAAACACATGGTGCTGGTCAACTTGCAGGAGGGAGAAGGTTTGGCCCAATGCGCCGGGATGGGCGTCACTGGCAAAGGCAATTAGGGGAGCGTCCAGTTCCTGCGCCTGCCAATCCGTCTCAGCCTTGTTCCAATTGCCGGCGTGGGAAGCGAGCCCATAGACCAGGTCATGATGGCCCCAATCCTGCGAAGTCTGGTCCGAGTAATCATGGCCATTGCCGCCGCCGATTCCGGGCGTGTAGAGCAGGGTTAGGCGTAGCGTGCTGTCATCGGGTTTGTCGGAGCCGGTTTTGGTGTCGGTAAGCACAGTGACGCCATACGCTCCACTTTTGTCCGTCAGGTCAAACCACTGGTGCGAGCCCACCTCAAACTTCAGCGGGTCGTTGTTGCCTCGCTCCACAGTTCCCAGGCCCCAATTGTAGGTTGCCTTGGGATTGGCAGCGGTCAGAGGGAACGTGGCCTTGAGCGCGGCCTCCTTGGTTTTCCAATCCACGGAAGTCCCAAACACTACTCGGTTGCCCGGATTGCCCGCCGCAAGACTAATCGTCTGGACATACTTTGAGTCTTCAGTTTGGCGCGTTACCTCCACGGCTACGCGAACCGGTCCGTTTTCCACCACACGAATCGTGGCCGGCCCCGAGACATAAGCGCGCGGGGGCTTGCGCTGATCAGCCCAATCCATATTCCATCCCGGCCAATCGAAGGGATGTTCTGTCTGCAATGCCAGGCGGGCCGGCGCAGCCAGCAATTCCCGCTTGAGGCTCTTGTCGTAGATACTGGAAACGTCCCCATTTGCGTCAATCTGGACGTGGTAGCGCTCATTTTCCAGGGAAGATTCGCTGACCTTTAGCTCGGAAGGTGCGGTTGAGGGAGCTTCGGCTGGGCGGACATCGTAAACTGCAAACCCAACGGAGGGCACGTTGGCGAGGAACAGCACTCGCCCTGAGGCTTCGAGCTGCGATGGCACTTCCTTGCCTTCAGGGCCAAAGACCCGCACGGCTTGAGGCAAGCCATTAGGGAAAGATAAGTTCGCTTCCACCACATCCTCGCGGTCAATGTTGAGGGGGTTGTAAACCACAACCGCCGAGCCGTCCGCCTGAGTGTTCAATCCCGATGCAATCGACGCGCTGGCCCCGGTTAGAACCTCGGCAAACTGGTTCATTGCAATCACATCGTCATTCCAGGAAAACTCGTAAGACTTGGGGGTAGCCGTGCCGGCCATGATGTCATGAAACTGTCCGCCCAGTACGAGCCGCCATGCTTCGTTCAAACGCTGTTGGGGATAGGAAGGACCGCCCAGCCATGCCGCGGCAACGGAGGCGCTTTCTGCGGCGTCAGCCAGCACTTCATTCTTGCGATTCCATCGTTTATGTTCAGCTTCCGAGGTCAGCGATCCGGCGGAGTGATTGGTGAGTTCCAAGTCACCCTTGAAATGCGCGAGTTGAGCGGCTTTTCCCGAGTTGAGAATGTCCAAAAACATCTGGTCCGCTTTGGAAGAGATCACGTGCACAGGGCCATCGCCAATTTGGACGGGTGTGCCATTGGGTTGAATTGCCTGCTCAACATCCAAATCCGTGCGTTCGACGGGAGTGGGCATGGGCGCGCGGGTTTTGGTGACAATGTCCTCCAGTAGTTTTACCGAGGCCTCGGCAGGAGATCCACCGATGTCTCCCGTCCCGTAGTAGTGATAATCCACGGGAAGACCTGTGGCTTTGCCGTCGAGTGCGATGCGCTTGGGCCAGTCAACATAGTTGTGATACTTGCTAAAATCCGGACTGCTCTTGCTGATATCGTAGAAGATGTTTCCGCTATAAGTCATGGGGTTGAGGGCGGCCACAACGCTCCTGCCGCCCGGGCCGTCCCAGATTCCCACGTTAAAGGGAATACCTTTCGGCGTCTGTTCCGGTGAGTTCGGTCCGCCCACCGGCGCGGATGATCCCCAAACCAGTTTCTGCGTCGAGAATCCCTTCACGCCCGCTGCCGCCAGAATGCTGGGGAGGGAAGCAGGAAACCCGAAGCAGTCCGGAATCATGAACTCGGCGCTGGCGACGCCGAAATCGCGGCGGAAATACTCATTGCCATAAAGAACCTGGCGGATGATGGATTCAGGGGAAGGTGAATTCACATCGTTCTCTTCCATCGACGAGCCTGCGGGAAACCATCGGCCCGCCTTCACATATTGCCGCAGCTTTTCGTAGTCGGCAGGGAAGTACTCCTTCATCATGTGGTAGCGATTGGCGCCGCTGAAATTGAAGATATAGTGCGGGTACTTCTCAAATAGATAGAAATTGGCATGCATCGTTTTGGCGAGGTATTCGCTGATGACTTGGGGATATTCCCATCGCCACTCCGTGTCCAAATGGGCGTAGCCCACTACGTAAAGAGTGGGTTTGGTGAGGTCAGGCACTGCCGGCGCAGCAGGCTTGGGCGCAGGCGCCGCCGCTGCCCTGTCCTGTGCCATGGCAAAAGCCGCTGAAAGCGCCAATAGCAAGACCATCATGCCTAAAATTGCGCCAGCGCGGCATGAAATCGAACCCGCGCCATTTGGCCGGAGTGGGTCATTCTGCATTCTGTTCATATATCCCTCATCAACTTGGTTACGCTGGGTTGGGGACCTCGGTGGGAGGAAATCGACTTCAACCCGTAGCGCGCCTCCGGGAAAGAGAATCACAGAGGAGGCGTCATTATACACCCGGTGGTCGGGCAGGTACGCGCGACCTTCCGGGCGAGCTAATTTATGTCAGGTGTCGTTGAGGTGCAAACTCTGGCATGAAAACCGGAAGGCTCGCAAAAATCCTTCCGGTTCCAAAGGCACTCCTGGACTTTTGGCTCTGCATGCTACCTCACCTGCTCTTACCCAGCCGGACTGAACAACTTGTTTGACAAGATGCGCAATCGACGCAATACTTTTCAACCCGCGCAAAGCCAACCTGCTCCGCGGATGGAAAAAGGAGATTAAACGATGAGGTTTTCACTTTTGGTTCTGGCATCAATCTTGACGGCGGCTCTCTTGATGGGTGGCGATGGGGCGTCCACGGTCACCTATGTCAGCCACGAAAAGGTGGCGGCGGCGTTCGTCAAAGGTGGCGGCCTGGCTTCCGGTCCTTACTACAGCGTGGGCGCCATGCACCGCACGGCTTCTGGCGCTGCTGAACTGCATGACACCCAGACCGACGTTTATTACGTGGCGGATGGTGAAGCCATCCTGGTTACTGGCGGCGTGTTGATTGGCGATAAAGTGGTCTCTGCCGGCCAGCATCAGGGGACGGGCATCCAGGGAGGCGATGTTCATCATCTCGCCAAGGGAGATGTTGTGGTGATTCCAGCGGGCACCCCGCATTGGTTCAAGGAAGTCCCGCATTCCATCAATTATCTTCTGATCAAAGCAGTCAAACCCTAGCGATCGGCGGGTGAGGGGATTGCGTTGGATGGATTCGCATCATCCAAAGTGTGCCACAGTGGGGGCTAGCGGCTCCAGAATCGGGAGCTGGGGCACGGTACCATGCACGTTGGCTGTGTTATCATTGAGGGTCGCGAAACTTTCCCCCGCTTTGCACTGAGGGCAAAATTCACGAAAAATACTGAGAAAATGCTGAGGCCTCCCCAGGCTTCAGCTCGAGGAATCAAAGGTAAACCATGGCAAAGTATGCAAAATCACTGCTGGCCCGCGCCAGGAAGATCAAGTTGTTGATCATGGATGTTGATGGGGTTTTGACTGACGGAAAATTCTATTACATACCCTTGCCGGATGGAGGCATGCTGGAAACCAAAGGCTTTGATTCCCGCGATGGATTAGGGCTTCGCCTGGCCCACCATTACGACCTCAAGACCGCCATCATCACCGGGCGCGGATCGCCGGTGATCGAGGCCCGCGCCAAGGATCTTGGCATTCAGTTCCTTTTTCAAAACTGCCTGGAAAAAATCGGACCCTATCAGGAAATCTGCGCCGAGGCCCATGTTGAAGACGCGGAAGTCTGCTATGTGGGCGATGACCTTACCGATCTCCCCCTGCTTACGCGCGTAGGGTTGGGCGTTTGTGTTGCTAATGCCGACAAGTTCGTGCGCAAGCACTCCCACTTTTGTACGAAGAACATCGGTGGAAGCGGCGCCGTGCGCGAAGCCATCGAACTGATTTTCACTGGGCAGGGAAAGTGGGACGGAATTCTGAAGTCCTACCTGCACGGCGACCGGTCGATTAATTTGCATCACCCGGGGAAGGCGAGTCGCTCTTAATAATTGAAACAGCCGCGGCCTCCGTCCGGTGCACTTCGCCTATTGGCTGGACCTTGCAGATTTCTGCCGCCACCCGGCGCCCCAGCCTTATCCCCCGCTGGTATCGGCAGATCCCATACTGCCTGTGCTTGGCCCGGTCGACGAAGTCGACCAGGATATGGCGCTGGAAAACGAGCTGCCGAGCGATGTCAGGAAAGCGGACGCGGTAATCGGATTCCAATTAGGCCCGGAGTACCAAGCCGGGGAATACTCTTCCTGATCCTCTCGGGGCGTGCGAGCCAGCGCCGCGGCAAACTTCTCGCCCCAGATCTTTTCCACATTTAAAGCCAGCGCATAGGGCAGGAGCCTCTCAAACAATTCGGGAGTGAAGTTCGCGGACGCCTCCGGATCGCGCCGATCCCCTCCGATGGTAATCAGGAAGAGGCGTAAGCCTTCAATCTGGTCCACCAGGATATTGGCGGACAAGGTCTGGGACCTTAGTCGAAGGTGGAAGAAATAATTGATGCCGACAAAGAGCACCAGAATGGCGGCAACCCCGGGGGAAGCCGCCCACGCCAACACTCCTAAGCCAACCAACTCACCCAGGAAAAGGCCAAGGCATACGGCTCCGATGATGAAGGCCTGCTTCTTTGCTGTGGGAGCATGATGCGGGTCCGTAAAGGCATTCTGCCACGTGCCAACGGCAATCCCCGCCATCGCCAGACAGGCAACGCTCCACAACAGGACTCCGGTAGCTACCGGGACCAGGGCTACTTTTTGTACTCCCTGGATGGCGAGGCCGGAACGAATGACCGCCGCCAATGAAATCAACAAGCCGGGAACAACGTACCGGCTGGTGATGCGGAAATAGACCCAATCCAACTTGGCGCGCAGATGCTGGTGAAGCGCTTCCACAGCGCCTCCCACCAGGGCATGATTGCGGGGCTTCAGGGGAATGGGATCGCCCCCCGCAAACACTCTTTCCAGCACGAGCGTCTCATCGCCCGTCACCTCTGCTGGTACGGCGGGACCCGACCCAGGATCGATCCTCGCATGTCGACGTGTTTTTACCCGGCCCAAAATGTAGGATCCGGTTGCGTCCTCCAATATGGCCAACTGTTTCTTCACCGCCAGGTCCACCAGATTCACCACCATTGTTTTCTGGTCATAGGCCAGTCGCCAAATGTAGCGCAGGGCGGCGGGAGAAAATCCCCGGGGAGGCTCGGAGCGAGGCACCGTTTCGCCCCGGGAAAGCCCGCGTCCCGCGATGAACCACACCAGGATGTAGTAGACAAGGATCACGCCCAGCCCCAACAGGCCAACCAGGCTGGGCTGGTTGTCATCCAGATAGTATTGGTGCTTCTGCGCCTCTGTAGGGGGATGAACGAACCCTTTGGGCCAGCGAACCACCAGCGTCAAGCCTTCCGAGGGCGTGAGAGGGCGGGAGGTGCGAAAAGTGACGTTGCCTTGTCCATCAGCGGAGGCCGTAAAGTCGTTTTGCACTGAGCCCTGCCGCCCCGTGTAGCCATCCATCAGGATGGCACCCTGCGCGATGCCGCTGGGCAGATGAACAGTGGCCGTGGCGGCCTGAATGGGGAATTTCCACCCGTTGCCGGTCACGTCCCAATAAAGTTCATCATAGTCGGAAAAGAAACCTATCTCGCGATTGACCGTGTAGGCGAGTTCATAGGTGTGCTCACCGGGAGGAATCGGTTGGCCGCTGTTCCCCATGTAGATCCTCAGTCCGTTCGCGAGCCGCTCCAGGTGAAAATCTTCCGGTTGATCGTCACGGTTTACTGAAAGGACTTCAAAATGGATGAGGTAGGGATTGCCAAAGCGGTCGTTGTAGCTTGTAGGAATTTCCCGGTAAATTCCATTCTTGATTTGCCCGCCCGTGGCCAGCACCGTGATACTTTCCCGTACCTGGAGAGTGCTGTCTGGACTTACCGCAATTTCACTGTCGAAGGAGATGATGCCTTCCGTTTTCGGCGGTGCGGGGCTTCCCTGTGCCCTCAAAGCGGCGGGGAACGTACACGCCAAGGCGGTGAAAAGGGTAAAATTCAGAACCGGGTTTCGTTTGATCATTGAAGCCACAATTATTGCGCCCAGCAGTGTGGCCGCAGGACTGCCGCACTTAAACTTCTTGTTGGATTGAAGGTGCCAATTTCGCGGCTCGGCAGTCCGAGGCGATTGCCGCTGCGAGCGCACGCCAACACCTTCCAGCTTTCAGACTGCCCGCACAATTCATTCGTTGGATCTTGTTCCATCATCGAGCCCCTTGGGTCGAAACGTCCTGCCCGCCTGGACAGCCGTGAACCGGCGTGACACCAGGCGCTCTGCGAACACCATGGCCTGATTGATGAACCCGGTGATGGCTACGCTCCTGCCGCCGTCAAACGCCCGCAAGCCGGCTTCCACCACATCCTCCGGCGATGCCAAACCGCCGGGGAAATCGGTCTTGCTGAATTTCCCGGCTTCAAAGAAATTGGTAGCCGTGCCGCCTGGGCACAGTGCCAGTACCTTTACGCCATATCCCCGAACCTCCTCCGCCAGCCCCATGGAAAAGCTGGTGACGTAGGCTTTGGTGGCGGCGTACACGCTGCTGTAGGGCACGGGTTGAAAGCTGGCGGTGGAAGATATGTTGATGACACCTCCTCCACGCCTCTCCAGCATGGCGGGCAGCAGCAGGTAGGTGAGCTCGGTGAGCGTTGCGATGTTCAAGCGGAGCATTTCTGCCTGCCGATCCAGCGGCAACTTCCAGAATTGGCCGTGGGCGCCGAACCCCGCATTGTTCACCAGAAGGTCCACCGCAATCCCACGTTCATCAAGGGCGGTCGCCAGCCGCTGTGCCGCGCCCTCAAGACTAAGGTCCTGCTCAATCACTTCAATTCGTAGGGAATGGCCTGGTGCGAGTTCGCTCTTCAGCGCCTCCAACTTATCCTTCGACCGCGCCACCAGCGCCAGATTCCGGCCGCGTACTGCCAGGGCCCGGGCAAAGCAAGCTCCAATGCCGCTGGAGGCCCCTGTAATCAAGGCGGAACCGGCCGGTGAATTTGCGCTGCTTGGGCTGAGTGGAGCAGACATCTTTCATCCTCCTGGGAGTGAGACCGCGAAACTGCCGCCTTCAAGACACCCAGTAAACCGGAGTTCCGACGTTATTTGGCACTCCAGGAAAAGGTGGCCGCATCGCGGCCGCACTGCAAGGCGCTGTGCTTACACAGTTGGTCCGGAGCAATACATTTTGTTCACATGCCTTGCCCCCGTGGCCATCAATTGTTCCGCCTCTGCCTGGGACTTGATTCCACCGCGCGCGCCCAACACCGTACAATTCAGCGCGGCCATGGCGTTGGAGAAGTCGAGCGCGCGGGTAATTTCCCATCCCGCCAGCAGTGCGTAGGAAAATGCGCCGTGGAAGACGTCGCCCGCGCCCGTCGTATCCACTGTCTCCACGACGAATCCAGGCGAATAGAGAAACCGGCCCTCATGGTAAACCAGGGCGCCATCGCGGCCCAGGGTCATGCCTGGCGTGCGCACGTGATAGACGCTTGCCATGTTTTCCAGCACCTTAAAGGGGTCTGCGTGGCCAGTCACCGCCGGCAGGAATTGCGTGGAGGCAATCAGGTAATCGATATAGGGGAAAAGCTTTTCCACGTTCTTGTAAACGGTGTCGAGGTCCGCCACCACCGGAATTCGCGCCCGGCGGGCCACTCGTGCCGCCACCAGCGCGGAATCCACATCGCAGCCATCCAGATGGAGCAGGCGTGCGGAGGTGATGGCCGCGGGCGTAATCTCCTCGGGCTGAACCGTCAGCCTGGCGTCTCGATCCCAGAAAATGGTGCGCTCACCCGTTGCCTGGTCGACGATGATATAGCCGTACTGCGTAGGAACGCCGCGCATCAACTTGATGTGCCCCATTTCAAAACCCTCACGGCGCAGGCTGTCAAGCTGGAACCGGCCGCCGGGGTCGTCTCCAACCTTTCCAATGTACCGGACCTTCAACCCCAGGCGACTGCATGTGACCATTGCCGTCGCCATCTGCCCCCCGGCCTGCATGGACGCTCCCACCACGCGGACCTTTCCCCCCAGCGCAGGAAACTTGGGAACCGTCATCACCGTGTCCGTCGCATTCAGACCCAGACCAACCACATCAACTTTAGCGTGAGCCAATTCTCCCTCCGTGACGTTGCGTGCCCCATACTTTAACACTGTTTGCTTTTCCATGGACGAAGCCTGAACGCCTGACTTAAACTTGTGGCGGTTAATTCTTGACTTATAAGGAGAATGTTCATGTCTGCTGAAAATACTCCCGTTTCGGGCGGCATTGTCAATCCTCTCAAAATCGCTCTCGCTGAAGGGAAAGCCGTGATTGGGAGCACCGTTACAGTGGCAAGCGCGGAGACCGCAGCCCAGGTGGCGGCGCTGGGTTTTGATTTCCTCTGGATCGAGATGGAGCACAGTCCCATCACGCTTGAAACGTTACGCAACATCGTGCTGGCAACACGCGGTCTGAAGGCGGTGCCGATTACGCGGGTGCCCGTGAATGAACTGTGGACCGCCAAGCGCGTTCTGGACGCGGGCTCCCTGGGCGTAATTTTCCCGTTCTGCAGCACCCCTGAACTGGCGCAGCAGGCGGCAGCGGCGTGCAAGTATCCTCCGCTCGGCAAGCGCGGTTCGGGGCCGGCTCTGGCGTCATTCCGCTGGCCCGCGCCCGAGGGTTACCACACATTTGCTGACAACAACGTGATCGTCGTGGGCATCATTGAGCAGGAGTTGGGGTTGGAGAATGTGGAGGCGATTGCAGCCACGCCCGGCGTGGACGTTCTCTTTGTGGGAACCAGCGACCTCTCCTTCTCCATGGGTCTGCGCGGAAATACAGGGCATCCCCGCGTTCAGGAAGGCTTGAAGCGTGTGGCAGCCGCCGCCAAAGCCAATGGCAAGTATGTTGGATTGCCGGTCAAAGATGCGGAGATGATCAAGAAGTATATCGACTGGGGCTTCCAGTGGTTCCAAACCACCACGGAACTGGGGCTGATGGCGCGTGGAGCTCAGCAACTTCTGGAACCCCTCGGCCGGTCAGCCGAAGCCCTGCAAAAAGGACTGCTGTACTGATCGGATCATAATTCTCACCCCAGGAACCCGTGGAACCGCGCAGGCGAAATTGCATAGCCGGGGAAGATACCTGCGGTGTCGGTCACTCCGAGATGGCGGGTGGCCACTTCCGCAAAGACATCGCGAAAGTCGGAAGTCAGCGCCAGATCGCGTCCTTCGTGGAGCTGATGCTCTTTGAGCCCCGGCCACTTGCCGTAAACTTTGCCACCCTTCACTGGTCCGCCCATTACGAACATGGCATTGGCATGCCCGTGGTCGGTTCCGCGGTTGCCGTTCTCGCGGGCGGTGCGCCCAAACTCCGACATGGTGAGGACCGTGACGTCCGCCATGCGGTCACCCAGATCCTGATTAAACGCCGCCAGGGCATCGCCAAATTCCTTCAGGCGGCTGGCAAGCTGGCCATTCACTCCGCCTTCGTTCACGTGATGGTCCCAGCCACCCACTTCCGTAAAAGCAATCTCAAGGCCGGCATCCGATTTGATGAGTTGAGCAATCTGCTTCAAGCTTTTTCCCAGGGGGCCGCGCGGATATTGGGCGCCGTTTTCCGGCTTGTATTCGGCAATCTGAATACGCTGAAGGGTGGAGATGGCTTCAAACGTCTCATGAGCGGTGCTGGAAAGCAGATGGTCCGGGGCCGAGGCATACATCTCTTCAAAAGCTCCAGCCAGCAATTGCACGCCGCGAGCGGGATGAATGGCATTGCCTGCCAGGTGGAAGCCCTGTAAATCCTCGGTGCAGAGGCATGGGGCGGTGCCCATCATCGTGCGCGGCGTGGAGGCGGCAAAGGCCACGGCACGGAAGGGCGTGGCGTCTGCCTGCGGTGCGCTTTGCAAAAAGCGGTTCAGCCAGCCATCGGGGGTGGACTTTACTCCCGGCGTTGCCGATTCCATATAATCCTGCGCATCAAAGTGTGAGCGCGTTGCGTCCGGCGAGCCGGCGGCATGAATAATCGCCAATTGGCGTGAGTCGAACAGAGGCTTTAAGGACGACAGGCTGGGGTGCAGGCCAAAGAAACCGTCAAGATCAATCGCGCTGGGGCCTGCATCACTACGCGTACTGGGCTCCGGGATGGCGATAGTTGGGCGCAGAGCGTGATAATCCTTTTCACCGAACGGAATAACGATGTTCAGTCCATCGGCCGCGCCACGTTGGAAGATGGCCACGAGGATTTTCTTCCGGCTGGATTGCTCCGCGGCAAAAGCCGCCCGCCGCAAGAAGCTGGGAACAACGGCCGCCCCGAAAAGGCTGAGGCCCGAGTTTTTCAAAAAGTAGCGTCGAGAGATGCTCATGTAGCCTCACAAAAAAGAAGGTGTTAGGTGTCAGGTTTTAGGTGCCAGGGAAAAGCGAGGGGTTAGGGATTAGGTTTTAGGGGTTAGGAAGAAGGTGGTGTTTCTATACACCATGCGCCTGACTCCTTAATTTCCCAATCCTCAAAGACCCGATGCCTTGCCGTCGATGCTGATCGCCTGTTTTCGCCGAACCCTTAAACTTAATCCCTAACCTTTCGATCTTCCCTAACACCTTGCTTTCCCAAACCCCTAACCCCTAAAACCTAATCCCTAATGCCTGGTTCTGCCTGACACCTAACACCTGGAACCTGACGCCTTCTTTTCCTATCTCCTCTGAAACTCCGGCGACCCGATCAGCAGCGCGGCCATCAGCGTGGTCTGGGGGAATTTAAGCGGGATGCCGCTTCCCCCTTTGTCCAATCCATCCAAACTCTTCATTACGGCGGACTGGGTTTGATCGGAAACATTGCCGCCCAGGGTCCTCTGCACCAGGTGACTCCAGACCGCCTGCGAATCTTCCGAAGGCGTCAACGCTTGCAGGTTCAACTGGGTTCCGGGGATGCGGTTGGCTGCGAGCGCCATGGAGAAGTTCATTCGCGCCAGCAAGGTCCCCGTGTTGATCCAATTGTTGGCGCGGTCAGGGAATCCTGTGGGCGCCTGGTATTGGAAAAGCGGCTGACCCATGTGCATGATGTGGCCCATCAGGGGAGCGTCGGCATTGGTCTCTGCGCTCAAGCTTCGCAACGAGCTGGCTACAAGCTCGAAAGGTGATTTCACTTTGGCCCGGAAGGCGGCCTCGGAATTGAATTCCCGCGAGGTCAGCAATTCCCGCAAAACCGCGGAAATATCGCCATGCGACTTGGCAAATGTGTGGGCAGTACGATCAACAATGGATGCGGGCGGATCGTCGGCCACAAAGTGGCGGCAGAGTTTGAGCGAAATAAAGTGTGCCGTGGAAGGGTGCGCTGCCAGAATCTTCAGCACCTGCCTTGCATCTTCGACGCCGCCAGGGCCTTTGATTTTGTGGCCCAAAACCGTCTTTTCACCGTCATCATGAAGGCGCGGCCGGAAGATGAACCCGCCGCCCTGGCGCGGGCCGTCGATGGTCCAACCAGTAAAGCAGCGCGCCACCTCCCGCACGTCCTGCTGAGTGTAGCCGCCGTCGACGCCAAGAGTGTGAAGCTCCATCAACTCGCGCGCATAGTTTTCGTTCAGTCCGCGGCGTTCCGCTTGTGGGCGCCTGGCGTTGGGTCTTGGCGCTGCCGCTTTGGGCGCAACGCTTAACCAATTGTCCAAATAGAAAAGCATGGCCGGGCTCTCCGCCGTGGCGGCGAGGAGGTCGGAAAAGTTTCCCAGGGCGTGGGGCCGGATGGTGTCGTGCTCGAAGGCAGTCATCAGCCACTTATCGACTCCCTTGCCGGCATAAATATTGAAATGGTTCATCCAGAATTGAACCATCATCTCTTGGAGCTGGCGCTGGCTGTAGGCGGCGCGCCAAAGTTGTTCGCGGCCCAATTCCATCAGGATTCGGCGGGGGCCGTCGGGTTCCATGGTTGACATTGCGGGAGCGGCCGGCTTGGCCATCGCATCCTGATCGGGAGGCTTTGCGGGTTGCCCTTCCATTCGCTGCTGATTGGACTCCTGAATCTTTCGCTGCTTGGGGGCGGGGAAGTCCTCCATCAATTCCGCAGCACTCATCGTGAGCGTGGGGAGGGCTGCAATCTTCTGCTCCACCTCAGAGTCATCAATCTTCTCGGGATGGAGCTGCTCGTCCAGATACCCTTTGACACCGAGCTGCTTGAGCTTGTCCACGTCCTGAGGCCGCGGTCCAAACGTGGTTCGGCTAAGAAAGTGCCATTCGGCCAAATCGAGTGGGAGTTTTGGGTTCGCGTTATCTTCCATAAAAGGTGCCGATGCCTCGCGAATAGACCCGGCGGGAAGGGATAAGGGCTCAAGCCCTTCGGCCAGGGAAATCAGTCGTCTTTTCGAGTGCCCTTACCCCTATCATAACCCCTCCTAGGGCGAAAAGTTGCGCTGCCATAGAGGGGCAAGCTGTTACAGAAGAGCTATTGCGCTTACCTGTCGAGGTCAAATCGCAGTTGCGATTTCAAACAATTCCGTAGGGCGGAGGTGGCCGTGGCGATCTGCAGACTGAGGAAGGGTGACGGACGGTGCTGGTTGCTGCACTAAAGGGGCAAAGTGCCCCATGATGGGCGGACATTCTTTCCTTTCAAGGCAACCTCAGTGAGAAGTTTGGCTTCACAGCAATATGGACATCATGTCCGACTTTCAATTCGGCTTGACTTCGCATATGGCTTTGCGGTCGCATACAAGTTGGTGTAGAATCGCCTTAGAAGAGTCGGAAACAATGCCACTAGAGGTCGACCGAGTGCTGAGATTGGATCGACATGAAGTCCGCAGGCGAAGCGGTGTTGCAAAGAGGCTTTGTGGAGTCGCCTTCGTTGCCGTCGCGCTTCTGATCATCACCGTTGGGACGCTCTCCACGGAATCTCGCGTTGCCGCGCGTGGGCAAAACACCAGCTCTTGGCACACCTCGAAGACCAGCCGCATGACGGAAAGCGGCGCTCAGGAACTCGCTCCGGTGGAAAGCGCGGTTGTTGAGTCGGCAATTCCCGTCATTTCGCCCGAATTTAAGCCCCATCTTCCTTTCATTGAGTCACCTCTGCCGGACCTTACCGGCGATCCTCAAGCGCACGGTTTGCGTGCCCCTCCGCGAGCCTAAACCTTTTCCCTTTCCCGTATCAGCTATAACTTTAAGGCATAACGATTAAGTTACTCAATCAAATGTATTTCCTGGCCATGGCAAGGTAGTCGGTTGGCCACTCCCCATAACGAGGAGGTGGCTGCTCTCATGGCGATGCTCTTTGGAATTTCGGGGCCCAACAATTAGGACACCTGAGGGCTTTCCGGTATCGCCCCGCCAAGACCGGAAGTGAAAAGACGGAGGTTGGCATGGGAAGCGCAATTTTGGAGGCAATACCCCCGGTATTTGAGATCGAACCCAACGCGGAAACGCCGGGATATGGTGGGATTCGCCGGCATATGCCGGGCTATTCGCCCAACGCATCCGGGGGGGTGGCGGACCTCTTACCGGATGACGAACTGAAATTCCAGAATGAGAACCCCAATCTGGACGTTGAGCTTGAAGCTGGTCATCAAGGATGTATGGCTGGGCTTGGCCACAGTGAACCTGAAGAAACCGCACCTTTCGCTGCGAACTCATGGCCCTCGGCTCAAGAGGAGATTCCGCTGTCGCCCGGAGCGGCACTGCTTCAGGAATTTGACGCCATCTATCAGAAGTATGAGCGGCGTGTGTATCGCCAGTGCCTTCGCATGATGCGGAATCCTGAGGATGCGGAAGATCTGACCCAAGAGGTCTTTCTCCAGTTGTTCCGCAAGGCGCACACGTTTCGAGGTGAGTCAAATTTTTCCACCTGGCTGCACCGATTGACGGTGAACACAGTGCTCATGCGTTTGCGCCGCCTTCGGCGGTGGCGCGATGCGGTGACTTCGTTTGATACTCCCCCCGGACCGGACCAGGATGCAGGGGATGTTCTTACCATAGTAGGGACTTTTCCAGCCGCACCCACAAGCCCCGTGGACAAGATCAGCCTGGATATTGCCATTGGCCAGTTGTCTTCCGGATACCGGGAGATCTTCCTGCTGCACGACGCCGAAGGCTACCGGCACGATGAGATCGCCAAGATGCTGGGCATCAGCGAAGGGACGTCAAAATCCCAACTGCACAAGGCGCGCTTCAAGCTGCGGGAACTGATCAAATCCTCTCGGAATAGCGGCCGTAGCGTGCAACGTGAGAACTCGGTTCGTCCTGGCCACAAGGTCAACCGCGCATGTGCCCGAACTGAAACGGCTGCGTCAAAGGAGCGCCGCCCAAAATTGGCAATGAGCAAAGCTCGGAATTCCTCCAAGCGGCACAACCGGCGCCGGACCCTGGCTGGATTTCAGGGCGAATAGCCCGGAGTTTCCCGGCGGAACCCGCGGTAAGGCGGTGTATTCGGGCTGGGAATGGCTTGAAGTCCCCGCCTTAAGTGTTTAATGCCAAGACATCCTTT
>PLSX01000067.1 GCA_003165315.1 Acidobacteriota bacterium
ACCCTGGGCTTGCAACAATTCGGTAGTACGCCACGTGGGTAATACATCCCTCTCATGCTAACTCCATGAGAATTCAACCGCTTCCTCCTCTTTTTAGCACTTTCGCAGTAAACTACCGCTAGTTCAATTGGCAGAGGTCGCGGCGGCAGGGGAAGGATTCATTTCACTTCCGCCAGATCGTCCAAGTCGATCATAACTTTCATAACTGCCTCGCGATTCTCCTCAATAAACGCATAGGCCTCGGGGTATTGCCGGAAAGGAAAGCTCCTCGTCAAGAGCGGATCCGCTTTGATGCCGCTCCCGGCGAGGCAGCGTATTGAATCCACATAATCCTGCCGCTGATACATCAACGTTCCCCGCACCTCAAGCTCACGGTCCTGCACGAGTCCCAAATCAAATCCTGGGCGTTCTCCGAAGACTCCCACGATGATGACTGTGCCGCCCTTCCGCACGCAGAGAATAGCCTGGTTGGCCGTCTCCGCCAACCCCACGCATTCAAAGGCCACCTCGGCGCGGTCGGAACTGAAAACCTCTGACACGCGAAGTTCCAACGAATCTTTGTTCGGATTGATGGTGTGGGTAATTCCGCATTGCCGGGCAATGGAAAGGCGGTGGTCGCTGACATCGGAAATCAGAACCTGTCTGGCTCCGCGCCATCGCGCCACCTGCGCCACCAGGTTCCCAATCGGGCCCGCCCCGAGCACCAGCACACGGAGCCCGAGGACGCTTCCAGCGCGACTGACGGCGTGGATTGCAACCGCCGCGGGTTCAACCAGTGCACCGAGTTCCGGAGTGAAAGCCGCAGGCAACTTCATCAGGGCAGATTCCGGGAACGGGAAAAACTCCTGTGCAACCCCCGGCGCCTGGAAGCCAATCACTTTAAGGTTTTCGCAGATGTGGTAGCGGCCCTCACGGCATGGCAGGCACTTGCCGCAGACAATCTGCGGAGGAGCTGTCACCAGGTCGCCCTGGACAAAGCCATGCACGCTGCGGCCGACCTCGCCAACCTCGCCGCAGAATTCATGGCCCTGAACAACCGGGTAGGACGTGTAAGGATGCTTGCCGTGATAAACGTGCACATCGGAGCCGCAGATTCCGATTCGGCGAATCCGCAATAGAACATCTTCTGCCCCGAAGCCAGGTTTGGGAACTTCTCCGAATTCGACTTTTCCAGGACGGGTCATGGTAGCGCGCAGCATTCCAACCTCTTTCAATCCATAGAACGATGAATGGGGATAATCTCTGGTTCCAAGCAGATTTGCAAGCGTTGCGGCACTGCGGTAGACTGTTGCCCTTCGGCCTGCGAAATGGGGTGCAGTGGCCAAGACCCCGGCGACCCCGCCACTCTGAATTTGCCATGCAACTTTCCAGCCGCCCTTGGAAAACGCTCGGTCTGTTGGTGAGCGCCGCCCTCATCGCTTGGATTCTCTATCGTCCGGACCGCCGGCCGGAACTGACCGTCGCCACCGTAAATAACGCGGACATGATCCTGATGCAGCAGCTCTCCCCGGAATTCGAAAAGGAGAGCGGGGTGAAACTGAACTGGGTGGTGCTGGGTGAGAACGTCCTGCGGCAGCGCTTGACCATCGATATCTCCACAGGCAGCAACACTTTCGACGTCATCAATATCGGCTCGTATGAGGCGCCGCTGTGGGGTGAGCGCGGGTGGCTGGTCCCGTTGGATGACCTTGGTGCGGACTATGGTTACGACGATATCTTCGACGTGATCCGGCAGGGCCTCTCCTATCAAGGCCGAATGTATGCGGCGCCTTTTTACGGAGAGAGCAGTTTTACCTATTACCGCAAAGACCTTTTCCAAAAGGCCGGGCTGGAAATGCCCCGGCAGCCAAGTTATGAGCAGATTCGCCAATTCGCCCAGAAATTGCACGACCCGGAACACGGTGTTTACGGCGTTTGCCTGCGAGGCGAACCGGGATGGGGCCAAAATATGGCTTACATCAGCACTCTGGTGAACACATTTGGAGGCCGCTGGCTTGACCCCGATTGGAAACCGCAACTTTTGAGCCCACCCTGGACAGAAGCAGTGAGCTTTTACGTGGACCTGTTGGGCCGCTATGGGCCGCCTGGCGCCATCATTGACGGCTACAATGAGAATCGAGCCTTTTTCGCCAATGGAAATTGCGCCATGTGGATTGATGCCACTTCCGCTGCCGGCTACTTTCTTGATCCCAGCCAGAGCCGCGTGGCCAACACCACCGGGTTTGCCAAAGCCCCGATCGCCAAGGTGCCCAGTGGTTCCGCATGGATATGGGCCTGGGGGCTGGCGATTCCCGCTTCGTCCCAGCACGCCGCCGTGGGCAAGCAATTCATCAAGTGGGCCACCAGCCGCCACTATGTTGCCACCGTAGGCAGGCGCTTCGGCTGGCTTCGAATTCCTCCCGGCTCGCGCGAATCCACCTATGAAATCCCTGCTTACCTCGCTGCCGCTCCCTTCGCACCGCTGGTTCGTGAATCGATCATGAACGCGGATTACACCAAGCCGAGCGTGCTGCCAGTTCCCTACGTGGGAATCCAGTACGTGGGCATTCCAGAGTTTCAGGCCATGGGCACGGAGGTTGGGCAGGAGATTAGCGCCGCGCTGGCAGGACGCGCCACGGTTCAGCAGGCGCTGGAGCTTGCACAAGCTGAGGCCGAGCGCGATATGGAGGGGAGAACACGCCAGTGACCGGGGATCCCACCGCCAAACCCGCCCGCCACCTCCACACCCGCTCACTGCTGGCGCCGTCCGTCGCGGCATTGTTCTTGTGGATGATCGTGCCCCTGGTCATGACACTCTGGTTTTCCGCCGAGCATTATAACCTGCTCAGCCCAGGCAAAAACACCTTTGCCGGGTGGCATAATTATCGCGACCTGCTGAGCCATCGGGCGCTTTGGGTGGCGATGGGCAACACGCTGTTGCTGGTGGGGTTGGTGCTCGCCATCACGCTGATTTTTGGCACTCTTTTCTCCATTCTGCTGGAGCAGGATTTTCCCGGCCGTAATATCTGCCGCCTGCTGGTGATCGCTCCCTTTTTTGTGATGCCCACGGTGAGTGCGCTGATCTGGAAGAACATGCTGATGAACCCAGTCTTTGGACTTTTCGCATGGGTGGCGCACACCCTGGGGTTTCGCCCCATTGAATTCTTCTCGCGCATGCCCCTGATTTCCATCGTATTGATTCTCGCCTGGGAATGGACTCCCTTTGCCGTGCTGATTCTGTTGCCGGCGTTGCACTCACTGAGTCGCGATCAGATGGAGGCGGCACGCCTCGATGGCGCCGGACCCATTGCCCTTTTCCGCCATATTCAGTTGCCCCATCTGCTACGGCCCATGGCAGTTGTGGCCATGATCGAGACTATTTTCTTCCTCAGCCTCTTTGCCGAAATTTATGTCACCACGGGCGGCGGCCCCGGGCTTGCCTCCACCAATCTGGCCTACCTGATTTTTCGCGATGCCCTGTTGAGCTTTGACGTCGGACGTGCCTCTGCGGGAGGTGTGGTCGCCATCGTGCTTGCGAATTTCGTGGCCATATTTCTCATGCGAATTGTCGGGCGCAACCTGGAGGATTTGGGATGAAGCGGACAGTCTTGGGGATTGGTGGGCTATCCATCATGGGCTGGGCGGTCGCCCTGGGAATGTTCTTTCCCATTCTGTGGATGTTCCTGTGCGGCTTCAAGACGGAAATTACCGCCGTCGCCACGCCGCCCGCCTTGTTCTTCCACCCAACGTTGGAGAATTATCGTGCCGTCCTCGCGCGCGCGGACTACCTGGCTTTTGCGCGGAACAGCATCGTGGTTTCGCTGGGCTCAACTTTGCTGGCTTTGGCGCTGGCCATTCCTGCTGCTTACAGCATGGCCTTTTTCCCCACGCGGCGCACTCGCGGCATTCTGCTTTGGATGCTCTCCACCAAAATGCTTCCCGCTGTGGGCGTTCTCGTTCCCATCTACCTCCTATGGCGTGATTTCGGCCTACTCGACACTGATTTCGGATTGATACTGATTGACAGCCTCAGCGTTCTGCCAATCGTCGTGTGGATGCTCTTCACTTATTTCCGCGAAGTGCCAGGCGTGATTCTTGAAGCCAGTCGGATGGACGGCGCCACGCAGGGGGAGGAGTTGATTCACGTTCTGTTGCCGCTCTGCTCGCCCGGAATCGCGGCGACGGCGCTGCTCTCGATCATTCTCTGTTGGAATGAAGCGTTCTGGAGTTTAAACCTTGCCACGGTGAAAGCCGCGACGCTCACCGCATTCACCGCATCGTTTTCCAGCCCCGAAGGCCTTTTCTGGGCCAAGCTTTCGGCTGCTTCCACACTGTCCATTGCTCCCATCCTGATCTTTGGATGGGTCAGCCAGCGGCAAATAGTGCGCGGCCTTTCCTTTGGTGCGGTGAAGTAAACAGGAGCATAGTAATTATGGCCACCGTGGAACTTAGAAACGTGCGCAAGAAGTTTGGCGGCCACGAAGTGATCCATGGCATCGATCTGTTGATCGAGGACCATGAATTCATGGCCTTCGTGGGGCCGTCGGGATGCGGCAAATCCACCTTGTTGCGTATGATTGCGGGGTTAGAGGAAGTTACGGAAGGAGATGTTCTGATCGATGGCGTGCCAGCGCAGGATGTTCCGCCGTCCCAGCGTGGCCTGGCGATGGTCTTTCAAAGTTACGCGCTCTATCCCCACATGACCGTGGCGGAAAACATGGGCTTTAGCCTGCGCCTGGCCGGAGTTCCCAAGGCTGAACGTGATGAAAAAGTGCGCGTCGTGGGCCGCGTCCTGGAGATGGAGGCACTGCTGGAACGCAAGCCCGGCCAGCTTTCCGGAGGCCAATTGCAGCGCGTTGCCATTGGCCGTGCCATGGTTCGCCAACCCAAGGCCTTTCTGCTGGATGAGCCGCTTTCCAATCTTGACGCTTCGCTGCAAGGTCAAATGCGGCTTGAACTGGCCCGGCTGCACCGCGAACTCAACACCACCATGATCTACGTCACCCACGACCAGCTTGAAGCCATGACCATGGCAGACAGGATTGTGGTGCTGAACCAGGGTAAGGTGGAACAATTGGGATCACCGCTCGAACTCTATCAGCACCCCGCAACGCTTTTTGTTGCAGGATTCATTGGCGCGCCAAAGATGAACTTCCTCGATGCCGTGGTCCAATCCGCGAACAACCAAACCCTGAGGCTGACTCTCTCGAATGGCGTTGGCTTGGTGGTCCCCATGCCACTTGAAGCGCCGAGTCCCGGTGAAAAACTGAAACTGGGAATTCGACCGGAGCACCTCACGTTGGAGGAATTGCCGGGCATGGGTCCGGCGCCAGTCAGCCCGTCAGACGCCGTATTGCAAGGCGAGGTGGAGGTGTTGGAGCACCTGGGCCCGCGGGCATATCTCCACACTCGCATGGTAGATGAAACAAGACTGGTGGCACAGACCGATGGTGACACGCAGGTGAGAATTGGCCACCAGGTGGCATTGCGCATTCGTTCTGAATCCACGCATCTATTCAACGCTTTGGGGAAGGCACTGGCCCGCCCTTCAACGCCTTGATGAGTGCTCCAGTGTGCGAACGAGAAAACAAGGGACGCCGTTAGAGCGGCATGGCGGGCTCGAGCTCGGCTCTATTGCAGGAGGAAATATCATGCTTGGGTCTTCAAACTTACCCGTTCTCTCATCCTTCGGCTCAACCATGTGGGCCATGCGCTTCCACGCCCCCGGCGACCTCCGACTGGAGCAGCTTGCCGTGCCTAATCCCAAGCCGGGTGAAGTTCGTTTGCGCCCGCTCGCAGCAGGGCTTTGCGGGACTGACGCACACATCTTCAAAGGTGAGTTTCCGGCCGCGTCGCCCGTGGTATTAGGCCATGAAGTGGCAGGCATCATTGATGCAGTGGGGGCGGGAGTGAAGGGTTTGGTGGAAGGCGACCTGGTGACGGTCCAGCCGAACACCTATTGCGGGGCATGCCGATATTGCCGCACCGGCCGCGAACATCTGTGCCCCAACCTTTGTGCCTACGGCGTGCACATTGACGGGGGATTTGCTGAAGCGATGGTGGCGTCGGCGCGAGTGGTTTACCGTATGCCTTCGGGTCTGGATGCGAGACTGGCCTGTCTGGCCGAACCGCTCTCCTGCTGTATTCACGGCATGGACCGCACGGCCATTCAGTCCGGGTCCACGGTGCTGGTGATTGGCGCCGGACTGATTGGCCTCATGCTGACGCGCCTTACGCGTTTGGCGGGAGCAGGATTGATCGTGTCGAGTGAGCCGCAGGAATTCCGCCGAAAATGCGCGTTGGAATTTGGCGCGGATACCGTCGTGGACCCGAAACAGGAGGGCGAAACCCAAGCCCTGGCGGCGACCCACGGCGAAGGGTTCGACTTCGTCGTCGATGCTGTGGGCTCATCCGCCACTTTTTCGCAAGCCATCAACATGGCCGCCCGCGGAGGTACGATTCTGGTATTTGGTTGCGCCCCCATGCACGCCACGGCCACGGTGCGGCCGTTTGACATCTACGCGCGTGAGCTCACCGTGAAGGGTTCGTTCATCAACCCCTACACGCATGAACGCGCCGTCAGCCTTCTGCCCCAGATGGGTTTGGAGAAGCTCCAGATTGAAGCGTTTCCTCTTGCCGAATTCCGCAAGGCATTCGAGCGGCAGCCGGCCACGAGCATGGCAGCCAAAATTGAGCTTCTGCCGCAACCGTAGGAATCTGTGCACCAGTTGCCTAAGAACACTATTGCGGGTTGCCCACCTTTTCCCACGCGCTGCTCTTGGCGGCGGTCAGGACGGCGTCGGTGACGTAATCGGTAGCCAACCCGTCAAGAAAACTCGGTCCCGGTACGTTCCCCTCGGCCAACCCGCACAAGAAATCCGCTGCCTGATGCACAAACGTGTGTTCGTATCCAATTTGCAAACCGGGCACCCACCAGTGTTTCATGTAGGGATGATCGCCATCCGTGATGTGGATCGATCGCCAGCCTCGCAATTTCCCCTCATCGCGATAGTCGAAATATTGCAGCCGATGAAGATCTTCCAGGTCCCAAATTATCGATGCGTTCTCTCCGTTGATTTCAAGCGTGTACAGAGCCTTGTGCCCGAGCGCATATCGCGTCGCTTCAAAATTTCCCAGCGAGCCGTTGGCAAACCGCGCCAGGAACGTACTGGCATCGTCAATTCCGACTTCTTGAATCTTCCCCGTCAGATTGTGTTTGCGCTCTTTGATAAAGGTCTCGGTGACGGCAGCCACCGAATCAATGAATCCGTTCAGCCATATGGCAGTATCAATGCAGTGAGCAAGCAGGTCGCCAGTGACGCCACTTCCCGCGACCGCCGCATCGAGTCGCCACAACGCCTCCCCGCCTTGGGGCAGGTCCTTTGAAATCGTCCAATCCTGAAGGAATTTGGCGCGATAGTGAAAGACGCGGCCCAAGCGTCCCTCGCCGATCAGTTCTTTGGCCAGCCTCACCGCGGGCACGCGGCGATAGTTGTACCAGACCATGTTGGGCACGCCCGCCTTCTCGGCAGCGGCAACGATGGCCTTGGACTCGGCGGCGTTCCGGCCCAGCGGCTTTTCGCAAAGGACCGCTTTGCCCGCCTGGGCCGCGGCGATGGCCACCTCGGCATGGGTGTCATTGGGACTGGCGATATCGATGACGTCGATGTCTCTCCGCCCGACGAGTTTTCGCCAGTCCGTTTCCACCGATTCATAGCCCCAGGTTTGTTGGAAAGCCTCGGCCCGCGCCTGGTTGCGCCCGCAAATGGCCTTCAGCACCGGTTCATAGGGAACATCGAAAAAGTTTGGTACTCTGCGGAAGGCGTTGGAATGCGTCCGGCCCATAAAACCATATCCGACGATGCCGATGTTTAATCGCGGTTTGTTCATCTCACTCCTGTTGTACAAGGTGGTGTGCCGTGAAAGGTCAATCCCAGCCATTTTCTTCACGAACGACGATCATGGTGGCAAGGATGTCGCGCCAGGTATTTGGATCCATCATCACGCTATTGGAAAACATGCAACCATCCCAGCAGATGTGCTGAAAGGCGCGGGTAGGCTTGCCTTTTTCGTCGAGCATCCAGTAGCCCGCGTGGCGCACGATGTCGAGTTTGCCGTTGGGATCGTCTGGCAGGCAATGGCGTCCTGTCTTGTCGTGCGACCCCGAGCCTTTCACTGTCGCGTCGTTCTGGGCGACGTGAAAATCGATGGTCCAAGGTCGAAGGGCATTGGTGAGCAAACGCAATGCCTCATTAAATTGTTCCGCTCGGGTCCAATCAAACGGTTCGGGCAAGAACCGGTCCTCTGGCGCGTTGTAACCGAGCGTGAAGAGAAGCGTGTGAGCCATGTCCGCCTGAAAGCCCAGCGTCTGGGGCCGATTTACCAGTTCCAGGAGTTGGACCATGCGCTTCCAGCTATGCATCCCACCCCAGCAGATTTCACCTTCCGCCGCCAGCCTCTCTCCGTGTTCTTCGGCAATGCTGCATGCTTCGCGAAAAGTATCCGCAATACGCTTCGTATTGGTCTCCGGATCCGTCGCCCATTCCGCCGTGTTGCAGGCGGAATCGATGCGAATGATGCCGTAATGCCGGACGCCCAAATCGCGCAATTTCCCGCCGATGCGGCACGCCTTGCGAATTTGCGTGAGAAAACGCTTCCGCTCGTCCTGACTTCCCATGGCGCGGCCGCCGCCCGTGCCTTCCCACACAGGAGCAACCAGCGAGCCGATTACCAGCCCAAGAGCGGCGACTTTATGAGTGAGCCTCTTCAGGTCATCATCGCTGGAATCGATGTCGGTGTGTGGCAGCGCCAGAAAAAGGTCGACGCCGTCAAATTTAACGCCTTCAACCTCCGCAGCGGCCGTTAGCTTCAGCATGGTGTCAAGATCAATGGAGGGCTCGGAACCAGGGCCCTTCCCCACCACGCCGGGCCACATGGCGTTGTGCAAAGCAGGTTGTGAATGATGTGTTTGAAAGGGCATACCGTGAGACCTATTCGCTTCCTTGAGTATGATAATTTCTTGTGCGTTCTACCTGAAATGTACTGCATAACTCCTCGAACTCTACTCTGAGCGCAGCTTGATCATGGCGCAGCCCCGTTGCAGCGGAACCGTCACGGTAATCGAGTTGCTCCCCTTGCTGAATCCGAATTCCTTCCACTCGGTGTCGCCGGGATAGAGGAGTTCGCAATGGATCGCCTTGCCCTCATGAATCTCTGCGATGCTGCTGATCGTCACCTTGGCGCTGGGCGCTGATCCTCCCATCACTACAGGAATGACGTAGCCATCTGAGACTTGGAAAAGATTGGCCTTCGCAACTTCGCCCTCGACCCTGATCGCATGGGGCAATAGTACCCATTTCCTTTCCCGCATCGCTGCGAACAGCGGACCGTAGTCCATATAAATCCCACCAGTGCGTTGACTGGGCAAAAAGGAATGATTGTTTTGGGGAAACGGCGCCATCGGGAAGACACCCCTACACAAGAACTTCTGCAAGGCAGCGTCACGCGCACCCTAAGGGCTATCCTTCCCAAAAGCCCAGCCGCGTCCCTGCGCGTTATCTTTCCCCCTTTTGGCAGCTAAATCCAGCACATTTTCCTGGATAACACCCAGCCCATGACGGGTTTGGAGAATTTCAACGGCGCGATCCCTTAAAACGACCCATCCGCTGCACATCGGGGGCACATTCGGAGCGCGTTCTGAGTCTATCCACAAAATCGTAGTTCAAATTTCCAGCGCGCCCCTGTTCAATTCCCCGCGTGATTTATTCCCCCCGCCTCGTATATTCTTAAAGATTGGAACAAGAGAGGAAAACATAACATGGCTGAGAAGCTTGTGGTCTTTACTGAAAGAGAAGCGGGTCCGGTGTGCGGGCTCGACGAAGAGTTGATTCGCAGGAATGGCGGGAGCGTCCGCTTCGCCCGCGCCGCCGATGATAAAGAGCGCATCCAGATCGCCTCGGCTGCGGAGGTCGTGGTGGTGGGAGGCGCGCGCCTGTCGCGTGAATTCTTTTCCGCACTGCCGAACTTGAAGGGCGTTGCGCGCCTGGGCATTGGCGTGGACAACATCGATCTTGACGCCGCCACGGATCTGGGAATCGTGGTGGGCAATATTCCGGACTTCTGTTCGGATGAAGTGGCCGAGCATACCATTGGACTGATCCTTGCCGTGGGGCGCAAGATCGTTCTGGCCGACCGCAAATCGCGAAGCGGTGGATGGGTTCCCGGCATGGACGCCATTCTGCTGCCCATGCGGCGGTTGCGCGGGCAGACGCTGGGATTGATTGGGTTGGGCAAGATTGGGCGCTCCACTGCCGCCAAGGCTCAGGGGTTGGGGCTGAAGACGATTGCCTACGATCCCTACGCCAATGCGGAAGCCGCCAAAGCCGCGGGCATCACCCTGATGAGCCTGGAGGAGTTGTTGCCCCAAGCCGATATTCTTTCCCTACACGTGCCGGATACGCCGCAGACCCGCGGCCTGATCAACGCCCACACCTTGGCGCTCCTAAAGCCCCAAGCCATTCTGGTGAATGTGGCGCGTGGTCCCGTGGTGGATGAAGCCGCGCTGGCCGCCGTCCTCGCCTCCGGACACCTGGCAGGCGCCGGCCTCGATGTGCTGCAACAGGAACCCATCCAGTTGCCCCATCCGCTGGCGGAGTTTGAGAATGTTGTCTTCACCTGCCATTACGCTTCGCTGAGCATTGAGTCCTACGCCATCATGCGCCAGCAGACGTCGGAACAGGCCGTGCAGATTCTTCGCGGCGAATATCCCATGAACTTTGTGAACCCGAAAGTGAAGGATACGCCGCAGTGCCGGTTGCGGCGGTAGGGCGGCAGTGCCAGGTTGGTTCTGATGCAGATTTGAGGCTCCAAAAAAGCGAGTCAAAAGGCAAAATGCAAAAGTCAAAAGTGGGCTTGTCGCGCCCGCTTGGGAAGAGAAAAAGGATTTCACCAAAGAGGGCACTGAGAAAGACTCAGTGGCCTCTTCTCTGTGCCCTCTGTGCGCTCTGTGCGCTCTGTGGTGAACGCGTTTGAATGTTGTTCCGGCATGCCTTGCCAAATTACGCTGCGGTCTTTGGCTGGGTCTCAACGTGGCCGAGGCCAAACATAGGCGGGGAGACATTGAAGGCTCGCATCGTGTCGGAACCGATGCTTACCATCATTTCACCATCAGGCAGGACCATGAACTTGACGGCGTCTGGCCCCACGATACTGAATTTCGGCAAGATTCTTGCGAATCCTCGATGAAATCTTGCCACCGCCCAATATGACCCCCGGTTCAATAAGCGATATTCATTGCTATTCGTCCAGAAACTTCCCGTTGAGAACTGGATGACTCCTTCGGACCTCTCAGGCGTGCGCAAAATTTCCCAGCAGGATTCTGCCTGGGCTTGCTCCTTTTCCCGTCCAGGAGCATGGGCGGTTGCATAGCGGCGAGCTGCCAGCAAGTAAGGGATCCCGAAAATGCCAGCATATACAATTGTTCTAAATTGATCGCCCTCCGAATCAAAAACCTTCCCACAGACCAGCGAGCCTACGGACACCCCTAACAAAAATACGGCAAGCGCATATAATTTATATCGCCAATTCGTCCAAAGACTCCCCGCCGCGAAAATTGCGCACAGAATGAACACCGGTACAATCCACGGAGGGTCGAACCGGTCACGAACAGATAGTGAGCCCCAGATAAGCAGCGCATTGACAAAGAGAACGAACCACCGGGCACTGGAGGCCAAGACCTCACTTTCCACAGCCTGTGCCGCCATATTGAGGCGCTCGACATGGTCATCGGGGATTCGCATGATCGCCGCCATGCTATCGCTAACTGAAGCTCTAAGCAATCGGCAGGTGAATGGTGCTCTGGTTTCTTGCGATCTTGCGTTTCAGTCTTTCCGTGCGGTGGGTGAAGCGCGCGAGGAGAGACTGTGGGGGCAGGTCTTGTGCCTGCCCTGGGCGCCCGCCAGGGGTGCCCCTACGCTCCAACCATTCGAGCGCAGCAAGGGTGAACTCAATAGCACTCTTCGGATCGCGGCGGTGATGCTCGTAGTGAATCGCCAATTCCTCCAAGGCTTCCAGCGCCAGTGGCGACGCCCGGCGCGAGAGTTCCAGCCACTTTTCCACGGCCAAATCATGTTGGCGCTGCCGCTTGTACTGCGTGGCCAATTGGTGCAGGGCGCGGGCTTCAATCTCTTCCGGCAAGCCAACCGTCAGCGCTTGCTGGCAGGTGGCGACGGATTGTTCCCTTGAGCCCGCAAATTCAAACATGCGGCTGAGGCTGAAGAGGTCCACCGGCGAATCAAGCGTGCTCGAGTCGCCCATGGCCCGCGCCAGCTCCACGGTGATGGCGGCCAGCGTCATGATGTCGAGCGCGTTGTGATGGAACACCGGTTGCAGTCCGCGCGCATCGCCGGCACGCAGGTAATCAAAGTAGATGGCGGGGATTTCCGAACCGGCCACGTCGCCCTCGCGCTCAATCCCCAGAATTGCGCTCTCCAGATCCTGAAGCTTGCAGCTTTCAAGACGCAGCCTCCACAGCCGCCGCGCCGGATGGAGCGCATCGAGGTGCAGCAAGCGCGTGAACGGCGACTTTAAGCGCGCCAGGGCATAGCGCGTTTCCAGCAGGGGTATATCGAACGTCTTGCCGTTGTAAGTCACAATGCCATCAAATGCCCCCAAAACTTCCGCCAGCGCGTGCAGAATGGCTTTCTCTTCTGGATAATCCCTTAAAAAGAATTGCCTGACTACGAATTGTGTTACTTCTAACGTGCCAATGCCAATCAGGAAGGCGCAGGTTCCGGTGCCGCCCGCAAGCCCCGTGGTCTCGGTGTCAAGGTAGATCAGCCGTTCGGGCGCGGGCAGCGTGGCCTGGGGAAAGAGCAGATTCAGCGGGCTCAGGTCAGCAACGGAGATATCACTGATGCGCAGTTTGCCGTAGGGCCGTCCAAAGGGGAACGCCTGGCGCGCCACAAAGTATTCACCCAGGTCGTTCTTCTCCAACACGCCCTCAACGTACTCTTCAATCCCCTTGGCCACGCGCTGCGCGGGGAGCTTGCGCGGCTCCGGCGGCTTATCCATGCGGCGCAGAAACTCCAGCGTCTGCTCCAGCTCGCGGTCAGGGTCGCGGGGCGCCGAGGCGTTCTTGAGCAGGCGAAGTTTTTCGTCTAAATTCATTGATTAAAAGCAGCATTCAGCCATCAGCTGTCAGCTCAAAAGCGGTTTGTCGCTGAACGCTGATCGCTGAATGCTGATGGCTTAAGCTTTCACCATCTGCCGCAGAATTTCCAGCGCCACTTCTTTTCCCTTTTCCCCAATCTCTCCCGCCGGGCCGACGCACGAAGGGCAGCCGGTGGGGCAGGGGCATTCCGAGATGAGCTGATGAGTTTTTCGCAGCAACGATTCGCTCAAGCGAAACAGCGGCTCGCTCAGCCCCACGCCTCCGGGGTAGGAATCGTAAAGATAGATGTTGGGCTCAAAGATCTTTCGCACGACGGTGCGCTTGCCTGGTTGCGCGCGTTCGGGTTTGGGTTCGCCGAAAACTTCCGAGTCAGCATTTTCCCCCGACGTTGCGTCTCCCTTTAGGGCGGCGCCTTCCGGGCTAAAGCCCGGCTCTACTTCCAATTCCGCATTTTCGCCCACGGAGGTTCCCAAATCACGAGCGTCGCACATCACCAGCAGTGTGGCAATAGCGCCCAGAGCGTTGGCGAGGCCGTTCACGCCATCGAGCCGGTCGGTGGAGCTGTAAGGCAATGTCTCCATCATCGGGCGCGGCAGTGTGAGCCAGAACGCCGTGGTGTGCATCTCCTGTTCGGGCAGGGTCAGCTCACCTGAGCCGATGTTTTCCATCGTGTAGAACTTGATCTTCTTGAATCCCACCACCTGCGTATTCACCTGGACTTCGCCGTGATTCTTGCGCGCGGCGCCGGCGGTTCCGGAATCAAACGTTTCCAGAATTTTGATTTTGGTGTAGGAAATGGCGTCGGTAAAATATTCGGAATCCACCTGATGGACATAGGCTTTGCGGTCGTCGTAGTCAAGGCGCTCCACGTGGTATTGCACGCCGTCCTGAATGTAGATGGCCTTTTCGTGCAGCGTGGTGAGTGCGCTGGTAAAATCCGTCTCGCCAATCACGCGGGGTTCGCGCGTGTTGTCAACAATCACAAAATTGTCAGAGGAGATTGACCGCAGGCTGAGCGCGTCCGCCGGATAGCTTTCCGAGAGCCAGTGCCAGCCGTCCTTGGTGTGATGCAAAAAGCCCGTCTCTTCCAGGTGCTGGCACAGTCGCTTAAGGTCGAGCGCGCTGAACTTCTCCTCTTCGCGCAAGGGCAATTCGAAAGCCGCACACTTCAAGTGGTTCAACAGGATAAAAAGGTTGTCGGGATTCACATAGCCGTGCTCGGGCGAGCGGCCAAAGAAGTATTCCGGGTTCTGCACCATGAACTGGTCAAGCGGCGCGCTGGAAGCGACCAGCACGGCGGCCGAAGTTCCCTGGCGACGTCCGGCGCGGCCCGCTCGCTGCCAGGTGGAAGCAATCGTGCCGGGATAGCCGCAGAGCAGTGCCACATCCAGGCTGCCCACATCGATTCCAAGTTCAAGTGCGTTGGTTGAAACGACGCCCCGCAAACGGCCGCTGCGCAGGTCACGCTCGATTTCACGGCGCTCAAGCGGCAGATATCCTCCACGGTAGCCGCGAATCGCCTGCGGTCCGGCGGGCCCGGGCGCAAAGTCCTCCTGAAGGTAGGTCACCAGGATTTCCGTGGCCAGGCGGCTGTTGGCAAAGATGATGGTCTGGAGCCCGCGCGAAAGAAAGGTTTTGGCCAGGCGGCGCGTTTCATTTAGATAAGACCGCCGAATTCCCAATTGCGGATTGACGACGGGCGGGTTGTAGCAGACAAAGTACTTCTCCGCCGCGGGAGCGCCGTTGTCATCAATCAGCTCAACCTCTTGTTCCAGAATGCGCGCGGCAAGCTCCTGCGGATTGGCAATCGTCGCCGAAGTGCAGATGAATTGCGGCGTGCTGCCGTAGAACTTGGCCACCCGCTTGAGCCGGCGCAGCACATTCGCCAGATGGCTGCCCAGGACGCCGCGATAATAGTGCAGCTCATCAATCACCACGTAGCGCAGGTTCTCAAACAGGCGCTGCCACTTGGTGTGGTGCGGCAGGATTCCGGCGTGCAGCATGTCAGGATTGGTAATCACCAGGTTGCCCCGGGCGCGAATGGCCTTGCGCGCGTCCTGCGGCGTGTCACCGTCATAAGTAAAGGTACGAACCTCATCGCCAAGCTGCTCGGTCCAGCGATTGAGCTCCACCAGTTGGTCCTGCGAAAGCGCCTTGGTGGGGAAAAGGTAGAGCGCGCGCGATTCCGAGTTGGCAATCAGCTCGGTCAAAATCGGCAGGTTGTAGCAGAGCGTTTTGCCCGAGGCCGTGGGCGTGACCACCACCAGGCTCTTGCCTTCACCCGCCATCGTGAACGCCGCCGCCTGATGGGTGTAGAGTGAGGCAAACCCGCGAGCCTTCAGCACCTCAACCAGGCGGGGCGGCAGATTCGGCGGGAAGGGCGCCGTGCGGGCTTCGCGAGCGGGAAAGTGGCGAATGGCCGTCACTCCACCCTGGGCGTTGGAGTTCCGGAATTTTTGCGCGATTTCTTTCAGCGCACCCTCAACGGGGGCTATGTCATGGTTGGGGAATGCTGCCAGACCGTCGTTTCTGCTGCTCATCCTGGGTCCTTTAATCGGGCCGTTGGTGGTTCGCCTTTTATTCGCTTACTGTAGCATATTCGGGCATGGCACGGAAGGGTTGGCGGGTTCCAGTGGACGTTCCGCTTGAAATCGGGGCGATGCGTTTAGCCCTTTCCAGCACGGGAGGGCTGATTCCGATTCCAGTCGCATCCATTTCCAACACGTCCCTTTATTATCATAGACATCGCCGGATGCACCTTCATTTTTGATGAACGGGAGTTGGGAGTCAGGACTCAGGAGCCAAGAGCTGCAACTCGATGTTGGAAGCTTGAACCTTCGCTTCTGGATTTTGCGGGAGCACCAATGGCATTTTTCCCGTTCCTTTGTTTTCATACATATCGCCGGATGCACCTTCATTTTTGTAGAGCGGGACACGGGTGCCTGGTCGAGAAGTAGAATCGTGCTTACAGGCACTCTCCTGCCCTGAAAAGGAAAGATCAATGCTAACCTCCCGGCGAGTTTGTCTCGGCCTATCCACTCGTCATTTTCGCGTTCCTTTGTTTTCATCAATATCGCCGGATGCACCTTTGTGCAGGGTAATCGGGATGACTTGGAGTTTGGAACAGGGGGAGACCAAAGAGAGGACATGGCGGCGCCTCGCGGACTACAGCCCGACTAGTATACACCCTAGGCTAAATTTGTCAAGAGACACAATGTCACAGAGACGCAATGTCCCCCAGATATCGCGATGGAGTGGTGATGCGGGTGTCGTTGGTGGGATACAAATTGTAGCGTCGATCTCCGATCGACGGCGGCGGTCGGAGACCGCCGCTACAGCCGAAGGCGCCAGGGGTGCGCGGCTTGCGGCTCCATCTCGGCCAAATTCAGGGTCGCCGAGGCCCCCGGTTCACCCTCATGGTGTGAGGCTAGGTTTCCTGGCAATATTTCCATACCACACACGCCGCAAGGGTGATCGTGTTATCACGGCTCTCTTTTTGTCCTGTCAATCGCGATTATTGGAGACAAACTGCCGATTGACATTCGGTTTTCAGAATATGATAATTCACCCTGCGAGCGGAGAAGTCTGCCCGGCGAAGGAAAATTTCTGGCATCATATTAGCCTTTTGTGAGGGGTCTATGGCCACGACCACGAATGATGTCCTGAAAGTTACGACGCTGTCCCGGGAGTTGCTTCTGGGCGCCTACCGAACCATGTTCACGTCGCGCCGTGTGGACGACAAAGAGATTCAGCTCAAGCGGCAGAACCGCGCTTATTTTCAGATAAATGGCGTGGGCCATGAGTGCATCGGTGTGGCTGCGGCACTCAACTTGAAGCCCGGATATGACTGGTTTTATCCCTACTACCGGGATCGGGCTTTCTGCCTGCAAATGGGCACGACGCCTTATGAGATGTTCCTGGCCTCTGTGGGCGCGAAGGATGACCCTGCTTGTGGGGGGCGCCAGATGCCTTCGCACTGGGGGTCGAAGAAACTGCACATCTTTACCGGCTCCAGCCCCACCGGAACGAGAATTCTCCATGCTGTGGGAGCGGCGGAAGCCAGTTGGTATTTCTCTCACATCCGCGAAGCGGCGGAGCTTGCCACCAGTTTTCACCTTGACGAGGTGGCTTACGTCTCTCTGGGCGAAGGCGCATCGAGCGAAGGCGAGTTCTGGGAGTCGCTAAACTACGCATGCGGCCGAAAACTTCCCGTCCTTTATGTCGTGCAGGACAATGGCTATGCCATCTCGGTGCCCGTTGATCTTCAAACCGCGGGCGGAAAGATTTCCGGCCTGACGCGGAGTTTTCCCCACCTGCTGACGCTCGAATGCGACGGCACGGACTTTCCTGAGAGTTACCAGACGGCGGCCCAGGCGGTTGAATACGTTCGGCAGCGGAAGGGGCCGGCGCTGATTCATGCCCACGTGGTACGGCCGTACTCGCATTCGCTTTCCGACGATGAGCGGCTCTACAAGCCGGAAGAGGTGCGCCAGCAGGAGGCGAAACGCGATCCCCTCTTGCGACTGTCCCGGCTGCTCATTGAAGAAAAGGGAGTTTCGGAAAAGGAACTGAAGGAGCTTGAGGCGGCGCTGGAGCATGAAATTCGCGAGGCCGCGGACCTGGCTCTTGAAGCCGAATCCGCCTCCGCCCAAACCGTTCTTGACTATGTCTACTCCCCCAGCGTTGATCCCACCTCCGAACATTTTGATCAACCCCCCAAGTATCACGGCGAGCCCCGGACCATGGTGGACCTCATCAATGTCTGCCTGAAGGATGAGATGACGCGAGACCCGCGCATTGTCGTGTTTGGCGAGGACGTCGGCGACTTCAGTCATGAAAGCGATTTGACCAAGGTAAAAGGCAAGGGCGGAGTCTTTAAGGTCACGCATGGTTTGCAGCGGCACTTTGGCAGCACGCGGTGCTTCAATTCCACCCTGGCGGAGGCTTGCATTGTGGGCCGCGCCATCGGCATGGCGGAGCGGGGGCTGAAGCCGGTGGTGGAAATTCAGTTCTTCGATTATATCTGGCCGGCAATGATGCAGATCCGCGACGAGCTTATCACGCTCCGGTGGCGCTCAAACAACGCTTTCTCCTGCCCTCTCGTGATGCGTGTGCCAATCGGGGGATATTTGACCGGTGGAGCCATTTTCCACAGCCAGTCGGGCGAGTCGATCTTTACCCATCTGCCGGGTTTGCGTGTCGTCATGCCCTCAACCGCGCTCGATGCCAACGGTCTCCTGCGTACGGCCCTCCGCTGCGACGACCCCGTGCTGTTTCTCGAGCCCAAACACCTCTATCGCCAGACATACAACCGCGCGCCCTACCCCGGGCGGGATTACATGATTCCCTTCGGCAAGGCGAAGCTGGCGCTCGAGGGAACCTCACTGACGATCGTCACTTACGGTTCGCTGGTGCATCGTGCCTTGCAGGCCGCGAAGGCACTGGAGCAGGATGGAATTCAGCCCGAAATTCTGGATCTGCGGTCGCTGAATCCCTACGATTGGGAGCTGATTTCAGCTTCTGTGAAGAAGACCAACCGGGTGCTGGTACTTCACGAAGATTGCCTCTCCTGGGGATATGGGGCGGAGATTGCGGCCCGCATTGCCGACGAATTGTTTGGATTTCTCGATGCGCCGGTCCGCAGGCTTGCGGGCAAGGACGGTTTTGTTCCCTATCATCCCAACCAGGAAGACGCCGTATTGCCCCAAGTTGCAGACATTGTGGCAGCAACAAGGGCGCTGGCGGCGTACTGAAAGAGAAAGGTTGAAGGGTAAAGGTTGAAGATTGCACTTCAAGGCTGAAGTTCAAAGGATAAAGGCTAAAAGCAAACCTTTAGGGCTTTCAGATGTAAGTTAAGGCCCGCCAACCCTCGCTTTTCTTTTAACCTTTACCCTTCAACTTTTAGCATTCATTTTTGCTTTCACCCAATTCCCAGTTCATCAATCTTCTCCAGCGGCGTCCCGCATTTTCGGCAGATCACCGCGCCACAGTCTCCGCACACCAGAGGGTCGGGAACTTCCACTTCACAAGTGGGACAATAGAGTGGTTCTTGCGCGCCGTTATTCACCTGGGTCATCCATTTTCTCCATGCCCGTGATTGCACTTGCCGGGCGGTGCACCTTTCTTTTGCCCCATTTAGTGCCGGGTGTCGCCCGCACTGCGCAACTTGCCGGCTGCGCATTCGATTTCATCCCCCGATACCATGCCGTCGTTCTCGCTCTGCACGATCACCACACTTTGATTTTGAGATGGCCCTCGCCCGGATTCTCAAGCGGTCCAGGAGTTGGATTCGGTTCGTTCCTGCTCCGGCCAAGATAATCGGTGTTGATGCAAATGGGTTTGCCATCCCATTGTTCATAGGGAAGGTTAGGAATGGCGGCCAGGCCCAGCAGTTTGGTTGTCACGAGTTGGCGCGTCCTCTCCGTGTTCCACGCCGGGTTATAGTTCATTTCAAGATAGAACCCGCCGGCCTCCTCGACCATCTTGATTTCTGGATCAAAGTCTGGCTTGACGAGTGGGTCTTCATCATACTTGGAGGGTTTGGCTCCATTCAGGAACACATTGCCACCCATCCTTGAGGGCAGCGGCCCATTGTCATATTGGCTCAGATCGGCGCCCTGCACGAAGAGGTTGTTGAAGAAGCGCTCGTCGCCAATCGGATTGTCATGCAGTCCCACAACCTCCGTGGAATGCGGCTTGTGGAAGGGTGTCAGGCGGCTGTCGTAAGGATTCCGGTCGATTTTCCCGGCGAACAGGTTGTGAGCATAAGCGCCCCCCTGCGAATTGTCCCTCAGCGAAATGGGCGAAAGCAGGAAGTTGTTATCGATCAGGAAGGGCCCGTGATCCACTTCAACAAAGATGTCCTCACCGTTATCGTGAAAGAGGTTTCCCGAGACGTGCGCGCCCTGTGCCATCCAGTCGAGCCACAGGCCCCGATTGGTGTCATAGATGTGGTTATGCTTGATCTCGACGTCAATGGCGCCGTGGAACTTGATGCCCGCCATTTCGGCGCCGCTGAACAACTGGCGAACGTGGACGTCATGGATGGTGTTGCCGGTGACAGTGCTAAACGCGGCGCCCAGACTTCCGACGATTCCGGCCTGCTCGCAGTGCGAAATGGTGTTGTTGCGGACGATGTGGTGGCCAATGTTTTCCTTTGACCACCCACTCGTGAGGGCACGCTGCACGGTTTTGACGTATCCCTCGGCGGAATTTGCCGACGTGTTATCCCACTCGTCGCCGTATTTGCCCAGCGAAATGCCGGAGCAGATGGAGTAGCTGACTTTATTGTTCTCGATAATCCAGCCTTTGCTCCAATGCGCGCCAATCAAACCGATCTGCTCAGCCGTTGGAGGTGCCCAGGGTGTAGCCGCATCCTTCAGAATGAAGCCGCGCACCGTGATGTAGTTGACGCCAGTCTTCTCAGGATAGAACACAGTCTGACGCACATTGATTTCCACGAGCTGTTGATTGGGGTTGACGCTTTTGAATTGCGCCCAGATTGTGGTTTGTCGATCGTCCACCTGGCCAAACCAGAGCGCGTGGTTTCCCGCGGGCTTCATGACCTCGTCGAGGGTCGCCGCCTCAAACAGCCAGTCGCCGTTGAGGTAAACCGCGCCCGTGTGATGCTTGCGGCCCAGGGGATTAAACCAGTCACCGTGGATAAGGTCGTTGTAGGGGTTGAAGCGGCCGAAGAATGAATTCGGAAGCGTCGCCTTCCAGGTTTCGCCTCCGACCTTCACCCAGTCCTTGATGACTTCCGATCCCTTGATCTCAACATCTTCCCCTTCCGCTGCCTGGTAGATGATGCGCTTGGAGTCAGACTCCCCTCCGCGCGGCGGACTGATGCGTTCGCGATAAACGCCTTCATGCACCGTAATGACATCGCCTGGCTGGGCGAGGTTTGCGGCATGTTGAATGGTTCGAAATGGGCCTGCTTGTGTGCCCGCGTTGGCATCATTGCCATTCGGGGACACATGGAATTCGGCGGCTCGCGTTACGGTAACAAATGTGAGTATGGTTAAAATTGCCACCAGTATGGCTTTCATCTTTCCCTCTTTCCTTGTTCTCGTTTCCCAAGACCTGCTTGAAAAAGCCGGGATCTGTCAGCAAGCGGAAGCGTGTTCTCAAAATGCGTCGCTGATTGCCGTAACGTTCTCTCAGTCGATGCGGGTATCCCTCCGAGCCGGCCATGATTGCGGCGGGCAACCTATTATAAGCGTGCGATTCTCTCATGCCTGATACCGAGTGGCAACACTGCGAAGTTGGTCTAGCGCCGCCCGATGTTGCTGGCAACCTGTTGGCACCCTTAATCGCGCCATTCCAGAGAATGCGGTATCCAAAATGTTCCCCGCACATCAATACTAAGTGAACTGTTGGAACGGCTCCGCTGCACAGGCCGAGACCGTAGTTTCCGCCAGGGCATGACAACAATGAGGAGGACATTGAATGCAGCCAATTTATGACCCGGAATCCGTTCGACCGATGTGGGAAGAGCTCGCGCAATGCGGAGTTGCACCACTTCAAACGGCCGCGGACGTTGATGCCGCCGTTGCCAAGCCCGGAACCACGCTTCTTGTGGTTAACTCCGTTTGTGGTTGTGCCGCCGGGGGCGCGAGGCCGGGAGTTACCAAGGCTCTCCAAAACTCAGTGATCCCCGATCACCTAACCACGGTTTTTGCCGGAGTCGCCATGGAGGCCACGGCACGCGCCCGGGAGTTGATGCCCACGGTGCGTCCATCATCGCCATCGGTCGCCATTTTCAAGGACGGCGCCCCCGTCTACGTGCTGGAGCGAAGGCAGATTGAACGCATGAACGCGAGTGACATCGCGGCGGAGCTTGCCAGGGCATTTAATGAGCACTGCACCCGCCAAGGCCCATCCGTTTCTCCCGAAATCTATGGGAAGGTCGTCCACGCGCGGCAGTGTGGTTCGACGATCCCAAGCTTCCGTGGCTGATGAAAGGCGTCGCCGTGCTTCGTTAGCGAGCGCTGTAGGGCTCTGTGCGGTTTTTGGGGCTTGCAACGGCGGCCTGCTTTAGGGCATGAAATGATGAAGAAGAGCCTCTGAATGATCAGGCTCAGAGGCAGATAACTCTTCGCCAAGGGCTAGACTTCAACGCCGCGCGGGACGGCGCAGGGGAGCCCGGCTGTTTTCCAGGCGTCAAACCCGCCGATCAGGTTGGCAATGTCACGAAAGCCGGCGCGCCGCAGCAAGCTGGTGGCGATGGAGCTCCGATATCCCCCCTTGCAGTGCACCACCAGAAGTTTCCGGGGGTCCAATTCGCCGGCTCGTGCCTTCAGTTCGCCCAGCGGAATGGACACGGACTTCTCGATGACTCCTCCGCTCAGTTCTCCCGGCTCGCGCACGTCCAGCACCGCGATCTTATCCGGCTCCTGTTCCCTCAATTCCACGAACTCCTGAACCGTGATTTGGGGAATATACTCAAGCTCGAACCCGCTCTTGATCCATCCGGACACGCCATCTGCCAGGTATCCTGCCACATTCTCCAGTCCGACGCGAGCCAGGCGCAACTGTGACTCACGAACGTGATCGGGATCTTCCCCGGCAATGATCAGGCGCGTGTCCAGCCCCAGGATGCGAGCCGCCCAGGAAGCATACTGCCCGGTGAGCGCGATGTGGACTGACCCCGGGACGTGCGCCACAGCGAACTCCATTGCGGGCCGCGTATCCACCACCACCGCGCCCTCCTTCTGCAACCGCAGCACATCCGGCGCGGTGAATGCGGCCAGCGGCGGCAATTCCGATAGCGGCGCCGCACCTCGCCGGTTCAGGTCCACTTCCCGCGCAAAATACTCGGGCCGCGCCGGCAGATTGTCCGTCAGCAGGTGCACGAATTCCTCCGGCGTTCGGGCCAGCAAAGCGTAGTTGTTCAGACGCTGTTGCCCAATCGTCGATGAACTCTCCGAACTCATCTGCCGCCCGCAGAGTGATCCGGCGCCGTGGGCGGGGAAGATCTCTGTGTTGTCGGGAAGCGTCAGGAGTTTTTCATGAAGGCTCTGGTACAGAATGGCAGCGAGCTCCTGCGGCGTATGAGTGGTGGAGAGGTCGGGCCGTCCCACGTCACCTACAAACAGCGTGTCTCCGGTGAAGACCGCCTGGGGGCGCTCCGGCTGGCCCCGATCGGTCATCAGGATGCAAAAACTCTCCATCGTATGCCCGGGAGTCTGGAGGAAGCGAAGGCGGCACTGCCCGAACTGAATCTCGTCGCCGTCCTTCACCGCGACGTGAGGAAACTCGGCTCCAGCCCCGGCGCCCAGATAGATGCGCGCTCCCGTGCGCTTGGCAAGTTCGTGATGGCCCGAGACGAAGTCGGCGTGCAGGTGAGTCTCGATGATGTGTTCGATCTTCCAGCCCTTGCGCGCTGCCAGCTCAAGGTAGATATCAACATCGCGCTGAGGATCGATGATGGCGGCAATGCCCTCTGACCCTACTGCGTAAGACGCATGGGCCAGACAGCCGAGATAGAATCGCTCAATCTGTACAGGTTCCATACCGCCCCCTCTGATGAATCCGTTGTTCTGCCGTGGCGGGCTCCCGCAATGGCGATGTTCCCGCTGCGGTTGGGACCCGATCCTTGCATGAGTCCCGCCGAGCGCCATCCATGTCCAGTGACACGTGCGTTCCTCGATCTGGATTCAATTGTTGTAAGTTGCCCAGAGGGCATTCTATGAAGGCCGTTTTATCCCGTCAACCGGAATTTCCGGTTTCCCTCTTCTGGCACCCGCACCCAATGGCCGTCCTTTTGAGCAAAGCTGGAAAGCCGTCTTCGTTGATCGCGGGGGGATGCAGAGACTGATCTAGTGTTGTGTCCCACATAAGAATTGACAAAAGGCTTGACCCCCTCACCCGGCCCGCCCCGGCGGATGAAAGCGCCGGACGCGCGCCACCTTCTCCTAACGGGGCGAGGGCAGCAAGATCAATCCTCCCCTCGGCCACCGCGGCGACAGAGGGGTCCGGGGGTGAGGGGGGCCTTGCAACACACCGTCGTCAAGAATTACGCGGGACACCACACTAGTACTCCCGTGCCATTGCCTCAAATGCAGACTTGGGGCATTTTGGTAGCATGGACGAGAAGGACTCCTCAAACTTATTCGTTCGGTTGGCCTTGCGTGCTGCGCTTTGTGGCGCCGGTTTGGTGACAATTTACAGCGCGCTCGCCCACGTCATGCTGCGCCTCGGCCTCGCCCCTAGGTGAGCCTCTTCACTGTCTCCGGATTTTTCCTATTTCAACCCTCAAGTCTGGAATTATCAGAGTCAAAACGTTGAATGCAGGCAGTGGTCATCTTTGACGGCTTGTAGATCGCGCGCTGCGTTGACGCGTCAGTGGGCTTTCCCCCCCGCGGGGCCGCCAAGGCTGTCTTGATGACCGCACTTTGAGGGGGAATCGAACCATGATGGGATGGCGCAAACATTGGTTTTTGCGGATGCTGAGAGCCAAAGAGCAATCGAACCGTGTAAGATGGAAGCTTGGAGGTTGTTGATGCAACGCAGGCAATTTCTTTCTTTGACGGCAATGACGGCGGCATCCTTCGCGGCCCCCAGGCTTGGTTTTGGCGGCGATGCACCGGCAGCGCCTCCCGCCGATTTCGACTTCATTTTTCTTACCGACACGCATCTTCAGCAGGAGCTGAACGCCGCCGCCGGGTGCGCGATGTGCTTCAAGAAAGTCCGGTCCATTCCCGCGGACTTCGTCATCCAGGGTGGTGACCATACGTTCGATCTTCTGGCCGTCGACCGCCCGCGCGCCACGGCGCTCTTCGATCTCTACACCCAGACCGAGCAGCGCCTGAGCGTAAAGGTCCACCACACGCTCGGCAACCACGACCTGTTTGGAATTTTCCCCAAAAGCGGCGTCTCGCCCTCTGACCCTCTGTACGCCAAGCGCATGTATGAAGACCGTCTGGGCCCGACTTACTATTCCTTTGACCACAAGGGCTATCACTTTATCGTTCTGGATTCCATCCAGCCCACCGCAGACCGCTCCTGGGAGGCGGGCATTGACGCCCCTCAGCTCGACTGGCTTAAAAAGGATTTGGCCGGAATTGCGCCGCAGGTTCCGGTGATTCTGGCCGTCCATGTTCCGCTGGTAACGGGGGCGTTGTCTTACGGTCCTCCGCAGACCGGCCACAACAGCCAGCAGTATGTGACCAACGCCTATGAGGTTTTGCCCCTCTTCGCGGGCCATAACGTCATCGCTGTTCTCCAGGGCCACTGGCACATCAATGAGGTGGTGACGTTTCGCGGCATCCCCTACGTCACCTGCGGAGCGGTCTCAGGCAACTGGTGGCAGGGCACGCGCTGGGGAACGCCGGAAGGCTTTACCGTGGTCAGTCTCCGCAATGGCAAAATCGCTTGGCGCTACGAAACCTATGGCTTCCAGAGCGTCGATCCGCACAACACCTGAAAGCCCGCATAGGTTGTTCCGCCCCCAATCAGCCGTCTCCGTCCTCCGTGGGCCGCGGTGTCTCCGTGGTGAAATGCTGCGGATCTTGTGTAATAGCCCCCGACGAAGAACGAAACACTTTCCCGAATCCCGAGTACCGTGTCCCCAGTTCCGCGGGGCTGGCGCAGACACGCGGTTTAGTGTCTGCGTTTTGCGATAATTCTGGGTCAGCAAATCTGCTCGTTCGAGCGCAGACATTGGAGAGCATGTCTGCGCCAGCCCCGACTGGCGCTTAGCCAAGGTCTCGCGCTCGCCTTTCCCAATGCTTACTTCGACTCGCTCGGGATTCCCCGCTTGACGGTTCGTTGATAGCTCAACCCGCCGAACCGCCGTATACGGACCCGTACGTACGGTGGTCTGACCTTTCTATTACCCACAACTCA
>PLSX01000203.1 GCA_003165315.1 Acidobacteriota bacterium
CTTTCGCAGTAAACTACCGCTAGTAGTTGATCTTCAATCCGAACTGAATCTCACGCGGGGTGTTCGATTGGCTGGTGACAAACCCAAAATTCGGATTGACTGGGCTGGTCACAGTATTGTTAAACAGGACCGAGCCATACATATCACCTCCTGTGCCCAACCCGAAAATTGCGCGGTTGAATACATTTTGGAAGTCGGCCCGGAGTTCGATGTTGACATGTTCGGTGATGTAAGTTTTCTTGCTGAGGGCTATGTCTTCATCGAGATACGGAAACCGTCGCGCATTGCTGTAGAATTGTTGACCGTTTCCGAAAGTATACGGTGCTGAAATCGAAAAGGCTGACGCATTCAGCATGGAATCTACGTTGGGATCGAAATGCCCGGAGCGGGCTGCGGCGGAGAGGATGGTGCCCCCATTGTAGTTGGGGCGAGAATCACCATCGCCGTTGTCATTGTTCCCCTCAAGATTTCCCAAGGTATTGCTTTCGTAAATCTCTTGTGGTGCGCCGCTCTGGTACTGCTGGATTCCACTGACTTTCCACCCCCCTACAATCTTCCCAAGAACTCCCCCCTGGTTTAGGAACTTCTTCCCCTGTCCAAAGGGCAGATCGTAGCCGTAACTAATCACCAAGTTGCTGGGGTAGTCGTTAAGACTAACAGCCTTTTGGTTTCTGGCGTTAAAGCTATCCTGGTCAAAGCCCGAGAATTCTGTGGTTTCCGAGCCTGCGTCGGTAAGGGTTTTGGACCATGTGTAGGAGATCAGGAAATTCAAACCATTGGAAAACCGCTTGTCAACTTTCACCTGCAAGGCATTGTAGGTGGAAGTTCCCACCGATTCGTAAAACCGCTTCACGCCCGAATACTGGGGAAAGATCCTCAGAGATTGACCTAACGTAGCGCCGGGCCCAAAGGCGGCTTCAAATCCATTAAAGGGAGTTTTGTTGCCGGTGGCCGGATCTACAGGGAAGTTCTGAACCGCTGCCGTCGCCTGTACCGCAGGAGTGCCGATGGTGTCAAAGAGCAAGCTTCCATAGGATAAATTCGCAACCGGCATCTCATTTGCCGGGTCAACACGACTCGGCAAGTGCACTCCAGTATTTCCAACCCAGCCAACACTGAGCAGAGTATTGAAGCCCAATTCCCGCTGGACTTGAAAGGCCATGTTCTCAAGGTAGAGCGGCCTGGCATCCTGGGGATCCAGCCGTTCAGCGTAGCCGCCCACATCAAATCCCGGACTTGTCGTGGGAGTATTATTGAAAAGTTGGGCAGGCCACCCGTTCTGGAGCACAAAATACGGCTCGACTCCGTTGGTGGGGCTGGAGCCGACGCCATCCACGCCGTTCCCATAGCCAAGGTTAAATTCATCGCTGCAACAGTTGCCATTGCCGCGAACGTAGCCACCGGGACCATAGATCATGCTGTAGTTCGCTCGGATAACTGTCTTGTTGTCAATCTTATAGGCCAATCCGATGCGCGGGGCAAAAGCGTGGGTGTAGGCATGCAGAGGCGAGCGCCTTGATGGGGTGGCGAACTGATACGCGCCCATCAGATTGCCCGCTTCGGGGTTTGCTACCGTTGGGTTCATCCAGGACATCTGGTTGCTCGCCTCGACAGTGGGCATATAGAGATCGTAGCGAAGACCGAGGTTAAGGGTTAGCTTTGAATTCAACTTAAAATCGTCCTGAGCATATCCAGCATAGTAGCCTGAACGCTCATATCCCTGGGCATTATAGACATAGGTCTGACCGGCAAACACCTGCCCCAGATAGAAGCTGGCGAAGTCACTGCCCGTCGTGATGCCCGACGCATCTGGTAATCCTGTGTTTTTGGCGTCAAGATATAAGTACCCGGTATCGCGGTCGTGATTGATGGAGTTTAGTCCGCCCCGCTCATATTCCATGCCGAACTTCAACGAATGCTTGCCTTTGACCCAGCTCAAATACTCGTTAATGGCTGTCCCGTTGGTTGTACTTCCTCCAGGAATATCCCCGCCGCCGCCTCCCGATTGAGGCAGATCTTGGTCAAAATTGAGGATCGGAAACGCTCCGTCGCCGCCCACGCCTTTATAGCCGAGCTTCGCCGGCCATCCACCCGATATGTTGTCGAGCAACCCGCCCACCTGGGCGAATCGGTTATACCCATACTGAATATGGTTGACGATATTCGGCGCAAGAATCAAGTCGTAGCTTAAACGAAACTCCGGAGTATTGGTGACGCTGGGACCGGATTCAGCCAGTGGGGGAGGATATGGATTCGCTCCGCCAAATGCGGTGGAATTGCCCGAGTACGAATAATCCCCGGTGATCTTATTCCTGGCATTGAGTTCGTAATCGATCTTGAGGCCCTCTTCATTGATGGTGTCACCGTTCACGGAGGTCACTAGGTAGTTGTTGAACAGGTTGTTATTGGTGGGGGTCGGAAAATAAGGAATCATCGCGGAGGCAACAGCGTCGATTCGATTTGGATTGATAATATTCCCTTGGAATTGGGTCCGGGTTACCCCGCCGAGGCCGTCGGGAGCATTGGTTGCCGGATCATAAACGGGGTCCGGGAAAGCACTGAAGTTGCCCTGTCTTTCTGCCGCCGTGGGCGTGCTGATGAGAGAAGAGGAGGAGCCCATTTTGTAGCGAAATCCATCGTACCAGCCAAAGAAGAAGAGTTTGTTTTTAAGGATAGGTCCGCCAAATGTACCACCGAATTCGTTTTGCTGGAGGGGGGTCCGGCATGCCTGAGTCCCTCCGGAAGCCACCGGTTGGCCACTTGAATCGCAGCCGGGAGCTTGAGAGTTGGCAAAAAAGTTGTTGGCATCCAGTGCCGCATTGCGGAAGTATTCAAAACCTGTCCCGTGAAACTGATTCGTCCCCGACTTCAAATTAAAACTGACAACGCCGCCACCGGATCGGCCCATTTCCGCTGGAGGGCTTATGGTGGTGAGGGAGAATTCCTGCACCGCGTCATTTGGGAATCCGATCATGTTGTAGGCGGAGGAAAGGAAACTCTCCACTACCAGCCGCGAGCCATCCACGTCAAATTCCGTCGATGCCGACTGGCTTCCCGCCACTGTGGTAGTGAGGTTTCGATTAGAGAATATCCCCTGACCGTTATTGGCCACGCCGCGCCCCGAGGTGCTTGAATCCAAGACCATAAAGAATGCGGGATTCCGCATTTCGTTCTGCCCGAACAGAGGCAAGGATTCCACTTCGATGGCGGTTGCCGCAGTGCTCAGCGTGCTGGTGGTGGTTTGGAGTTGCGAAGCCTCACCGGTGACTTGCACCGTCTGAGTGACACTGCCTAATTGCAAGGTAATGGAAACAACCGCCGTCTGGCCAACATCCAGTGCGACGCCGTCCTGCACGAACGCCTTAAAGCCCGTCTGCGTCGCGGACACTCTGTAGGTTCCGACCTGTAACAGTGGTATGGTAAAATTTCCTCCCGCTCCACTGACGGTCGAGTCCTTCCGTCCTGTAGCTACATGAGTTGCCGTCACAGTGGCCCCAGAAATCACGGCGCCGCTGGGATCAGTTACGGTTCCAGTAATCGTGCCGCGGTCACTCTGCGCCAACAGAATCTTTGTCCCCGCGATTAACGCAAGGACCAGCGGCAGAGCAACCCAGATCGAGCGATTCAATCGAGACATGTGCTTCTCCCTCCTCATCCTGATCTCCAAATTGACCTGCCGACCCATCGCAAAGCAAATGGTAGAGGTATCCCGTGACAGCCCTATCCTCAAAAATGCCCACGAGGAAGCCTAGGCAAAAAGTCTGTCAATATTCTAATGGTCTGACAAGTAGCCCTGGCGTCATAACTGACAAGTTGTCGTAGATGACAGCTTGACATATACTATTGTGATGAGCTGTTGTCAAGCATGATTTTCCGTGCAATAAAAGACCTCGTGAAGACAATTAGTCCGTTTGTTGAGGGATTAGGGAGAAATAGCCGTCTGGAAATTAGTCCTTCTCCATTGATTGGGTTGAAACATCTCCCCCAGGGAACGATAAGCATAGGTCATCCGGCGATGCACAAAGTTTTCCGTGCGGGTTTGGGGAACACCGTTGTCCATGGTCCGATTCCGAGACTGCATGAGAAGGACGCGAAGCTTTGGCAGCCAATGCCGGTCAATGTTGGCTGTGGTATGACAAAATGCCTGAATCCAAATGTCTCGCTTTGCCGCAGCGTTCTATGCTGGAACGTTACGCCAGACTTTGCTGATAAGGCGGTACGCAAAGAGCTTCGCATCGACTGAGATGCAATCCGAAAACCGGACTGGCAGATCGGTTGGAATCTGCGGGTATTGTAAAGTCTGCCACTTAAGTCTCATCGAGGTTTGTCATATATTATGGTGATGCGCGATGGTAAGGCTGCAGGCCAAGTTCATGGGCAATTACAAGGAGGGATCCTTTTGCCGACAGATGATTCATCCGTCTCACAAGAAACGAAATTCAAGCCAATTGACAAGACCTCACTCAGCGAGGAAATTGCCGCCCAGATCATGCGGCTCATTTCGACGGGAGATTTGACGCCCGGTCAAAAATTGCCCTCGGAGCGGGAACTCAGGTTGCGGTTTGGCGTAGGAAGATCCTCTCTTCGAGAGGCACTGCGCTGCCTCACCATCGTTGGCGTGCTTGAAACCCGTGCCGGGGAAGGAACCTACCTCTCGCTGAATCACGACAAGTTTATCGGAAAAGTGCTGGAGTGGAGGGTGGCGACCGAACGAAAGAATGTGGAAAACCTGATGAAGGTGCGGCTCGCCCTGGAAACCGAGACGGCCTCAAATGCAGCCCTGAACACATCGGAAGAACAGGTGAGGGAACTTGAAGCCGCGCTTGAGGAGATGAAAAATTCCCTAGGAAGTCCCCAAAGATTCGTGGAGGCCGATGTTGCCTTTCACCTCTTAATTGCCAAGGCGTCCTCCAATGATCTAATTTTTGACCTGTTATCTTTAATTCGCAGCCAGCTACAGCGGGCGTTTCTTGCCCTGGGGAATGGCCCTGCGTCTCCACAGCTCGCACTGGATGAACACCTCCGAATCTTGGATGCGATCCGCCGACGCGATGCAGAATCTGCGATGACATTGATGCGGGAACACATCTATGCGGGCCTGAAGCGCTATCAACAGATGCCGTAGTTTGATTGAGGAGAAGATTGGAATTGCCTGCCCTTGCAATCCGGGCAACCAAATCATATCGATGGGGAGAAAGCAGATGCGACGGCTGGCTGTCAGGATTATCGTTTGGGCATGTATCTCCGCCTCGCTTGCACTCCTGGCCCCTCTCGCATGCGCGGAAGGCCACAAGGCAATTTACAACGTCAGAGACTACGGTGCCACGGGGCAGAAGACCGATAATGCGCAGCACGCCATTCAAAAAGCTGTCGACGTCTGCGCACAGGCGGGGGGCGGCACAGTTTACTTGCCGCCGGGCGAATATACTTCGGGAACCATTCACCTGCGCAGCCACGTGACTCTTGATATCGATGCCGGCGCCGTTCTCTTTGCCTCCGATGACGATGCTTCCTATGACAAGCCCACCCTTCTCTATGGGGAAGACCTCCAGAACATCACAATTCAAGGACGGGGCACGGTGGACGGCCAAGGTGAGTACATTTCGCAGGTGAGCGATTATGATGACATTAACATCCATGACAATCGCATCCTGGCGCAAGCGGCGGGCAGGTCGCTAGCCCGGTCATTTCCCAAAGGCTCAGGCGTCAGGAAAGTCTATCCCCACATCATTTTCTTGGTCCGCTGCAAGGACGTGAGGATACGCGGGCTCTCATTTCTTCGTTCACCCAGTTGGACGATCTACCCATATGCCTGTGAGCGGTTGGTGATTGACAGCATTTATATCCATACCAGCCAGACGCAGGGCGTATGGGCCGACGGCATCGACCCCGATGGCTGCAAGGATGTGCACATCTCCAACAGCACGATTGAAACCGGCGACGACGCAATCGTGCTTTATTCGTTCAACATTTCAGGCCCGGCTCTTCCCTGCGAGAACATCACCATCACCAATTGCCGGTTGTCATCAGCTTCCGCCGCCTTGAAGTTCTGCGATTGCAACATCAATTGCATCCGCAACGTAACCGTGGATAATTGCATCATCACGGAAGCCAATCGCGGCATCGCCTTCATGATCACCATGGGCGGCTATATTGAGAATGTGGTGTTATCGAACCTGGTGGTGAGTTGCATTCGCTACAACTGGTTCTGGTGGGGCGATGGAGACCCGGTCTACTTCATGATTGAACGGCTCGGAGAACGCACGGGCCACCCCCAACCGGGCGAACCGCCCGCCGGTTCGATCCGCAATGTGACCATTCGCAACGTCATCGCTCATGCCAAGGGGGCGTGCCTGATCACCGGATATCCCACAAGCTGGCTTGACCATCTCAGCCTCGAGAACATCAAACTCTTCATTTCCATGGATCCCTCCGCCGGATATGACAAGGCCGTTAATGCCTTGCAATTTCGCTATGCCCGGAATCTGGAATTGAAAGACGTTGAAGTGATTTGGGAGAAACCCGAATCCGCGAAATGGCAAAGCGCGCTGGCTTTCGAGGACATTCAGGGCTTGCGGCTTGATAAATTTGTGGGCGGTCCTGCAAAGCCTCAGGCAGAAATTCCTGCCGTGATCTTCAATGATGTTCAGGATGCATTTATTGGTAGTTCCAGGGCTCTGCCTGGGACCCAGGTCTTTCTCAACGTCAGGGGCGCAAAGAGCCAGCGAATTTATCTTGTGGGCAATGAGTTGCACGATGCGCAGACCGCGTTTCATCTGGATCCGGATGTGAAAGCAGGAACAGTAACAGCAGATCACAACTTCTAATGTGTTAGAATCACGATCCGCAAATTCAATGATGATCTCTTCTCCCATGAGGATCGAGTGGTACCGCCAGATGTGCCGCATCCGTGCCTTTGAGCGCGAGATTTACGAGCACAACAGAAAAGGGCAGGTGCCGGGCACCGCCCACCTCTATATCGGCATGGAAGCCATTGCCGTTGGCGCGTGCTCAGCCATGTGTAGCGCTGACCTTCTGACCAGCACACACCGCGGGCATGGCCACTCGATTGCCCGTGGTTTGGATCTTGGCCGCATGATGGCCGAGGTGCTCGGTCGCGTCGACGGTTACTGCCAGGGCAAGGGCGGCAGCATGCACATTACAGATGTTTCGCACGGCATGCTGGGGGCCGACGGAATTGTGGGTGGTGGAATTCCCATCGCGGTCGGCGCGGCGCTGGGCATGCGGTTGAAGGGAATTCCCTGTGTGGTGTTCTGTTTCTTTGGCGATGGGGCAAGCAACCAGGGATCCTTCCACGAAGCGTTGAACCTTGCTGCGGTCAATCACCTTGGCGTGGTTTTCATCTGTGAAAACAATCTGTGGGCTCTCAGCACCTCCTTCAAAGAGACCACGGCGGGTGGAAGCGTGGCGAATCGGGCGGCCGCATATGGAATACCCGGCGAGCGTGTGGACGGAAATGATGTGGAGGCTGTGTTCACCACAGCCAGCGCCGCCGCGGCGCGAGCCAGCAAAGGCGCGGGCCCGTCGTTGATCGAATGCGTCAGCTATCGTTGGGAACCGCACTCGATCTTCACCCGCAAGGAAATTCGCCTCCAGCAGGAGATTGAAGAATGGAAACAAAAAGATCCCATAGCGCGTTATCGCCGGCTGCTTAATGAAAGCAATTTATTGAGCGCGGACGAACTTAACCAGATTGATTCTAAGGTGCAGGCGGAAGTGGCCAAGGCATCGGCTTTCGCCCTGGCCAGCGCCGCACCAGCGCCCGAGGTTGCAGACCAAGATGTCTTTGCCTGATCCCACCATCACCGAGAGGTCCTATGCGGATGCGCTGAATGAAGCCCTGCGTGAGGAGATGCGCCGCGATCCCCTTGTTTTTGTTTTGGGTGAAGACGTGGCCCACATGGGAGGGCTCTTCAATGTCACCAAGGGTCTGCTCGATGAATTCGGTCATGACCGCGTGATTGACACACCCATCTCCGAGGCGGCAATTGCCGGGGCGGGCATCGGTTCAGCGCTGGTGGGTGCGAGGCCGGTCATTGAATTTCAGTTTCAGGATTTTATGACAATCGCAATGGACCAGATTGTGAATCACGCTGCCAAATTGCGTTACATGAGCGGCGGAATGGTGTCAATCCCGCTCGTGATCCGCGCTCCAATCTGCACAGGTGTGGCACTGGGGGCTCAGCATACGCAGTCACTGGAGGCGTGGTTCGTGCATGTTCCGGGGCTCAAAGTGGTGATGCCCTCGAATCCTGCCGACGCGAAAGGCCTTTTGAAGAGCGCAATCAGAGACAACAACACAGTGGTTTTTCTTGAAAGCCGAATGCTCTATTCACAGACCGGGCCGATACCCCCGGGCGAACATCTTGTGCCGCTTGGATCGGCAAAGGTTAAGCGCTCCGGCACCAATCTCACCGTGGTGGCAACCGGCCGAACCGTGGGGCTGGCTTTGTCTGCGGCGGAAAAGCTCTCCAAGGACGGATTTGACGTTGAAGTAATTGATCCCCGCACGCTCAAGCCGCTGGACTCGGCGACCATCCTTCAATCCGTTCACAAGACGAACCGCCTGGTGGTTGTCAATGATGGTTCCCGAACCTGTGGTTATGCGGCGGAACTTATGGCGACGGTCGTAGAAGAGTGCTTCTTCGAACTTGATGCGCCGCCCCAGCGAGTTTGTACACGCGATATTCCGATGCCAGTCGCGCCGACGCTCCAAAGGGCTGTGATGGTCTCGGAAGAGGCAATCATTACGGCTTGCCGCCAGACCCTAGCCATCTGAGAGATTTGTTGTAAATTGTGGTGCTGTCTGATTGTTGACGTAGAAAACGGCTCACCTTCAAATCGAAGATGCCACAAACAGCCCATCATCGAACGCGGAAGGCGATCATTGGAGCACTCATCGGTGAAGCGCATTTCTCCTGAAAAACTGCGAGCCCTTTGTATACATGCCCTACAGGAGGCGGGGCTCGACCAGAAAGATGCCGGCACAGTGGCCGAGGTTTTGGTGACCACTGACATGTGGGGCACCTTTTCCCATGGCACCAACCACCTGCGAAACTATATCAAGAAAATTCGCGCTGGCGGCATCGACCCCAAAGCCCACCCAGAGATCATTCTCCAAGGGCAGGCATGGGCCCTTATCGACGGCCATGCCGCCATGGGTATGGTTTCTGGGTGCAAAGGCATGGAGCTGGCAATTGAAAAAGCGAAGGCGGACGGACTCGGCATGACCGCAGTGAGAAACAGTAATCACTTCGGCGCGGCTGGCTATTACGCCAACATGGCCATCAATCACGACATGATTGGTGTCGCGATGAGTAACACCGATCCCAATATGGTGGCGCCCGGTGGCCGCAAATCCATTATTGGCAATAATCCGCTCGCTTATGCCGCGCCCGCGGGCAGGGAATATCCCGTTTTCCTCGATATCGCCTTGAGCGCCACGGCTTCCACCAAAATCTTTGCCGCCAAGGCCAAGGGCAACACTGTTCCGGAGGGATGGATTACCAATGGTGATGGACTGCCGGCTACCGATGCCACCCATTGGCCGGATATCGGCTCCATGCTGCCCGTGGGGGGGCACAAAGGTTACGGACTTGCTCTGCTGGTGGAAGTACTGGCGGGTGTGATGAGCGGTTCCGGCGTTACCCGGGAAGTCAAAGGGTGGCTGGGACCACTCATCGCCGAACCTCCAGGCACCGGGCACACCTTCATCGCCATCGACGTGGGAAAGTTCATGCCAATTGCTGATTTCAAGAGGCGCATGGACGAGATGATTCGGGACATCAAGAAGTCCCCCAAGGCCAAGGGTTCGGATCGCATCTGGCTGCCCGGTGAAATTGAATGGGAAAGGCGCAAAGTGGCGCTCGAAGATGGCATCGCGCTGCCGGAAATTGTACTGAATTCGCTGGCAAAATTGTCAAATGAAGTCGGCCGGAATTTTCAAGACTTGTTCCAATAACACGATGAATCCATGCTGACGCTCAAGGGGTGGGGTTGCCCCACCCTTTGGAATAATTGTCCCACCCCATCGAGGACCCCCACATAAGGGAGAAGCCGACCATGAGGCCACTTACCAGCCAACAAATTTCAGGAACCTGGGCAACGCTGCTGCTCCCGATTAACGACGACGATTCAATCGATTTCAGGCCCTTGAGCAATGACATCGATTACCTGCTCACCACAGGTGTTGATGGAATCTATTCGCATGGAACGGCCGGAGAGTTCTATTCGCTGGCGGAGGACGAATTCGACCAGATCAACATTTTGCTGGCGGAGAAATGCGAGCGCTCCGGCCTGCCTTTCCAAATTGGCGCAAGCCATATGAGCGCCCAAACTTCGCTTGAGCGCGTACGCCGCGCGGCCCAATCGAAGCCCGGCGCGATCCAGGTAATTCTGCCCGATTGGTTCCCCGTTTCCATGGCGGAGGCAATGGCATTTCTTGAACGGGTCGCGGCAGCGGCCAGCCCCATTGGACTGGTGATCTACAATCCTCCCCACGCCAAGCGTCGTTTACACCCGGATGATTACAAGCAATTGGCTGAAGCCCTGCCCGCCTTGGTGGGAATGAAAGTAGCTGGCGAGCCGCAATGGTATGCGGAGTTGCACCGCTGCGCGCCGGGGCTTTCCATGTTCGTCCCCGGCCATCAACTGGCCACGGGAGTGCGGCTCGGGGCTACCGGCTCTTATTCAAATGTGGCCTGTCTCAATCCGGTGGCGGCCAAGCTTTGGAACAACCAGATGTCCACGAATTACGATGCCGCGCTCGCACTTGAGGGAAAGATCCAAGACTTCTTGAATGAGTGCATCGTGCCGTTTCGCGATCAGGGCGGGCACTCCAATCAGGCGCTCGATAAACTGATGGCTGCGATCGGCGGATGGTCTGCGGCCGGGACACGACTCCGTTGGCCATACCGTGGAATCGATGAGAGTGAGGCCCTGCGCCTTCGGGGTATCCTTCGCGAGCGCCTTCCGGAATTTGTTTCTTAAGCCCCGCGAAAAACGCAAGGGGAAAAGCCGCTCCCAGTTCGCAATCGTCAATATAAACCTACGTCATCGCCGTCGGATTTGACTTCAGAAACGCGTCGAGTTGCTCTTTTTCTTCGACGCTCAATTGCTCCAGGGGCGCTACCACGCGGCCCGTGCCCACACCCAGAGTCGACACGGCATACTTGATTCCCGCCAGCCAAAGCCTGGGAGCAAGCAGAAGATTATTCACCAACGAGGTGATGATAACCTGGAGGCGACCCAGCTCATCTTTATCCGCCCGGGCCTCATACGCGGCCAGCAGGGGCCGCGGTTCGTAATTGGCGCAAGTGGGAACGAGGCCCACCGCTCCGGCCAACAAAGCTTCCGCGGCTTTCCTTTCGGTTCCCAGGAAAACCCGAAGTCCCATCGGACCTGCCTGTAAGAGAAGCTTGCGAAAATAGTCCATGTCCTCCGAACTATCCTTGCAGTTGGTGATCCAGCCGCGCCGAACGATCTCCACCATGACTTCAATCGAAATAGTCGAGCCGGTGCACGAGGGAATGTTGTAGGCGATCATATTCATTCCCTCGCAGTGCTCCTTGCACTCCCCAAATTGGCGGAGATGCTCTGAGGGAAGTTTGCCCCCGACGTAAAAAGTGGGAGCAACCACGAAGTTCTCGTAACCAATCTGGGCCAGCACCTTGATGCGCTCGATGATTCTTCGGGTTGAGGTATCCATGGTTCCGCCCAGCAAATGGACCTTGCCATGGCACTCCTCGAAGGCGATGGTTGCCATTCGCTCCCATTCCTTGAAGGTCAGGAGCGGGCCTTCTCCGGCCGACCCACCGGCAAAGACGCCGTGGACGCCGGCTTTGATCAGGCGTCGAAGCTGGGCTCTATATGCGGTTTCATCCACGCGGTCTTCGTAATCAATGGGCGTAATAACAGGAACAATGATGCCAGCCATCTCATTCGCACTCATGGTGTGACCTTTCCTTACCAAAAAAGTTGTAGCACCGGACTTTATACCATTTCTTGCTTTTGCCCCAAACGTATGATAGCAGTTTCTCCCGGCTGAGGTTGTTCAGGGCTCTGTTCAGGTATTGAAATACGCGTAGTGACTTCACGAGCCCATCCTCGTGGGAACTCATGCGAGGGGGTGAAGCTCCATTCCGGCAACATGCTGAGGAGCCATACCGAACTTCTCGAGCTTGGCTCTGTTCGATGGCGGCATCTTATGGCGAACCAGGAAAAGAGTCTCCCCGTTGCAGATCGTGCCCGCCGAAAAATCGCGAGGCGGATTCTCCCCTTTGTCTTTGTTCTCTATATCATCTCCTACCTTGATCGCGCCAATGTAGCATTTGCCAAACTCTCCATGACCGCTGAGCTTGAGTTTTCCGAAGCGGTCTTCGGGTTCGGTGCAGGCATTTTCTTTATCGGATATCTATTCCTTGAAATTCCCGGCGCCCTGATTGTTGAACGCTGGAGCGCCCGCAAGTGGATCGCGCGCATTCTGGTCAGTTGGGGAATCTGCGCAACTCTGATGGGATTTATTCGGACGCCATTCAACTTCTACGCCGCCCGTTTTCTTCTGGGTCTGGCAGAGGCCGGGTTTTTCCCTGGCATCATCGTCTATCTCACGCACTGGTTTACGGGCCGCGACCGCGCTCGCGCCATGGCAGGCTTCATTGTCGGCGTCCCCGTCTCGCTCATGTTTGGTGCTCCCATCTCATCCCTATTCCTCAGGCTACACTGTTTCGGATTGTCGGGATGGCGATGGGTTTTCATTTTGGAGGGAGCGCCTGCCGTCATTTTCGGAATCATCACCTGGTTCTATCTCACGGATCATCCTCGTGACGCGAAATGGCTCGACGAGGATGAGCGCAAGTGGATTTCGGGCGAGTTGGAGGAGGAGCGCCGCCACAAGCGGGTGAGTGGCCACGTCAGCCTGTGGCAGGGACTGAGGCAGCGCAATGTGATTCTCCTCGGGCTGGCTCTGTGCCTCGCCAATGTGGAGGGCTACGCTTTTGTCTTTTGGCTGCCCACCACCATCCATCGGGCGTCGGGCCTCCCGTTGATCTCTTCCACATTGTGGTCGGCGTTGCCCTTCGTCGTCGGGCTCGTCGCCATGGTGGCCTCCGGCCACAGGTCAGACCGTGCGGGTGAGCGGAAGTTTCACGCCGCGATTCCTTTGATGCTCGCCGCCACGTTCTTCACACTCAGTGCCGTACCCGGCCAGAGCTTCCCCATGGTCCTCACTTGGCTCTGCCTCACCACTGCGGCAGGATATTCATTTCCCGCTCCCTTTTGGGTTTTGCCCACGCTGACCCTGGGCGAATCCGCTGCCGCCGCATCCATCGGTTTGATCAATCTGGTCGGTAATCTGGGGGGATTCATTGGTCCCTCTGCCGTGGGATACGTGCTCTTACGAACTCACTCCTACCCGTCGGGTATGATGATCCTCGCCCTGGGAGCTATGTTGGGAGGTCTCGTTTTATTAGGGGTAAAGGTGAAGCCTCTGGAGCACCAGACAGCAGACCCGGCATTTGAAACGAATTCAGCTTAAGGAGAAATTTCTGATGATGAGAATATTGGGGGCGTTTTCGATTCTATTCCTCCTGGCGGCTTCACCGCTGAATGCGCAGCAACCGTCCGCATTCAATGGTCTCGGCATGGGGATGGGCAACCTTTCAAATCTCTCCCATGCCACGACGCGGTCTATCAGCGCGGAGAATATGACGGGGGAAAAAGGCAAGGGGGGGATGGCAACAGAAGGGTTGGGCGCGTCCGCCGCGCGCGAACTCGGGCAGACATGGAAGGTCTCGCCCGCCATCGCCATTCAGCCGAATCAAGTCCTGACCATCGCTGAGATTCAAGGCTCGGGCGCCATTCAACACATCTGGATGTCGCCACAGGGAAATTGGCGCTTCTCCATTCTGCGCATCTACTGGGATGGCGAGCGCGACCCCTCCGTGGAAGTCCCGGTGGGTGATTTCTTCGCTTCGGGGTGGCAAAAATACGGTCAAATCTCGTCCCTCGCCGTTTGCGCCAACCCCAATTGGGGCCTCAATGCCTATTGGGAAATGCCTTATCGCAAGTCCGCCAAAATTACCATGGAGAACATTGATTCGAAGCCGTTGACACTCTTTTACCAGGTCGATTACACGCTGACGGATGTCCCAAATGACAAGGCTTACTTCCACGCGCAATTCCGCCGTTCCAATCCGCTGCCCTATAAAGCCAATCACGTGATCCTCGATGGCGTGAAGGGTTGGGGGCAATACGTGGGCACTTACATCGCCTGGGCAAGCCACAGCACAGGCTGGTGGGGCGAAGGAGAGGTAAAGTTTTTCATCGATGGCGACACGAAATTCCCCACTATCTGCGGCACGGGAACGGAGGACTATTTCTGTGGTTCAGGGGATTTTGAAACCGATCATCACTACCAGACATTCACTACACCCTACTCTGGACTCTCGCTCGTCATCAGCCCGGACGGTCTCTACGATTCCCAGCAGCGTTTCAGCCTGTATCGATGGCATATCATGGATCCAGTTCGCTTTGAGAAGGATTTGAAAGTGACGATCCAAGCGCTTGGCTGGCGGTCAGACAGCCGGTACCTTCCTCTCCAGGACGACATCTCCTCCACCGCGTTCTGGTACCAGACGGAGCCGCACGCGCCGTTCCCGCCTTTTCCCGACAAGGATACGCTGGAGCTGAAATAGACGCGAAGGAGCCCCTACAATTCTCCCAGGCCCGCGAGAATCTTTTGTTGAGTACCCTTGGGATTGCTGGATCTATCGGAACGGAACGCGGAGATGGTGGGCGAATAAACTCCCGCGATTCCTTTGAGTGACAACCGGCCCATGAATTCATCCTCCCTGAAATCCCGCAATGCAGGCGCAGTCGTTCAGTCCCGGCGAGTCGGCTGCGGGTGACGGCTTGCCACCTAAACCAGGGTCGGACCGAGTGTCCCCTGGAAAAATTCCACTACATGTTTGGCTGTATCCCGGCGAAGTTGCAAGACAGCTTCGGCAGAATACGAGGCAATGTGCGGAGTCAGGATCACGTTGTCCATCTTCAGCAGTGGATGATCGGCTGGTAGAGGTTCCTGCTCAAACACGTCCAGCGCCGCTCCCGCAACCTTTTTTTGCTCAAGCGCCTCCACCAGGGCCGGCGTATCCACCACGCCGCCGCGCGAGACGTTCAGGAAGAAAGCGCTGGGTTTCATTTTTTCGAAAGCAGAGGCATTCATCAGGTGGTGAGTTTCCTTGGTCAGCGGGCAATGCAGGGAAAGATAGTCGGACTCTCGAAGAACGGTGTCAAAATCTGCGAGCGTCACCGGCCCCAGATCGGCCGGGGGGTTGACGTCATACGCCAATATTCGCAAGCCGAGCGGCGCTGCCATTTCCGCAAACCGCTGCCCAATTCTGCCCATGCCGATGATGCCCAGCGTTTGGCCTTTTATTCGGCGGACTGGACCTATAATGGGCACCACACTCCATGTTCCCTGGTGCATCAGGCGATCTTCCCAACAGATCTTTCGGCCGAGCCCCAACAGGAAGCAGAGCGTATGCGAAGCAACCTCTTCCACACAGAAGTCCGGTACATTGGCCACTCGAATTCCGTGATCACGGGCGGCATCGAGATCAATCATATCCACGCCAACCCCATACCGGCTAATCATCCGGCATTGCGTCAACTGCTCGATAACGCGACGCGAAATGGGCGCCCACTGCACCAGCAGCGCGTCTGCTTCGCGGGCAACGGCCAGAACTTCATCTTCCGTGCGGCAGTGCGCCACCGTTACCTTGGCATCAAGCGCGGATAGGATGCCCGTTTCCATGTCGGCATCGGGAAACCCCGTGTCTGTCACCACAATTTTCAATTTCGGCATTTACCAACCCCCCTGATTAATTCGCCGATTTTGCCGGCGACCAAAGTAGACGATATGGATTCTCAATAATTTCGGCGATCTTTTCCAGGAATTGAGCAGCGATGGCGCCGTCCGCCACGCGGTGATCGACGCTGAGCGTCAGGTTCAACGTGTTTGCGACGATCAGGCCGCCCGCCTCCACCCACGGCCGATGGCTGATCTTTCCCACCGCGAGAATAAAGCTTTGGCCCGGACTGATGATGGCCTGGAAGTGATCGACGCGGTGGATTCCGAGGTTGCTTAGCGTGCCGACCCCCCCTTCCAGGTCCGTAAGGGAAAGCCGCCCGCCACGTGCCTTTTCCGTCACCCCATTTCGCCACAGGGCAATTTCGGCAATGTCCAGCGCCGCCACATTGCGGATGACGGGCACCACCACGCCGCTCTCCGCTGCAACGGCCATTCCCAGATCAGTCGTCTCAACGGCGCTTGAATTTCCATCCTTCCACACCGCCCGCATCCCTGAGGTTTCGCTTAACGCGAGAGCCAGGGCTTTCAGCACCAGATCCGTAACCGTGATTTTCAACCCTGTTTGTTGCTCCACCGGTCCCTTCAGGCTTTTACGCAGGGCAAGCAACTGATCCGCGCGCACTTCAATACTCAGCGAAAAATGCGGAATGGTCTGGATGCTCTCGGTAAGCCGTTCCGCGATCACGCGTCGCCGGCGCACGTCAGGAAGTGGCGTTTGGGCCAGTTGAGTGTTTGCGGCTGCGGCAAACCGGTGCACGTCTTCTTCCACAATCCGTTCCCGGCCGCCGCTCGGTCGCACATGGGAAATATCCACACCCAGTTCGCGAGCAACCCTGCGGGCGCGTGGGGATGCGGGCAAGCTGCCCTCGCGGGCTTCGGCAGCGGTAACCACCGGAACACTTTCCACCACCGGCGCTTCGGCCTTCTCTTCCTTGTCGATCGGCGGAGCTGCCTGAGCAACCGGGGTGGCAGCAGCCGCTTCCATACCCGGTCCGCCAATGTATGCAATCACTGTTCCCACGGGAACAACCTTGCCGGGCTGCAACATGATCTGCGTCAGTGTGCCTTCATCCAGCGACTCCACTTCCATATCGGCTTTGTCGGTGGAAACGACAAACAACATCTCGCCCTTGGCCACGGCGTCGCCCGGCTTCTTCAGCCATTCACTGACGCTGCCCTCCGTCATGGTCAAACCGAGTTGCGGCATCACTACCGGAATACTCATCTTTTCCTACTCCTGCACGCATGGTTACTTGAAGCGAGAACTTGCCCTTCGTCGTTTTTGTGGGGGCGTCATTGGTTAACATTATCCACGGAAGCATGTCAAGGCATTTCCAGTCTTCATTTTTTTCTTGACAACTTGGGCTCAAAATTATAGGCTAAACTTGATATGAAGGCCAGACTCATAGCGGCCGCCCAGCAGCTTCGTAATCTGTGGAT
>PLSX01000226.1 GCA_003165315.1 Acidobacteriota bacterium
TGCCCATGTGGCTTTCCACCAGCAAACCGGTTGCATACCCGGCGAGTGGCATGGCGGTGGCGTAGAAGAGCGGTTTGCCGGGAATGAAGTTTTCCGGCTGCTGTTGCGCATAGGGAACGATTCTTTGATCGGGCAGCTTCGTGCAAGCCGTCAGGCCCGCCAGTGCCGCGGAGGCTCCCATCAGCTTCAGCATGTCGCGGCGGCTTACACCCTGTTTATCGGCGCGCGGATCATGCGGAAACTCGGTGGCCAGGAAGTCGCGATACTGGGCAGTGCCTGCGAGTTCTTCCAAGCCGCGCCACACGCGCTTTTCCGGGGACTTATCCAGCTTCGCCTGGATCTGCACGAGGTCGAGGGCGTTCCCGGGTTTTCGATTGCTCTTCATAAAATTTGACGCTCACCGCTTACAACTCATAGCTCACAGTCGACAGCTAACAGCCAGCAGTTTTTCAAATCAGCTTCCGTCCATCTTGGCTTATAAATCCAAAGAAACCTTCAAGCCTGCACCCACACTGGATTTGCCCTTTAACTTTCGGCTGTGAGCTGCCAGCGCTCTACCGATGACACGTGTAGCAATCCGTAATCAGCTTTGGTTCCTTGATCTTGTACTTCTTCACCAGCTCCCGGCCCAGTTCAAGTTGATTGGGCGGCTCCACATAATCAGCCTTGAAGACGTCTTCGCGGCGGCGCACGTGGAGCGCGGGGTTCTTATGGCAATCGATGCACCAGCGCATGTAAAGTGTGTTGGCGCGGTAGGTGAGCGGCATCTCGCCAATCGGCCCGTGGCAGGTGGTGCAGCCGATTCCCTTATTCACGTGGATGCTGTGATCAAAATAAACAAAATCCGGCACCGCGTTCACGCGCGTCCATTGCAGTGAAACATCCGTGGCGTAGCTTGCGCGCACAGGCTCCAGCATGGAACTGTTCAGCCACAATTTGGAGTGGCAACTCATGCAGGTGTGCGTGGTGGGGATTCCCGCGAATCCGGACTTTTCCACTGAGGTGTGACAGTATCGGCAGTCGATGCCATCGTCCGTCACATGGTGCTTATGGCTGAAGGGCACGGGCTGCTGGCGCGCCACATTGATGTTGGTGTAGTAAGCGGATTGGTTGACCGCATAGATGATATAGCCCAGCCCCCCCACAATCAACGCCACGGCAACGACAGATGCCTTGGCGATTACGTTCGAGCTGGGATGGAAAAGTTGCGCCATCGATCGGTTTGCCTGACGCCTTCGCGGGATCCATTGCCCCGGGCCGTTTTCACTGCCCGGCGTTGCTTACAAGGGGGTGCTTACTTCCCCGGAAGGGCGTTATCGGATGTTTCGACCCGTGCTTGGTATTCCTGAGTGGTGCGTGGAACCCAGGTTCGCGCCGTGATTCCTAATCTCTTCCTCACGACGCATCGCGAGGCCGGAATCTGTTGACCTGCCACTCCCCCATCATTATCACGGGTAACCCAAAAGCATGCCCGTAGGGAGTGGGACCAGCCAAATGATCTTTATCACTTACCGTGATAATCCAGAACCATCCATGCCAGGGGAGCCCAAAAGCCTCCCGTTCACTCATGTCCTATTCGATTTGCACAGAATGTGTCCCAGAAGTTAGGGATTATATTTGGCCCGGGATTTGTTTGTCAAAAGAAAATCGCGCAACCGCTAATGATGCGGTTAAAAGCGAAGTGCCTTCTTGATGCGCGTCAAATTCATTGCGCTGTTTGCAACGATATTCTCACGTGTGCAGAGTGCTACACCCGGCCTTCACGAATTCGCCGCGGCAATTCTAATGATGTCAAGTTTCCACTGTGGGAAGTTCACGGGGGCGCGCCGTTGTACCGCCGTACGGAGTGTGGGGCAGTGCAAAGACAATGATGACGCAGGCGAGGGCTACCGGCGCCACCACGAAGATGCTTCCTTCCGGACCGGTGGCGCCCCCGCTGAGGATAAGTTTTCCCACGGGGTGCGTGGCGAGCAGATGATGCTGTACCATGAGTCCGCTGTCAGCTACCCCGTAAAGAAAGGATTGGGCCCAGTCCCACGAAGTGTGGAAGCCAATGGCCCACCACAGCGACCCCGTCCGCCACAGGCTGAGGCAAAAGACCAGAGAAGCCAGTCCGGCGGAGAGCAATCCGATGGGGGACTCGCCCGGATTGCTGCGGTGGCTAAGCCCGAAAAGGATGGAGACGATGGCGGCTGCCGTCCAAAAGCCCAAGGCTGCGCCATGGGGCGTCTTGAAGGCCCATTGATAGAACCCGGCGAGCCCGCGGGTAAGCGTATATTGAACGTATCCGCGCGACAGGTACTCTTCCACCAGGCCCACCATAAGGAAGCTGCCCAGCCATATCCCTCCATAACGGATAATATCGCGGCCAAAAAGCAGGCGGCTGTCAATCACCAGGTAGCCGGTCCGCAAAAGGATCATGACGAGCAGGGACAGGCAGGTGACTCCCCAAGCCAGGCCGGAAAAAAAGTTCGGCAGTCTTCGGTCCCCGCCCAGGCCGTATACGGAATTGGGGCGCTGCTCAATCTTCGACATGATCCAGGTGATGAGCAGGGTTACGAGGAAAGGAACGGCCTCGGCAAGTAAAATGTAGGGCGAGATACCGGTTCCCGCGCCGGGTAAACCTGGTTTGTGAGAGGCAGGGTGGACCTTGTGGGCGATGACGTTGGCACAGAAGATGACGAGGGCAAATAAACTGAAGAAGATCGCCAGGCTCCAGCCCGCGCGGAGGCCGTCTTTGCCGAATAACACTATTTGGGCGGTCAAGACCGGTGTTGGAGGCTCAGGCAGAGTTGGCCCCGCGGGCATCAGCGTGGCTTTAGTTTCCAAATTGTCCAAGGCGCTCCTTCGCGTGGCGGAAGTCGATCCGGAAAATGCATTATAGCTTCGAACTCCCACTTCTCATCATTCACGCCTGCGTTTTACCCTTCAGCCTTTACCCCTTAAACTTTATTTACGCCTTCTCAATCACCACCGCCGTGCCGTAGCAAAGCACCTCCGTGGCGGAGCCTTTGCTAACCACTTCCGACGCGTCGTAGCGGCAGCCCACAATGGCGTTGGCGCCCAGCTCCATGGCGTGCTGGATCAGCAGGTCGTAGGCCTGCTGGCGCGCCTGCTCGCACATTTCAGTGTAAGCCCCAATCCTGCCGCCAATAATATTATTGAGCCCGCCGATGATTCCCTGAAGAATCGTCGGCGACCGCACAATAATCCCTCGTACCAAACCCTTGTACTCGCGAATTTTATAGCCTTCAATCGTGAACGTCGTCGTTACTGGCATCTCCATGGAGTGCCTCCTTTATCGGCTTGATTCTCAGTTTAGAGCGGCTTGCTTATGACCCGTATTACCCCGGCCCTGCCTCCTCCCTCAGGCCGCTTGTTTGCGGGCACTAAAGGTCAGAATCGATCCCGACATTTCGGGCTGGAAATCCGTAAATCCCGAAGCCGCCAGGTACTGCTCCATCTCCGGGAGTTCGAAGGAATGCAGGCCTAGGTCCCTTCGATACCAATCGCGCACTCGCCGATGTTTCAGGATGCCGCCGTTCCCAGCGCCGAAAGTGAATACTGCAAGAGTTGCGCCTGGCTTCATGACGCGCGCCATCTCGCGCAGGGCAGCCACGGTGTCGGTAAACAGATGCAGCGAGCCGCAACAGAGCGTGGCGTCAAAGAGCTCACCCGCGAACGGAAGGGCCTCGACCCTGGCGCGGGCGAAGTGCGTGTTGGGAATGCCTTCCTTTGCCGTATAGACTTTGCCCTGCCGCAGCATTCCCATGGAGACGTCAATGCCAAACACCTCCTTCGAGGGTGAGGCCACCCGCCGGCCGTAGGTCCCGGGGCCGCAGGCGATGTCAAGCACCCGGCCCTCCGTTGATTGGACCATCCGGCTCACGATACGAATGAGTTGGGGAAAAGAGTGGCTGTGCAATCCGCCGTAGATTCTGAGAACGATGGGATACCACAACCGCGTCTCATAAATGGCTGCCATTTTGTCGATGGCAGTCATTCTCCTGAGTTCGGCGTCCTTGCTTTTTGATAATTCTTCCCGAAGGAAGTCCGGAATTCCCTCCCGAAGGGGGTAGCTTTGGGAACAAGCCGGACAGCAGAGTGATTTCTCTTCCTGTTGCAGTGGGCCTTTGCAGAGCGGGCACACGTAAATGCCAAGTTCGCTGGTTACGATAGTTTCAACGGTCATATTTACACTCCCCAGTTCCATCTTGGACAAGGACACCAGTCGGAATCGCACTTGCTGCCATGGCGATTCGCTGTCAGATAGGCGACGGCATTAAACAGCTTAAGAACCGGCGATGCAAGGCCAAAGAGAAGAGGTTGGGTGTCAGGTGCTGAGGGTTGGGCCCTGGCGGCCCCCAGAAGCCAGTTCCCCGACCCCGCCATCTAAAAGGAGCCAATCCCGCTTTACAGCTTTTTCCGAATATATTGCACCCCATTGATCCCTTCGAAGTCCGCATCCTGCGTCCAAATGGTCGCCTGGTAAAGACGGGCGGTGGCGAGAATGATGCTGTCCGCCATCGGCAATTTTTCGTCAAGACTGATCTTCGCCGCCGAAATGGAAATGCTGGCGGTGAGGTCAATCACAGATCCTTGCATCATCAGGGCTACCGCTTGCAGGGCATCGGTTTCATTGCGTTGGCGGAGAACGGTTTTAAAGACTTCATAGAGGGTGATCGCCGGCACGATGAGCTCTGCCGTGTCCTGAAGTGGAGCCGTGAAGAATTGGGTGTTGGGGCCACTCGCGAAATACTCAAGCCAGCCTGACGAGTCGACGACATTCATATCCGGTCAGGCTCCCTTTGCACGGCCGTGTCAATGCCTTTCAGAAATCCCTTCATTTCAGAGAGCGTTCTGAGCGGGATCATCTCGATCCTGTCGCCATAAGCGATCATTTGCACCTTCTGGCCCACCGACAGCTTCAATGCCTCACGAAGCTTCTTGGGAATCACGACCTGAAATTTCGGTGAAATCTTCACGCCCTCCATGCGAATTCTCCATCGATATGAATTTCGTATGATTATAGCCGGGCGCAATTCTTAAATCAACGGCACGGGGACGAGCCGGGACTTGAGCCACAGGGCAATGCAGGGGTTGGGGTCTGGGAATTGGGTTTTGTGGCTGCACTTGCAGCAGACGGCCGCCCATCCGTTGTGGACTCTACAGCGCCCGGTCAAGCAAAACAGCTTCGCGGCTCAGCAAAGTGGCTCGAATGGCTTCGAGTCCGCCCTCAAGATCGGGCAGCTTGGCGAGGATCGACGCGCCATCCTGCCCGTTCACCATGGAGCGCAGGAGATCGCACTGGCCCACGAGCTGCTCATCGTAATGGATCAAAACCTTGAGGGTGGGGGCCTCCTGGCGAAAGCGTTGGGTCACCCGGTCGTTTTCCGGAACCGGCTGATGCTGGATCAAGCCTTCCAGGGCCCCAATCCCCTTGGCCAACCGCTCCAGGCTCTGGGCCGCTGCGATGGCCGCGTGGTCGGGAAAGGGCTTCGCCCGGGTGGGAGCGGGCAGGAACTGGCGCCGGTATTCAGCCTCGGCCTGACTAACGCTGGCCATGGCGGTGCCGAGCAGCCCGGCGGCTTTGCTTCGAACCAGTTGGTCGTCCGCGCGCAACTGGTTTTCCACCCGGTAGAAGTTGTAGCCCCAGCCATAGAACAGGTTGGTGGCCACCTGCTTTAAAGGGCCGGCGTCATAGAATCCAGAACTCGACACTATTTTTCTCCGGGTTTCTCTACGGTTTTCACTCCCTGCAAGCCTGTCTCGGGGCCGAGCGGATAGAATCCTGTGGCTGGCCCCCCGATGTTGAAGGGCACTCCGGCGGCGGCGTTGGGGGCGGAGACCAGCCCCTTTTCCGCCATCCGCAACGCCAGATAATAGCGCACCGCTTCCAGCGGAGTAACGCCGATGGCTTGCAGCGAGATCAGCTCGCGCATGCGCTCGTCCTTCGGCATGATCAGGATCTTCAGGTCATTCAGTGTAATTCCGTATGTCGTCAGGAAGTCGGAAAGATGGGTTTTCACCAACTCGCGCACTTCATTGATGTGCTCATTGATGTCTTCCATCTTGGTTACTTGCACCACCTGGTTGATGGCCTGCTCGATAGCCGGACCCGCGTAATCAGCCACCTCTTTGGTGTCAATCAAATGGCCATTGAAGGGGAGGTGAGTGATCAACTCAAGCGCAGCCTCCTTGGTGTCAACATGGATGTAGTAATCCACCTGGTAGGCCATTTCCGCCATCTCTTCGCTGGTGGCCACTCCCTCACTGCGGATCAGCAGCTTGGACCGGTTGATGTAAATGACTTCGAAAACCCAGGGAGAGGACCCGCCAAAGAACCCCTGGGCAATTGAGCCCAGGAGTGGCTTGTCAGGAGTGGTCAGGGGGTACTGCCCCGTCTCATAGATATTCAAGACGGCGCCGCGCGATTTGAGGATGCAGAAGTGATTGCTCTCCACCGTCAGCAACGAGCCGGAAACGATGCTCTCATCCGCAATCTTGACGGCCAGGCTCTTGGTTCCGAGCATGTCCGTTCCATCTCGCATCAACGATGTGATGACCTGCCGGGTGATCGCCATTTTCTTAGCCCCCCATCAAATTGAGTTTGAAGGCCCAGCATATCCTAATCGGTGGGCAGTATCAAGCGCCCTGCGCTGCCGGAAGGGGAGAAGGAAGAAGGGGCAAGGGGCGCGCGACTCGGTCTGAATTTCAATCGATCAAGCGGCGGGATTTGGGGCGAAAGTTTCCTTCACTCTTTCCGCCATGACATTTTGTAGCCTCTGACAACGGCCAATTTCTCTTGACTTTGATAGCGTAGACTGATATACTTGAGGTCCGCTCTAGTGAGGCGACTCCATGTCCGCTCGCAAGTCTCCCGCCGGTCCACACTTCGAACCAACACCACCAGGCCCGATGGCGTGGGACGAGGGCCTGCGTTTTAGGGAAACTGACCAAGCCCAGGGTCGGCGCGAAGCCCCAGGGCTGGTGGGGTCGGGGAACTTGGGCGTCTGGAATCCGTTTGCTGGTCTTGTTTCGTGCACGGGGTTCCCTCCCATTTCCACGGCTTTCCACGATGTCTTAGAAAAAAAGGCGGTTCGGGTTTTGCGTCAAAATGTCATTGTTCATATCTCATTATAATATAAAGACTTGACGGGATAATGAAAAATAGGGCCGAAGCAGGAAATGCACCCTTCCACGATGTCATACAAAAGAAAAGTGGTTAGCGCTCAGGGCAAAAAGTCATGATTGCTAACTTATTAAATTAAAAATATTTATCACTGGTTTCAGCAGCGAACCCTAAATGAGTGCTTGGCTTTCCACGATGTAATAGAAAAGAAAACAAGTTAGCGGCAGATGGTGAAAATGTCCATAGTCATATGTTATTGAAAATGAATTGGTTAATTGGCGAACGACGGCTATCAAGTCTTGGGGAAAAGGGAATTTTTTTTGGAGTCAAATTCCTTCTAAATCATTGAAAACAAGTATAGAAAAAATGTCTACTTTTTGCCTTTCCACGATGTATATGAAAACAAAGCTAGTTACGCGGAGCTTTCCACGATGTTGATGAAAATAAAGATAGTTATTGAAGTTTAGGGAGGAGAAGGTTAAAGATAAGAAATTAGACTCAAGCTGTTTCCGCATTGGTATAAACAGAGGATCTGGCAGGGCCAGCCTCTGCGTTGCTGCTGCTCGTCAAGGTCTGGCAAGGCGCATTGATCGCCGGCGATATCAAAGATCAAGGCGCATCCGGCGATATCAACAAAGAACCGTAAGAAACGAGGATCAGAATCCAAAAATCCACATCCCAAAATGCCAAATGACTCGACGATCAGGCGACACGATGAACTGATTTTCAATTCCCCGTGGATTTTTCCTTGACAAGATTTTGGATTCGCCGCATGTTACGCGATAACACCCCGGCCGACAGCATAGAGACACGAAAAATCCTTCGCACGCTGCTCGACCTTTGGAGAAAAAAGGTTGAAACATGACTGGCTTCCGCGGCTTTTGCTCTTTACCGTTCTGATTTTCGGCGTTTGCGGCGGCCTTTGCGCCCAGACTACAGGTACCATTCGCGGCACGGTGGCCGACCCTTCAGGCGCGGTTATTCCCGGCGCTCAAGTTACTGCGATTCTGATTCAGGCCAACTCGACACGCGAGACTGAGACCAAGCTCGACGGCACCTATATTCTCACCTCACTGCCGGTGGGCCGATACACGGTGGTGGTGAGGGCCGATGGGTTTCAGGAGTACCGGCAAGCAGAAGTGGAAGTTCAGATCGGCCACGTCGTGCTGGTCAACGTGGGCCTGGAACTGGGGACGCTTGCGCAAGTCATTACCGCCGAGGCCCAGGCTCCCATGGTGGAAACCTCCAACACCCAAATGGGCGCCGTGGTGTCTGACCGTGAAGTGGTGCAGTTGCCCCTGAACGCTCGCGACACCTATCAGTTGCTTCAGTTGCAGCCCGGGGTCCAGTCGCAATTGGGTTCCGACCTGTTCTACGGCAGCGACCAGGCAGGTGTGGTCTCCGTGAATGGTGGCCGGGGGCGCGCCAACAATTTCACCGTGAACGGGGGCGATGCCAACGACCAGTTTGCCAACCTGCCCGCCATCCAGCCGTCGCCCGATTCCATTGAAGAGTTTCGGGTCATGACCAGCACGTTTGACGCGGAGTTTGGCCGCAATTCCGGCTCCGTGGTCAACGTCGTTACCAAGTCGGGCGGCAACACGGTTCACGGCAATGTTTATGAGTTTCTACGCAACCAGGACCTGAACGCCCGCAATTTTTTTGAAGGTCCGCGACCTGATTTTAAGCAGAACCAGTTTGGCGGCACGCTGGGTGGTCCCATCAAGAAGGATAGGACTTTTTACTTCATGTCTTACGAAGGGCGGCGGATCCACCAGGGAATTCCCTCCGCCACCGTGGCTGTTCCGACCGAAGCCGAGCGGCAGGGCGATTTTTCCGCCAGCCAGGAATTCGGCGGCACGCTGACCGATAATTTTCTCGCCCAAACGCTTGCCGCTCGGCCCGGCTGCGCCTCCGCCGTGCAGGGAAACTCCGGTGCGAGCTTTGCTGGACAAACGGCCTACGCGTTAATTTTTCCAGGCAACATTATCCCGTCAGCGTGCTTTGACCCCACTGCGGCGGATTTGATGAAGCAGTTTGTGCCCCTGCCGAATTCCTCCGGCATCTATTACCAATCCTCGCCCCTGGAGCGTAACCGTGCTGACCAGGGGACGATGCGCATTGATCACAAGCTTACAGACCACCAGCAATTGAACGCCTACTATTATTTTGATGATGATTTTCTCGCCAAACCTTTCGCCAAGTTTGAGGCGGGTGGTGCCACCCTGCCCGGGTTCGGCGACCTTACCAATGAACGCTTTCAGCAACTCAACCTGACGCACACCTGGGTTTCCGGATCGTCTGCGGTAAACGAATTCCGCTTCGCCTTTTTCCGGGAAGGGCAATTAAGGTTTCTCCACCCGCAACGGACCAATCTGGTGCAAAACTCCTGCATCAGTGTTCCCTCTGACCAGTGTTTCAGCAATCCCTCCGATCCGAGCCTGGGGATTACTCCCAATTTGGGCGCGGACCACGAAGGTGTGCCCTTCGTTGCCGTTTCCGGCGGCTTTTCGCTTGGTAACAATCTTGAAGGCGAGCTGCCCCAGTTCGGGAACACGTTCCAAGCGGCGGACAATCTGAGTAAGGTAATCGGCAAACACACGTTGAAGTTCGGAGCTGATGTAAGCCGCCAGCAGTTTGACCAGACCCTGTATTTTTCCTCCAACGGGAACCAGAACTTCTTTGGCGGCGGGCCCAATGACGTGGGATATTCCGACCTCATTCCTAATTACCTTTTGGGGATTCCTGATAACTACCTGCAAGGATCGGCGCAGCATGAATACGTGCGTTCCACGGCGCTGTATCTTTACGCGCAGGATAGTTGGAAAATGCGGCCGAACGTGACGTTGAATTACGGATTGCGTTGGGAACTGAACACGCCCATTGCTGACGTGGGCGGGCGCACGCAGACTTTCCGGCCCGGCCAGAACACCACGGTATTTCCTTGCCAACTCGGGGCGGGCAATCCCCTGATTGGGACATTCGGAACCAGCAGTTGCGCCCCCGGCAGCGCGGGTGAATCGGTGTTCCCGCAGGGCTTGGTGATGCAGGGGGACGCCGGCATCCCAGAAGGGCTGACGCAAACCTACTATCGCTCATTTGCGCCCCGCTTGGGTTTGGCATGGACCCCATCCTGGGATAGTGGCTGGTTGAAGACCCTTACCGGCGGCCCGGATAAGACCAGCATTCGAATGGGCTGGGGGATGTTCTACAACCCCATCGAACAGTTGGTGCTGGAACAGTTCAGCGGCCAGCCGCCCTTTGGGGGAAGCACCAGCATCAACAACATTATGTTCAACACCCCATTCCTGGGTCAGGATGGGTCTGTCACTCCCAACCCCTTCACAGGAATTCTGAATCCGCAGCGTGGACAGCCTGTGGACTTTTCCCAATTCCGGCCCATTCAGCTTTACGGACAGTTTCAACCACACCTTCGATCGCAGTATTCCGAGCAGTACAACTTCAATATCCAACGCCAGGTGACTCCCAGCCTGATGGTGCAGATTGCCTATGTGGGTTCGCAGGGGCATCGGCTGCTGGCGACGCATGACTTGAACTATTCCAATCCGCAAACCTGTCTTGACCTTGACCAGATCTTCATTGCCAACGGCGGCAGCACGCCGGATTGCGGATCCTTCACCGAGGACAGCTCATACTATCTCCCGGCAGGCGCGATTCCATCAGGAATGACATTGCATCTGCCCTACGGGTCAGTGCCGTCGGTAACCGGTCCCAACATAAGTCCGATCACGCTTGTGGGTCTGCGAAAATACGCCTCACCCTTTTGCCAGCCGACGACGGGAGCGGGATGTCCGCCGGACGGCATCCAGGTTTTCTCCAGCATTTTTGCCGAGGACACCATTGCCAACTCCAACTACAACTCCCTTCAGGCGCAGGTGGAGAAACGGTTCTCGCATGGAATGGAATTCCAGGCTTCCTATACGTTCAGCAAATCTTTCGACCAGGCTTCCAGCTTTGAGAATGTCCTTAATCCTTTGAATATCGACCGAAGTTGGGCTTTGTCCTTGTTTGACGCGCGGAACCGCCTGGTTTTCAGCTACGTTTGGGAACTCCCCATTCCCAAGAAGCACGGCTTTGCGGGCAAGGCTGTAAACGGGTGGGCAGTGTCCGGAATCACCACGTTTCAGAGCGGCTTTCCCATCCGAATTGCTTCCTCGGATGACCTGGAGTTGATGAGTAGCTATGACTTTGAGTACCCGGGCGAACCTGACATTGTGAAGTCTTTCCGGACGATCAATCCCCGTGGACAAGGCAACCTGTATTTTGACCCCTCCACTTTTCAATCCCAGGCCTTGGGGACGATTGGTAGTGCGCCAAGGTCGGTTTGCTGTGGCCCGGGTATCAACAACTTTGATGTGGGCGTCCATAAGGAAACGCGGCTTACGGAACAAACGCGGTTGGAGTTTCGCGGTGAGTTTTTCAATTTCGTCAACCACGCGCAGTTCGAGACTCCGGACGGTAACATTTCCGATGGGGCCGACTTCGGTCGCGTCATGCTGGCGCGCGACCCGCGGCTGGTCCAATTTGCCCTCAAACTTTTCTTCTGAGTTGGGGTAGCGAACGGGTGGCAATGGGATGGAGTCGGCCATCAGGCCTCAGGCCATTTGGCAGAGCATGGGTAATTCCTTTATGATCATGCGAGTGTCTGTGACGGAGGCAAATTAAGATGAAGCTGGGCATCAGTTCGTACACTTTTCCCTGGGCCATCGGCCTGCCCGGCGCCTTGCCCAGTGAACCCTTGAAGCCTCTTCAGCTCATGGAGAAAGCTCAGGAACTCGGCGTTGGCATCGTCCAATTTGGCCCGAACATGGCCCTGGACAAATTGCCGGAAAAAGAGCTGCGCGAGGTGGTGAAGTGCGCTGACTCAAGGAAAATCGACTTGGAACTGGCAACAGTCGGGTTTGATCCCGCGCGCTTGCGGTTTCAGATCCAATTTGCCCAGCGCATTGGCGCCATCCTTTTGAAGATCACACCCGAACGCCCGGACGGGAACCTTTCCACGCGAATGGAAATTGCGGAATCCCTGCGGAGCATCGTCGATGACCTGGCTAATGCAGAAATTGGTTTGGCGATCGACAATGGCCGAATGCCGGCGCAGGAACTGAACGAACTGCTGGGGTCCGTTCGCAGCCGCTGGCTGGGAGCAGCCATCGATACGGCGACTCCCCTGGCAATTCCCCAGGGATGGCAGATTTCCGTTCGTGTGTTGGCCCATCGCGCCTTGAGCCTCCACATCAAGGATTTTGTGGTCAACCCGGAAGAACATGGTATGGGCTATTCGATTAAGGGTTGCCCGGCAGGCAAGGGACAGCTCAATGTTCCTTGGCTGATGGAGTCCATTGCCGCCATTCGCGTGGAGCCGTCAGTGATTTTGGAATCCTGGACGCCGGAGCAGGAGACCTTGGCGGAAACCATAGCGCTGGAGCACGAGTGGGCCAGGCAGGGAGTGGATTACCTCCGGCGATTTATACCGGATTAAACGCACTTTTGCCTTCCCACAAGTCTGCAAATTTGGTTGTCGATTCCAGGCTGGTTAGACTGCGGATCTCGTCCACCTAAGCTGCCCGATGGGGGGGATTTCGACCTCTTGTTCAACGGAATATTTTTGCAGTCTTTTTGTCATCTTCTGAAAACGACCTTCGATGCAACACCGAATAGTTCTTCGACCCTAACAGTTTTCTAATGCCAACATTTTAAGCGGTTTGTTGCTTCTGTCACAGTGGAATCTATCTCCCATCATTGACAACGCAGGGTGCCTGTGCTAACTACAGACAGGGAAGGATTTTCAATTTGTTTATGGGCGCCGAAGAACTCCAAGCCGCGTGGGAACTGCTCAAGGAAGCCTATCAGTACCAGATGGGCGGCGATTACGACATGGCGGTGGAACTCTACAAACGGTCGCTGGATCTGCACCCTACTGCCGAGGCCTTCACGTTCCTGGGCTGGACTTACCGCTTCCAGGGCAAGATTGACGATGCCATTGCTGAGTGCAAAAAGGCCATCCAAATCGACCCGGAATTTGGCAACCCCTACAATGATATTGGCGCATACCTGATCGAGAAGGGCGAATTCGACGAGGCCATTCCATGGCTTGAGCGCTCGCTGCAATCCCGCCGCTACGAGTCGTACCATTACCCGCACTACAATTTGGGGCGTGTTTTTACCGCCAAGGAATTGTATGGCAAAGCGCGCCACCATTTTGAGGAAGCGCTGAAGCTTTCTCCGGATTACGCCCTGGCGAAGGACGGCCTGGACAAAGTCCGGCACAAGATTCAATAGCGGGATCGACCATCCTTGCTGGCCCTCCCCGCAATCCCCTCGCACCCAAGCCGCCGTGCTATGATGACGCCGTAAAATCCCATGGAATTATCCTTCGGAGTTTCAAAATGCCCAAAGCAGAGTTGCAATACCTTACCGATGAGCTGAATAAGCTGCGTGAACAGAAGCTGTTTCAGAAGCTGCGAATTCTGGAAACGGAGCAGCTTCCCGTCTCGCGTTTTGACGGCCATGAAGTCATCAACCTCTCTTCCAACAACTATCTGGGCTTGACCACTCATCCCAAGTTGCGGAAGCGCGCCCTGGAGGCCACGGAAAAGCTGGGTGTAGGTTCGGGAGCGGTCCGCACCATTGCCGGCACCATGTCAATCCACATGGAGCTGGAAGAGAAGATTGCGCGCTTCAAGAACGTGGAAGCGTCCGTGGTGTTTCAATCGGGCTTCACCGCCAATGCCGGAACGGTTTCCGCCATCCTAGGGCGCGAAGACATCATCATCTCCGACGCTCTCAACCATGCCTCCATCATTGACGGCTGCCGGCTCTCGCGAGCTGAAATCAAAGTCTTCCCGCACAAAGACTTGGAGGCTTGCGAGAAGATCCTGAGAGAGATTGCCAACCGTAAATGCCACAAGCTCCTGATCACCGACGGCGTGTTTTCCATGGAGGGCGACATCGCTCCATTGCCGCAATTGGTGGAGTTGGCTGAGAAATATGGCTGCATCATGATGATTGACGATGCCCACTCCTCTGGAGTGCTGGGCCGCAACGGCCGCGGAACGGTGGACCACTTCAACCTGCACGGGCGGGTGGATATTCAGGTCGGGACGCTTTCCAAGGCCATCGGTGCTCTGGGCGGATACGTGTGCGCCACGCGCGACACCATCGACTTCCTCTACCATCGCGCCCGCCCATTTCTGTTCTCCACGTCCCATCCCCCCTCGGTTGTTGCCTCGTGCATTGCGGCCTTCGAAGTCCTGGAAGAGGAACCGCAATTGATTGAGCAGCTCTGGGCCAATACGAAGTTCCTCAAAGCAGGCTTGAAGAAGCTGGGCTTCAACACGGGCATGAGCGAGACTCCCATTACTCCCATTATTGTGGGTGACGCGGCCCTGGCGCACGAATTCTCCCGCCAGCTATTTGCCGCCGGAGTGTTTGCGCAGGGCATCGGCTTTCCCACCGTACCGCAAGGGCAGGCGCGCATCCGCACCATTGTTACCGCCACCCATACCCAGGAAGAACTAACTAAGGCACTTGCTATCCTTGCCGAAGTGGGGAGGAAGTTAAAGATCATCGAGTAGCCCTTGTTGCTGGCCGAATACAGCGACGTCGGGGCCAATCCTTTCGACGCCATACCGCATTGGCCCCGATTTTTTGCGAACTCCGTGCAATTTCTGGCAAGAAGCCCTCCTGACGATCAGCTGCTTTTTTCCTCGATCATTTGTTTTCTCCGGATCGTCGAATCACCCGATTCATCCCGCTTTTACTGTTTGTGAGCAAAATGGAACAGACTTTCGCTGCCAGTATGCGACGCTGGGCACATAGAGGGGGTGTGGATTGAAGATCAAATTAGGGATTGTCTCCTTTGTTCTATTCAGCTTGTTCACCACCACGGGTTTCGCGCAGATGGGGGGTGGCGCCTTAACGCTTCGCTATACTTCGTTGGCGCCAATTGTTGCACTGGCCGCAGGCATCCTGATTCTCGTTTTTCCCAAATTGCTCAGATTTATCGTAGGGTTTTACCTGATCATGGTCGGGTTACTAGGGCTTCTGGGCCACTGACCAACCGAATGAATGGCGGTTCAGTGGCAGCCGCATAAGATGCAGGAGAGAAATGTCCAATGACAGTTGATTCCAAATCGCCGGGCCATGAAGAACGAAAGTTGCCGTTGCTCGGAATCGGGAAGGGCTTCTTGATCATCGGTATGGCAATTGTCTTTTTCCTGCTTGCCCAAAGCATGGTGCGTCACCGCTTCTGTAAAGGCCGCCAAATCGAACATCTCTCGACTCAAACCCCAATCCCCATCGGACCGTGACTTAGTTCGGTTTACAGCTTGAGATTTGTAGGCCTTCCGGAACTTGACTCGCCTTGCTCGGGCGGGCGCAAAATTCCTGGCTGGAAAAGCTGATGAAAAACTTCCCTCTGCTGATAACCACCCCGGCGCTCTGCGCCCGACCCCGCCTAAATCAGGGGGGGCCGCTCCAAGTTCGACAACTACAATGTGTTGATGGCCGCCGGGACAATCGGCCTGCCGCAACAGCCGTTTCGGAAACGATGAAGA
>PLSX01000063.1 GCA_003165315.1 Acidobacteriota bacterium
TGTTCTTCGTGATGGCGATCGCGGGCATGGTATGCACGGCCTTGTCCATCTCAGGCCAAACCATCACCGACCTCAAGGCCGGCTATTGGCTAGGCTCCACGCCGGCGGCGCAGGAAAAGGTGAAGTTCATCGGCGTCGTCGCCTCGGCCATCACCGCGGGACTAACCATCATCCTGCTGGCCAAGGCCTTTCAATTCGGAGAGGCGGTCCCCGGCGACTTGCGGCAGGTCCTGGTGGCGCCCCAGGCCTCCGCGCTGAAAGCCGTGGTGGAGGGGTTCATGAGCGGCCAGCCGGTGGCCTACATGCTGTTCGGCATCGGCGCCATAATCACCGTGGTGCTGGAGATGCTCGGCCTCTCTTCCATGGTCTTCGCGCTGGGAATCTATCTGCCTCTGCAATTGACCACGCCCATACTGGCCGGCGGGTTTCTCTCTCACCTTGTGAACAAGCGCGGCGAGAAGGTGGGCGGCCAGCATGGCAAATCCATTCGCGACCGCGGCATCATCATTGCCGGCGGCTTGATGGCGGGCGGCGCGCTCGGCGGAGTGATTGGGGCGGCTCTGCGCGTCCTGCCGCACTTTAAGGAAGAGTGGATCCAGACGCCTTTCTACGCGAACGAGGCGGTGTCGCAAAGCACTTCCGCCCTCCTGTTCGTGGGCCTTTGTTTGTATGTATGGTTCAGCTCGCTGCGGAAGGAAACCGCAGGAGAAAAGTGAGGAGCTATCAATGGACGCGATAGGACGATTTGTTGCGGATGCAGTTCTTGGTATCGATACACTTTGGGGTGGCGATGTCATGTGTGCCTCGGGCACAGGACGATTCATTGCTGACTCGTGGTTCTCGGATGAGCCGCTGCCTGCGGCCTACACGGGTCCGGCAGCAGCGCGACTGCGGGAGAGCGGCGGCGTGGCGGGCAAGAAGATTGATCAGGCGGCGGTAGAGGAATATTTGCGCGAGGTGGATCTGCCTCAAGCCATCGCGGGGGTCCGAGATGAGGCGCGGAAGCTGGGCGGCCTGCGCGGTGAGTATCTGCTGGGTATGGCGACTTCCCTGGAGATTATGTGGGATCTTGCCATGGAAGTGTTGGGGAAGGGCGCACCGGTTCCCTATGCCCGATGTGTTGAGGCCTCCACCGGCCGCCCACCGGGAGCCTCCCACCCGGAAGCGAAGCGCGCGCGAGTGGCGGAGTTGTTGGCCCGGGCGGGTTACGCGACCGCTGGTGCTGGCGGCCTGCGTGCGGCGGTCGATGCGTGGCGCCGCGATCGGTGGGTTCCCATGGCGTCAGTCCGCGCCCTGGGCGCTGCCTTTATCGCCCACTATGATCGCTTGAGCCAGGTCAACCTGCTTCCCCATCTTCCCCCGGAGCTCGCCTCTGTGCCCCGGGCCAATATTGAATTCCTGCCCATTAAGGACGCATGGTTTTCCGGTTCGATGAACTACCTGGGGCGGGCGCGGATGGCGGATGGCAGGCCGAAGTACGAGGCCACGTATGAGATCAACGCTTCGCTCCAGATGTCGGTGCCGGAATTCGAGCAACTGGTAAGCCATGAAGTCGTGCCCGGACACGTGACGACGTTTGCCTATTTGCAGGACCTCTATGTCCGCGGGAAGGTCAACTTCGAAGCCACGGTATTGACCATGAACACCCGGTCCGCCACGCTGTTCGAGGGAATCGCCAACAATGCGATTCTCATCGCCCATGGCGTCACGGAAATCGAGCAGCTCCCCGACGAGGATTTGCAGATCGGCGTGTTGCTGGCAATGCTGCAGGACGACGCCAAGAATCAATCTTCCTACCTGACGTGGGGAGAAGGAGCGCCACGCGAGAAAGTGGCGGCCACTCTTCGCAACGATTTCCTGGTTACGGAAGAGCGCGCAAACAAGCTCTCCGGCGCATGGGGTCAGCATCCGCTGCTGGGCCGAATGTATCTTCCCGCCTATCGGGCGGGAACGGAGAGAGTGGCCGAGTGGCGGCGCATTCATCCGGCGAATCGCATCCTACCCGCCCTCTATGGCTGCTCCGGGCTGGCAGATATCGTGACCATCAAAGAAATATTGAAGCCGGAGTAGCTCGGTTAGTCGCCCGGAGTTGTGTGCATTTTGCATTTTCCAAGAGTTCGAAATGGGACAAGCCCCACCGGGTCATTCGCGCCAGAGAATGAGAATCTCCAGACTAGCGCCAACTTCGCGTAAGGCCACGCCACGATGCTGCTGCTCCCCGCCTAGTTTCGGGGGGCCCGGAGCGGAAACGAAGTTGGTGCACCAGAAGTCGTTGCAGCCCAAGCGGATCGTAGGGGCGGTTAGCGACCCGCCCGAAAAGGCTCCCCTCCTTGCCTGAGGCCGTCTCAGAACTGGGCGAGTGGAAAGGGTAGTGCGGCATATTGTGTGTAAAGGGAAAAAGCAAGAGAGAGCGGTTGAAGTTCGAGAGTTGAACGAGCAAGGGGCCGCATCGACCGCCGGTGTGACGCTATCGGGGTCACCGTTTTCAGGAGTGTCCGGTGCGCGATCTTTGCAGTCAAAGCAAGAAAGGGCGGCGGATCGAATGGAGCCCCCAACACGAGGCTCTGCAGCAACGCAAACGGCAAGATCCCGTAAAGCGGGAGTTGCTGCGGCGGCGCAAGGTGATTGTGGAACCGGTGTTCGGAATCTTAAAACAGGGAGAGGGCTTCCGGCGCTGGATCGTGCGGGGTCTGGAAAACGTCCGTACCCAGTGGGCACTGGTCTGCACCGCTTATAACTTAACAAAGCTCTGGAAGGCCTGGCAGGAGAGGCTCGCCGGCAGCAATGGGAACATCCGAACTCACCCCTCCGCCATCGCACTAGTGCCCGATCATGCTCTCCCTCTGCCTTGCTCCACTCTCAGATTTGAATTCTGAGACGGCCTCCCTTCACGGGGGGTATCGGCGGATTTGATGGTGAAGATGAAAGAAGCTAACCCTTGCTGCTGCGTACGCGACCGAGCCTCATTCACTTCTTTCCCGAAAACACGACGACCTCCACGCCGGCCACAATCGCGCGGCCGGGCATGGAGACCATCTGGACTTCCTGATAGGAAGTGTTGGTCAGGTTGGTGAGTTGGACAAAGGGGTGGATCCGTCCCGTATTGCGCGCGAGGTAGATATCCCACAGGCCGTAGGTCTTGTACTCGTAGCGGTCAAGCACTCCCACGCGCGAGCGGGCCAGAATTCCGTATGGCAACTGCGCCCGGTAGGAAACCACGGCGGACTGCGCGGGGTACCAGAAGGCGTATTCCGATTCAACTCCCGGCGCCATGGGATCGTGGTAGCCGTGCATCGCGGTGTAACTGAGGTCGATCTCCTGCGAGCGCGATAGCGGCGCCTTCATAGAACTTTCAATTCCATCGAAATGAAGCCGGTCGATATTGGTAGCCTGCCAGAGGGCCGTGGGTGAGTCGCGCATGTAGTCGATCACATCCTGCTCGCGCAACCGAAAGACCGTCACGTCGCCATGCAGGTGGTGCGGCGCATTCCATTCCATCCCGGTTTCAAAATCCCAGGCGCGTTCGGGCCGCAGGTCGGGATTACCAAGGCTGGTGGGATCATGGTAGTAGAGGTCAGTCATGGTGGGCACGCGGAAGGCGTGGCTGATGTTGCCGCGAAACTTGAAGTGGGAATTCAGCCAATAGCCGGCGCTCACGCTGGGGCTGAACTCGCCCTGCACGGTGCGATAGGCCTCTTCCCGGGCCGCAAGGTTGAAGGAGAAGCGATTCCATGCGCGTGTGTCGAGCGCCGCGTACGCCGCCACCCGTCCGCGCGTGTGGTCACCCAGATTTGAGCTGTGAATGCTGTCGTCGTAGCCTTCCGCTCCATAGAACAGATGGGTGTTGCCACTGATCCCCTGCCGCCTTCTGATTGCCGCCTGGAAACTTTGCAGCGAGTGCAGATTTTGATAGACCAGCGGGTCTTCGCGCAACAGCACGAAGCGGTCGTGATGATGGCGATATGCGAATGAGATCTGGGTGTTCTTCCCCAAGTCCTGCTTGGCGCCCACAAAATAGGTATTGGTATGCTCCCAGGAATCGTAGGGCCCGTAAAATTGATTGGCGCCGAAGGGGCGGTCGTTATGCGCCACGACGAGTTCAGAATTGCCCAGGCCCGTGGAAAAGTCCGTCAATGAAGTCAGCGCGAGGTCACGATAATCGCGGTCGGTGGTGAATCCGGAGGAATAGTCGCGCGCAAATATAAGCTCTTCACTGAGGCGGCCGTCCACAACGCTGCCGGCGCCGCTCTCCTGGTTGACGCCGAAGTTGCCAATGCCGCCGCGCACGGTGAGCTCCGTCACCGGCGGCGCATGGGTGATGAAGTTGATGACCCCGCCCACCGCATCCGAACCATAGAGCGCCGAACCCGCGCCGTGCAGCACTTCCACGTCGGAAAATGAGTCCACGGGAAAGGGCAAATCCATGTCGTGATGGCCGGTCTGCATGTCGTTCATGCGGAAGCCGTCCACCAGAATCAAGGTTTGCTCAAAGGTCCCGCCGCGCATGGCGACATCAGCCTGAGTCCCATTTACGCCGCGTTCCTGCAAGTCGATGGAAGAATCGAGCCGCAGGAAGTCCTCCAGCGAGTTGCTGACCAGCGCGTTGCTGGGGACATCGATCTGGATGATAGGGCGATCCACTTCGCCGAGCGGCAACGGTTCATACACTCCCGTTACGACGATGGTCTGCTTGGGCTGGGTCACTGGAGGAGTCTCTTTGGGAGGAGTCGCCGGAGCGCCTTCCTGCTGCGCGTGTATATTTTGCCCCAAGATCAACAAGGCACAGGCCAGAGCGCAGGGCGAAATACCCGGCCTAAGCCGGCGAAAGGCGGAGTTAAACGGCGTAAGTGCTCCGATTCGAATGGACATCAAGGGCAACACGTACTACCTCCGTAGCAAGCAGTCAAATGGGCGCGCGAAGGGGCACGACTGGGCACGATTCGGTAGACTCCCACAGCGCGCCTGGGAGAAGGCCAGTATTGAGAGATGGGGATTAAGCCTGAACCACGAAGTTACAACCGGCAGCCCGCCCACACAAAACGGCGCTTCCTTCGCTTTGAAAAGGAAGTATAGCACAAGCTTCTTATATATTTTGTCCTACTCCCGGCCGCTGTGCCTCTTCAGCGATATCCTCCGGGACGGCCGGCTAACCACCCGATTCTCCATCGGTCACTGCTTCAATTTTGGAAGGAATATTAAGAAGTAATCCGCGGCGAATCGGCCATACAATAGGGTGCTACTCCGTCAACCTCAAAGGGAGAATTCTTCAACGGGGGGACCCTCGGATGCTTGGCTGGCACATTAGCATTTACAGGCAAGCGGACGGCGGGGAATCGCCCGCAACGTTTGCGTCACCCGAAGGCACACGACTCGCTGTTTGGCAGACCGGTGTGGGCGGGCTCGATTGGTTGGACAATCTCGTCAAGGTGGGCAACGCGATCGGGCTCGGTGGCAACGGTTACCCGGTCCGATACACCGCGACCGCCGAACACCTGGTTCCGCACTTCATTGATACCCCACCCCAGGCAAAAGAAAATTGGCTCCTCGGCGCCGGCGACATCGTCACCGACAAGTGGGAAGGCAGGACGGTGATTGACGGCAGCGCGGCCTTGCAATGCCGTCCGGACGAGTGGCTGCTGGTCGAGGCCTGGGACGAGAGCTAAAAGGTATTACAGGCTTCCCGCGCCGCGCTGGACCTTCGATTCCTCGCTCGCCGTCGTTACAGTGATTTTCCGCTTCGGCAGAAACTCTGCCCCACCCCATTCTGGATAATTCACAAATCCGCGATGCTCCGGGCGATGCATCAAACACCATCGGCCATATTGGTGCTGTCCAGACCCGTTGTCTGGACAGATCATCCAGTCAAAATGAATGGACAATTGGTCCAGACTCCAGAATCGTGGGACGCTGGTCCGTGTCCCGGTGACACAGCCACTCCTGGCTGTGAATGAAACTCGGGGCAGCCACACATGGCTGTGAATGGAATTCGGCACAGGCAGGAGTGCCTGTGCCACTGGCGCCGGCGCAGCATGTAGGACCGAGCAGCGCTCGGCCCAGGGCGAACGCTGTTCGCCCCTACAAGCCTATTCGCGTGGCGGCCATAGGGCCGCCCTGCGCTACGCGGTGTTGGAGCCCTGCTGCGGGCGGTTGAGCGCTTCGAGGAAGCGCGGAAATGCCTTGGAGTATTTCGCGTGGTCGGTCCAGCCGCCAAAGTCACCGGCCACTTTGCTCACCACATCGGGGGCTGGCGCAGAACGAGCCCAGTTCTGCGATTCACCCAACTCGCTCGATTCGTACTAGATCGCATAGCTGGGCTCGCTATGCGCCAGCCTGCCGCGACCCCTTCCCATGCGCGCGTCGTCAGTGGAAAAGTCCACGACGCAAAACGCGTGTCGTGGAGGGCGTGTGATTCCACCCTGGAAAAGAGACTTGACCTCCAAGAGCGATACTATTCATTTAGGATATGGCATCGACCATGCGCGCGCGAAGCGCTTTGGAGTGCGGTCGCAGCAGCTACCGCCTTTCTTGTCGAGGCCCCCGCACCGTTTCCTTATGGGCCACGGGCGGAAGGCGGTAGCTGCTGCGACCGCAGTCCAAAGCGGGCTTCGCCCGCAAGCGGATTCCCATTGCGTTGCAGCAGTTAAGTGAACAGTATTGACTCCAGGAGAGAATCTACCCGTTCAAAATCGATGGTGCTATTTTGCGCCAGCTCCGATCAGGAGGTCCCGCACCTCTTGATGCCCGTTCTTTGTGGCCAGGCTTAATGCGGTTTCAGTCGCGCCCCACTTAATCACGCTCCCAGGGATAAGAGCTGCAATCTCCTCCACCGACGTGGTATTGCCGGGGTAAGCCTTGCCGCCATTGGGCGTCAGGACATAGCTGGCAATGACATTCGTTGCGTTGACGTCGGCGCCTTTGCCGAGCAGCACCTGCGCCGCCTCGGCATGACCATTCTCCGATGCCAGCATCAACGCCGTGTGCCCATTCTCATCCCTCGAATCCACGGCGGCTCCATCGTCGAGCAGAGAGCGGAGAGCAGCCGCGTCACCCTGGGTCGCGGCATCGAAAAGAGCTTTGGATAATTTTGTCCCGGCGGCGTCGCGCACCTCCGCATTCGGGCTCTCCTTCGCCACCTTCACCAGCAGCGCAGCGTCTTTCAGCCTATCCAGAGCTGCGATGCGGGTATCCTGCACCTTCGCCTCCAACGCCACCCTCATCAGGAGTTTCTGGTCCAAGATTCTGCGCACAGCGGTGCGGCGAAGGGTTTTCGCCTCATCTCTCACATAGCCGTATTTGGTGTGGTCCTCGGGCTCGCCCTCAAGCGCCACATCGACGAGCGCCGCTTGATTTGTCAGATGCTCCACGGCAGCGGTGCGAATCCGGGGGAAAGCATAGTCCACAACGCCTTCGCCGTATCTCTTGTCGCCCGCGGCGATTGTCGCAAGCAGTCCCTGGTCCGTGAGCCTCTGCACGGCAGCCTCGCGAACGAGTCCATATTTCTGCTTGTCTTCGAGGGCAATCCTGGCCAGCAGGACTTGATCGTTCAGCCCCTCCACCGCAGCCTTTCGCACCTGAGCGCTCCCATCTTCAACTGCGATCCTGGCAAGCTGTGCCTGGTCAGTGAGTTTCCGCACTTCGTTAACGCGAAGGGTTTCTTGTTCCTCTTTTTTGATTTTGCCGTAGCCGGGCGACAAGCACGCCAACACTGCAAGAGTGATAAACCCTATGAAAACGCTTGCGGTCCGCAGAGAACTACGTGGCTTCCCCATCATTTTCATCCCCTCTCGAAAGGCAGCATTTAAAGCGAAACCGGAAAAGCAGGTAGCGCTGAGGTATTTGGCTCCAAGCCGAATCCTTAGCGGCTCTTTGTCATTGCCGCAAGTTGAAAATGCGCTTAAGGTGCCGCGGCGGAAGTCAAACTGCGACTACCTCCTCGCTGGAGCGCTTTCTTATATCCTTCAAGGGAACACCGCCATTCGCTCAAATATGCCCCCATTTCATTTGTCTCGTTATTGGGGTGGAGTCCATTGTTTAATTGCCGTCTCCAAGGCAACCACAATGTCCCTATACCGAGCACTTAATGATACGGATTCCTCACGCCACAACTCCTCATCAACTTGAGACTTTAGATATTTAGCGAAATTCAGTGCGCTATGTTTGCCGTTATCCGTTTTTGCAGTCGGATCAGCTCCAGCTTCCAGCAACCTTCGTACAATTTCCGAGTGGCCTTCTGCCGCCGCGATCATCAGTGCGGTGCCTCCTGGTAAAGTTGCACAACTTCTGAAAAAGTCCCCAGTTCGAGCCTTCGCCGTTGGCATCCAAACCGGGCCAATCCCACCACTGCCAATATTTCTCAAATCGATATTCTGAACCAGTTTTGCATTCACATCTGCACCCTTGTGAATCAATTCCTCAACCTGAAGGGAATCTCCACGCCACGCCGCCACCATGAGTGCCGTCTTCCCCTTGCTGTCTGATGTTAGGTCAATGGATTCCTCTCTGCCGCATTTAAGGCAGACAGACCCTGATCCAGAACGAGTCCAATCGTGTGTGCGCTCCTTTCCGCAACGTTTGCACCGACAGCCATCCCACGAATGAGCATTTAGTCGCACGATGTCGCAACGAGCACACTTCTCGCAGTTCTTTGTCCAATCGTGGCTCTCATCGCGAGTCTTGAAGCAAGTGCGACACATGCAGCCGACCCAATCGTGACTCTCATCACGCGTCTTGCAGCATCTGCGACACTTGCAACCATCCCAATCGTGACTCTCATCACGAGCATCACCGCAATTACGGCACATGCAGCCATTCCAATTATGATCCTGGTTGCGAGACTTCCGACATCTGCGACACTTGCAACCATCCCAATCGTGATCCTCATTACGAGATCTGCCACATTGTCTACACTTGCAGCCATCCCAATCGTGACTTTCATCACGAGACTTGCCACATTTGGTGCATTTACAGCCATCCCATAAATGGAAGCCAAAAAGACATTTCAAGTTCATATCTTAATTCTCTCTCGACTTAAGGATGCAGCGTCCGGAGTCAGGTTATAGTGAACACTCATTGCTGCCTTACAATCCAGTGCTGAGCCCTGGCCACGAGCGGCCAGAGGTGTGGGACTGGCACCAGTGTCCCCATAACCCATTTGTGGGCAATACTCGCATAGGCAGCGAGAATTGCAAAGGTTAAAGGTAATGGGTGAAAGATGAATTCTGAATGATGAACTGGAATTGGCCGGGATGTGGTGCCCCGATGACGACGAGATTGTAGGGGCGCTTTGTGAAGCGCCAGTCCGGTAATCGCCCGCAAATTCAGGGGTGGGCGGTTCTCGAACCGCCCCTACGAAACATGCTGGGTTGCGGCGTCGCTTGGGCAAGAGCGCGTGGCATTGGGCTCCGAGCCGAATTCCTCCGCGGNNGCGGATTGTCCGTATCATCTCCCGTACCGTAACGCGCCACGTGGCGCATGTCAATAACAATCTCGGCAAGATTGTTGCTTTTTTTGTGTGGCCGCCGGCTGGCGCAGACCTCTGATTTTGGAGGTCTGCGGTCTCCCCGAGAAGAGCGGGTAGCGAGATATTTGGCACCGAGCCGAATTCCTCCGCGGCCCTTTCTCATTGCCGGGCAATGAACAGGTTGAGAATGCGCTTAAAGTGCCGCGGAGGAAGTCAAACTGCGACTACCTCCTCGCTACACCGCTTTACCGCCGCTTGCCAGCCATCATAAAATGACATAATATGAAGGTATGCCCATGACCTCTCTCAACATCTCTTTGCCGGAACCCCTGAAAGCTTACGTGGAAGGCCAGGTTGCGTCGGGGGACTGGGGCACGCCCAGCGAATATGTCCGCGAATTGATCCGCCAGGACAAGGAACGCCGCATGGCCAACCTGGAACAAGAATTGTTGGCCGCTACCCGAGGTCCCAAGATTGAGGTATCGATTGCCGAGATTCGCAAGAAAGGCCTGATCACGGCGTTGCGTGAGCGGGTACGCACCCGGTGAAAGGGCCTAAGATCACACTCAGTGAGGCGGCTGTTTCGGATATCCTGGAGCAAGCCGAGTGGTACGAAGCCCAGGCGGACCAGAAACTGGCAAAGCGATGGGAGAAGGCCGTAACATCCACGCTCTTGCGGATATCACGCTGGCCGCGGGCCGGATCGCCATGCAAATTCAACGCCATCGAGCTGAATGACGTTCGTCGCGTGCCCGTCGCAGGCTTTCCCAAACATCTTATCTTCTATCGGTCATCCGCAGAGGAGATTCTGGTTTTGCGCATCGTGCACGGGGCGCGCGACCTTGAAAGTCTGTTCTCCCTCTAGCAGTCGCGGGGACGCCGGTGTCTGTCCCTTCCGTCGAATTCCTAAGCGGTCCTTTCTCATTGCTGGCAATGAACAAGTTGAGATTGCAATTTGAAGTGCCGCGGAGGAAGTCAAACTGCGACTACCTCCTCGCTACACCGCTCATTGCCGGGCAATGAACAGGTTGAGAATTCGATTTGAATTCCCGCGGAGGAAGTCAATCTGCGACTACCTCCTCGCTACACCGCTTAAACGGCAGGTCCGCGCTGCCCTGAAGAGCGGAGTTCAACAACGATTTACACTCCACTGGAGTGTGGCCGGAAAAGTCGTATAATGGAGGCCTCCATGCCCTGAGATGAGTCACACACATGAAATTGTCGCCGATCACTAAAATCATCATCAAGCGGTTCCGCAGTTTTCCGGCGGCCACGCTTACGTTTGATAACCCCCTCTTTATCGTGGGCCGCAATGGCTCGGGAAAAAGCAATCTGGCGGATGTCTTCAGCTTTGTTTCCGAGGCCATGGCACAGCCCCTTCAGGCCGTGTTTGACCGTCGCGGAGGCATTTCAGCGGTTCGCAACCGGAGTTCGGGGCAACAGAGCTACCGTCCCAATCTCGGCGTCGCCTTTGAGTTTGGTCCCATCAACGGAATTCAAGATGGGCGATACGCCTTTGAGGTTAAGGCCCTGCCTAATTACGGTTATCGCATCATTCGCGAACAGTGCTTTGTACGGAAGAGCGGGGGTGGTGGTTGGTGGTTTGACCGGGCGCAAGGATGGACAAGCAACGCGAAAGGACTGACTCCCGCCTTGGAGCCGTCTGCGCTGGCGCTCCCCCTGGTGGCTGGGGATGAGCGTTTTGCTCCCATCTTTCGCTTGCTGGGGGCGATGCGCGTCTATTCCATCGAACCCGGCAGGCTCCGCGAGATGCAGGACCCGGATAGCGGCGTGACCCTGAGGCCCAACGGCGGAAACGCCGCCAGCGTCCTGCAGGAATTGCTGCGGGGGGCTAATGGCAGTGCGAACAAGGCGGAAATAAACAGGATTTTGGAATCCATTGTGCCCGCCACCAAGGCGGTCTCCCCCAAGAAACACGGCAACAAACTCTCCATGAGTTTTTCACAGGAATGGGGATCGGGAAAGAAGCTCACCTTCGATGCCTTCAATATGTCGGATGGCACGCTTCGTTCCGTTGGCCTCATTATGGCCATTTTCCAAAAGCCCAGCCCCAGCGTTCTGGTAATTGAGGAGCCGGAAGCGACCATTCATCCGGGGGCTTTGGGCGCCATTCTTGACCTCATCCGCAAAGCTGCAAAGACCATGCAAGTAGTCGTGACGACTCACAGCCCGGAGCTGCTCGATGCCAAATGGATCACCGACCAGAACCTGCGGATCGTGTCTTGGGAAGACGGAGCGTCTCACCTCCTCCTCCCATCTGAGGCGACGAAAACGGCCATGCGCGAGCACTTGATGGGGGCGGGGGAGTTGCTGCGCTCTAACGCGTTGCATCCGGAGAAATTGTTGTCCGACCGCACTGACCTCACCCAGGCGAGTCTTTTTGAGACGTTGGCATGAAGATCTATCTCCTGGTGGAAGGCTACGGCGAGGTGGAAGCCGCACCCATACTCTTGCGACGCTTGCTGGCAGAAGCCCGGTGCTATGGCCTCGACATCGGCGCACCCATTCGCCGAACGCAATCGCAACTTCGTAGTCAACAAGGTCTTCAAGCCGGAGTACGGCTGGCGTTGCTTCAACCGGAGTGCGCCGCAGTGGTCGTTCTGCTTGATGGCGAGGACGATTGTCCAAAGGAACTGGCGGAGAAACTCCGGGGCTGGGCACAGGCGGCTGCCGGGAACACGCCGTGTGATGTAGTGATTGCCTACCGCGAATATGAAACGTGGTTTCTGGCGGCACTTGAATCTCTACGCGGAAGCTATGGCATTCACGCTGACGCGCCGGCCCCTGCGGATCCGGAATCGAGACGCGATGCCAAGGGCGCTCTGGAAGATTTCATGCCCTCGGACCGCGCCTATTCTGAAACCGGCGACCAGCCGGGCATGAGTGCGGCCTTCGATATGGCTCTCGCCCATCGGCGCAATCGATCTTTCCGCAAGCTGGTGAAGGCGGTTGGGGACGTGCTGACGCAACTCGGCCAGCCCCTTCCTGCCTGGCCTCCGGCCACGTGGCATCCCGACCGAGGCATCCAAACCCCTTGAGCGGCGTTCATGGTTTCACAACCTCCTCAAATTACTAATGCCAATTTACGAACTGCGATGCGGGAGGAAGAGGTGTCTTTTCCTCTTGCCCGAACCGGGCGCTGAGGTATTTGGCTCCGAGCCGAATTCCTCAGCGGCCCTTTTTCATTGCCGGGCAATTAACAAGTCGAGAGTCCGATTTGAAATGCCGCGGAGGAAGTCAAACTGCGACTACCTCCTCGCTACACCGCTGATTGCATTCTAACTTCTGGGGGGGCAGGCGGAATTCCAGCTTCCGGTCCTTGCTCGGCCGGTAACATACACCCGACTGCCAGGGAATGAAAGGTCAATCCGGGCAGGCCCGGCAGGGCCGACAGAATGTGGCCCACGGCGAAAGCCGTGGGAAAGGTGCGGTCATATTTCAGTTGCGAGCCCCGGCAGGGGCGACAGAACCACGCAAATTGATCGGTTATTTCTGTCGCCCCTCCCGAGGCTCGCTCGTCCTCGTGCCCATGTTCCCATGGCTTGCGCCATGGGCTACATTCTATCGCCGCTCCGCGGCTTGGAGGTTGTATCGAACGGGTAGCGCTGAGGTATTGGGCTCCGAGCCGAATTCCTCAGCGGCCTTTTCTTATTGCCGGGCAATGAACAAGTTGAGAATGCGCTTAAAGTGCCGCGGAGGAAGTCAAAATGCGACTACCTCCTCGCTACACCGCTTTCTTTTTCGCAAGCTTGCTTGCGAAAATCCGCATCATCGCCTCAATCTTCACGCATCGTACTTGGGCACATTCCAGCCAGCGAGCTCACAAGAATCTCTCCCCATTCACGATTCATCGTTCCCGATCAATTTCCAACCAGCAAGCTGGCTGGGGAAAAAGCGGCAGCAAGCTGCACGCACTCCAAAGCTTCGCTCCGAATGCCAGCGATACGAAATCTGCTCCAGCACTGACGAGGCTGGTGAGAAGTCCCGGCTAACTCCTCATCCCTAACCCCAGATCCCTTGCTCCCTTGTCCCGTAGCTTTTCCCCCGGGCGGGTCCAACTTCTACCGTGGCATTTCATCCCCTTCGCGGGGCGGCTTGCCGTTTCGGCGGCGCATGATTTTGTCGAAGGCTTTGAAGTCCGCCTGCGCTTTCCGATCCTCGAAATAACGGGCAGTTTGCAGGGCTGAGCCCTTCTCCGCCACCGCCATGGCCACGAACTGGTTGATGCTGGTTCCATCCTGCCGGCTTAGCCGCTCTACGGAGTCCTTCAGCGACTGGGGAAGCCGCAGCGGGTAGGTTTTAGTCTTATTCATGGATGAATCCGCCCTATCGCTTCACGCGGAAGCAAGACCTTGATTCCAAACAGGGTGGGAACCGTTCCGAAGTTCCGCACGTTAAGCGTTACCAGGGCGTCTGCCCCGCCATTCACCGCGGCTTTCACTGACCCGACCGCCAGGAGGCCTCGCGCCATGGCCATCAGAGGGCCCGCGCGGCTGGCCGTCGTAACGGCGGCTTTACGCCGCCATTTGAGCGGCACGCGATCGCGTGCGGGGTGGCGGGATAAACCCGCCGCCACGCCAGTGCCCGGTCCGTCGCGGTCGGCGGAGGGGCGGGCTTACTCTGCGCCGATGTGAACTTGATTGGAAGCGGTGGTGCGCGGAACGTCGCGGCCGATCGCCAACTCGCGCGTCAATTGATAATTCAGTTGCGTGCCGATGGGGAGCGTCAGCTCTTTCCCGCGGCGGCGCATGCGATCGACCGTGGTGGCCGTCAGTCCAATGGTGGCGCCCACCAGGGGGTGAGCGAACATCAATCCCAACAGCGTGCCGCCGACGGTTCCGGCGCCAATCTCTTCAAAGTCGGGAAGGTGCGAATTCGGGCCTTTCACCAGGCCCTCGCTTCCCACCACCTTGACGTTTGCAGGACCGTACGCAGTTATCAAAGTGGCCGCCAGCGGAGAATCTCGGCCATCGGGAAGCGTAATCCGTTCGATATTCAGCCGCATTTGGCCAACGCCCTTGATGCGGCCAGGGCGCTCGATCAGGTAAATTCGGCCCGTGAGCAAAGCTCCAACGGGTATCACCACCCGGCCATTCAGAGTGACCGGCTCCGTAACGCTGGTGGAGAAGGCATCCCACTGTTTATTCAGCAAAGTGGTGACGGTCTGGTTGGTGCGGCAGTGCAGCATGGTGCCGGCAGGAACGGAGATGGATCCCGTTTCAACCGGTGTTTCCGCATAGGCAAGGGGGATGGCGACGGCGGCAAGGAAAACAGCCAGCAAAACGCGCTTGACCATGGTGGACCTCCTGAAAGGTTTCATGGCCGGACCCTGGCGCTTTGTCCAGCTTTGGATTGGTGCCTTGAACTTAGAAAGGTGAGAGGGGAGACCCGCTCACAGTGAGAGGGTCTCCCCGAGATTTCAGCTAGTGCGCTCCCTCCGAGCGCGAAGCAACCTCGGTGACACCCTTCGGGGTACTCAAATACCCCTTCACCTGAGTTGATCCTACACTATTCACAACCAATTCGTAAGGCTTTTTTGAGCCGTTCATGTAGAAGTAGACCGGAGCGTTGATGGTGCAGTCCCGGCGCTCCACATCCTTGTCATCCACCAGCGTGTCAACATTGAAGCGATAGTGCTTGACGTTGGTCTTCTTCAGCGTCAGGCCTATGCCCGCCACCTTGGCAAGCTGATCCTTGTTCAAAGTGAACTCATAGTAGTCGCGGTCGCCCATCTTGCGCAGATATTCAATGTCATCGTGGTTGCGCGCGATGAGGGTGCCCATGTCACTGCGAGCCATGCCCAGATCCGCCGCCAGGGTGCTGACATTCTTCTGAGTGGTGCTCAGATCCGTTTTCGTCGAGGTAACATCCTGAGTAAGAGCGCCGACTTGCTGCTGGTCGGCCTTCTGGTCAAGCTCCTGCTTCAGTTGTTCAGTCTGCGCCTGCTGCTGGTCCTGAAGCTTCGCCACCATGGTTCGCGCCCGTCGCAACTCACCACTCTGCGCGCCCACGCGCTTGGCCGCATCGTCAAGCTCGGTCTTTACAGCGTCAAGCTCCTGGGCATTCTGTGCCTGGATGGCTGACAGACGATTCGAAACCTGGTCGCGCAATTGGCCCGTGAAGTCATCACGTATTTGGCTCTGCTGCTTGGCCAGTTGGTCCCGCATCGAGTTCATGCGGTTGACCGTGGACAATTCCCCCGCGGCCAGCGCCACAATCGCGATGACCACCAGAATTGTCTTTACGCCGCTGCCACCTAGTGTGGATTTCGTTTCCATCGGAACTTCCGAATTGACAGGGACATCATCAATTGCCATGGTAGTTTCTCCCCTCCGCTTGTTATATCGTTTCAGGAAGCATCTCGCACTACCTGTGCCGGCTTCCTGCTTATAGGGAGAGGCACGCCGATTGCCAAACCCAAACGACCTGCAAGACATTTATTTTTATATAGTTACAGAAGACGCGGGAAATGCTTGCAGTTTCCGGGATGGCATTACTTACGCGCATAGGTAAAAATTATGGCCCGCCACATGCGAGAGGAGCCTAGAACAGACAGAGAGAAATGTGGCCGGGAAGAAGGCTCTTACCGATGGAATAAACGTGGCCGTCTGCCCTTAAACGCTTGCTGCGGCACGACAAGAGGAAGGTATCAAGCCGTAGAATCAGATGCGATGCCCGGACTGCGAGTGAGATTATTTCCTGGCCATGCTCTTCAACTTCTTGCGTTTGAGCGCCCATCCTTGCTTGTTGACCTGCGGACCACGCTCAATAGCCAGAGATTCAGGCGGGACATCCTGGGTAATGGTTGAACCAGCGGCGGTGTAGGACCCATCGCCGACACGCACCGGCGCCACCAGCATGTTTCCACTCCCAATAAAGACATCGTCACCAATGGTCGTAGGATTCTTCTTCTCACCGTCGTAGTTGCAGGTGATGGTGCCCGCGCCGATGTTGGTGCGCGCGCCCACCGTCGCGTCACCCAGATAGGCCAGGTGCTGCGCCTTTGAACCCTGGCCAAGCGTCGAGTTTTTGACTTCCACGAAGTTGCCGATTTTCGCCTCGGGCCCGATCGCCGTGCCCATTCGCAGATGCGCGAAGGGGCCCACGGCCGTGCCCGCTCCAACTCTAGAGTTGGTGATAACGCATGAGTGCCGCACCGTGACGCCATCCTCGAGAACGGAATCGGTGATGGTGGAGTGGGGTTCCAGCCTGCAACCACTCCCCAGGCGAGTTCCTCCGCGAAGACTGACGCCAGGCTCAATCACCGTGTCGGGACCGATGACAACTTCCTCATCAATGTAGGTCGTTTCCGGATCGGTGAGGGTAACGCCTTCCTTCATCCAGTGAATTGCCCGGCTAAGGAAGATCTGTTTTCCCACCTCGGCCAACTGGGCGCGATCATTGATGCCCACGGCCTCACCGGCCGGCGCTTGAAATGCCGCAACTTTCAGGCGGTGACGGTTGAAAATCTCAATGAGGTCGGTCAGGAGATATTCCTTTTGAATGTTCTCGCGGGAAAGTTCACCGAGGTGGTCGAGCAGGGCTGGGCGGGAAAAGCAAAGGATGCCGGTATTGACTTCGCGTATCCTCTTCTGTGTGGCCGTTGCGAGTTTCTCTTCCACAATGGCGCGCACGCGCTTGCCGCCCACGCGCACGATCCGTCCGTAACCCGTGGGATTTTCCACGCTCATGGTGAGGATGGTGCATGCGGCACGCTCTTTGCTGTGGGCAGCCACCAGCGCACGCAAAGTTTCCGGCTGAAGCTTGGGCACATCACCCACCAACGCCACCGCCACTCCACTGGCACAGGATTCCAGTTCCGGACGTGCAACCATAAGGGCGTGGCCGGTGCCCAGTTGCTCCTTCTGCTCAATAAATTGCAGGCCCGCGCGGGCAAAGGCGTTGCGCATCGCTTCCGCCTGGTGCCCGATGATCATATAAACCCGCTCGGCACCGGCAGCCACCGCCGCGCGCAAAACGTATTCGCCCATCAAGCGGCCCGCAAGAGGATGCAGCAGCTTTGGATAAGCGGACTTGAAGCGCGTTGCCTTGCCCGCGCCTAGAATCAGAATTGAGAAACCATCTTGCCCCATGGATAACTCCCGGATGAAAACAAGCTGGAAGATTTGGCCTTGAGCGACGTGAAGCTGATGGCGAGGTGTCTCCAAGCCTGGACTTTCGCCTCAGGCATTTTAAAGCGTCCAGGAAGGGAAAGCAAAAGCAGCGCGGAATCAGAAAATATGGAGTCTTGCAGATTGTGGCGACAGAGACCCCCTCACCCGTCCCGATGTATCGGGACACCCTCTCCCCAAGGGGGGCCAGGGCGCAAACTCAATCTAACTCTTCCTTCGCGCGCCCAAGAGGGGACCCATTGCATTCCTGAAGCGCGAACGCAGGCGGAGGCGGTTGCGAAGTCGTTCGATCGGGCTGTAACCCCAGCGGGCCCGGCACTCCACATCGACCGCGAAATCACTTGCCGGAACCAGGCTGCGCTGCAACAGATGGGGATCCGTCCCGAGATAATTCAGACCCTTCATTTTGGTTTCCGCGGCGAAGGCCAGATCAAAGGCTGCGCGCACGCAGTCATCCACGGCGGGGTTGTGGTAACCGTAGGGATAGGCGAAAGAAGCCACGCGGGATCCAAGGATCGACTCAAGATCTTTGCCACTGCCCACAACCTCTTGTTGCAACTCGGCAGGGGAAAGAGTGGTCAAGTCCGCGTGCGTGCGGCTGTGCGCACCGAATTCAATTCCCAGCGTGAACCAGTAGCGAATTTGTTCAGTGGTCATCAGCGGGAGTGGGCTAAAACCATGCGCCGTATCCCATACGTTCGTGCCGCCCACTTGCCTGGTGACCACGTACACCCCAGCCCCAAATCCGTAGCGCCGGAGAACGGGCAGGGCGTGTTCAACCAGGTCGGCGTAGGCATCATCAAAAGTGAAGAGGACCGGTTTATCGGGTAGCCCCTTCCCTTCCCGCAACCAGCGGAGCCAATCAGCGGGGCGGATGCCTGTATAGCCGCGGTGGGCGAGCCAGCGCACGTGGCTCTCAAAGCTCCGGGGCGAAACAGTCAACCCCGGTACGATTCCCGGGCGCAGCGGGCCCACATGATGATAGAGCAGCACAGGCAGGCGCATGCCATACTCGCGCTGCAAAGCTTTCCAGGAGCCGGCTTCCCCGGCGGCGCTGCGAAACTCCACCACACCGCGCCCGGTTCCCAGCACTCGATGGCCTAATCTCTGCATGGCGGGAAACCGGCAGAGCTTGTCGCAAACCCAAAGCGGGGGTGTGAGCAGTCCCACGGGGTTCACGGGAAGCCCTGCGTAAATGCGACGCCAAAGGCGCTTCCACCCGGCAAGCTTCCCCAGTACTCCCAAAACTGAATAAGGACGATAGTCAGGGTGCTTGCGCGAAAGCAACACTTCCGTCTCGCCAAAGGTCTTTCCATCGTTACGCAGAACATAACGGCTGGGCTTCAGGTAGAACTCATAAGCCCGCGCCTGCGGCATATACTTAAATCTTAAACCCATCTTCCAGAGGCGCAGGCCCAGCTCATAATCTTCCTTCGCCGTCATGGTTTCATCGAATCCGCTGCAGGCAAGAAGCGCAGCACGAGGGATTGAGCTATTGCTGATGAGGTATTCGTCCTGCGGGAACCTCAGACCACCTTGTGAATCGATTCGGCCATAGTACTGTTCATACCAAACCTCTATGGCGTACTTGAGAACAGAAGGAGGAGTGCCTGGCGCTATGGAAATAGGCCCATAGGCAACAGCAGGTTCCGAGTCAACGTGGGCCTGAATATGCCGCTGAAAGAGGTGAGGACCGCAGATAATGTCGTCGTCAATAAAGAGAACCAATTCGCCACGCGCGGCCTGAATACCGTTGTTTCTGGCAGCACTGGGGCCACGATTGGACTGTTCAATAATCCTCAAAGCGCAATCAGGATGAAGCTGGCGAAGGGCCTCAGCAGTGCCGTCAGTCGATCCATCGGCCACGACGACGATTTCATAATCATTCACCGGCGTGCCCTGGCTGAACATCGCGGGCAGCGTTCGCGAAAGCAGAACCTCGCGGCGGTTACGCGTGGGCACGATAACGGAGAGTTTTAAGGGAGCAGTCATGCCGATTCCGAATGGCGAAGGGTGAACCGACGATCCGTCGCCGTGTTCCATACCTACTTCACGAATATTTTTCCATCATAGCTTTCAGGAGTGTCCTTGGGACGCCTTTTGCAGGAGGACGTCGTAGGCAACATAATCTTTCCCCAAATAGAATTCCGCGGTATTGACCACTTTAAGCTCCGGATGCGCAGCAAAAAAATTATTGATCTTCATCCCGCTGCGGAGAAAGTAGCGGCCCCACCAGGCATTCTCATAGATGTCCGCAACTTTCATCGTCCCCACCAGCAGATAACCTCCGGGCCGCAGGCTGTTCACCAATTTCGTGCGGGCTCTGCGAACGTAAAGGGGATTGCGAATGTATTCCAGCGCATGAATGATGACGATGAGGTCATAAGTTTCAGGCAAGGGATCGACTCGAAGATCCCACTGCGCAAAATGAACATTTTGATGTTCCTGGAGTCGGCGGCGCGCGCGCGACAGGGCAAGGGATGATATGTCAGCGGCCAGCAGTGACGCACACCTTGGCGCGAGCACCTCCGTAAACAGACCTTCCGCGCAACCCACTTCCAGGGCGCTCGCAAAGGGTGCCGCCCCATGAACCACGTCGAGCATCGCCACTTCACTAAGGATTCGATCTCGCTGGTAGGAGACAGTGGTGTAATCCCAGGGATCTTCGCGCGGCTCAAACGCATGGTTCAGCTCCTCCTGAGCATGCGCGGGACTATCCTTCAGTGCTTCCTGGATTGCCATGATCAGATAGTATCCGCTGCGAAGAAAGCTTACGCGAGCCAACAAATGGCGCAGGTTCCAGTAAGCGGTGCGTCCCAGGATAAGAGGCGCCTTTAACATCTTTTGCACAAAGGCTTTCTCCTCCACGCGAGCCCCCGCCAGGCAGAAACCCACAAGGTAGGCGCACCCGCCTCCGACCGATGAAGCTATGACACCGATCCATCCCGGGGCAGCCCAATGAATGATGCAACCACCGACTACGACGAATCCAAGAACCGGAAGATATAATCCGCCAAAAGTCATCCGCAGCAAGTGCGGCACACTGATTTGGCAGATGCGGGAAGCAATCACGATATACGCGACGGAGGCGAGAAGCATAGGCGCCAACAATCCCCATCCCGCCCCTGGAATACCCATGCGACGCAAGAGAATCAAGCTGAGGGCAAGGCTCGACACCGCAAGAGCACTCGACACGATGACGACTTTCCGAATTTCTCCCCGCCCCCACAGCATCTGGTAGGAGGCCGCTCCCAATCCCTCCATCAACACGGCCAAAGTAATCAGGCGCAAAACCAGAACAGGGCCGGGGCGAACTTCACCCACCCAAGCGTGCAACAATTCCGGCGCCGTGATGAATAAACCCAAAGAGAGAGGCAAGGCCAGGACCATCGTCCATCGGGTGCCGACTTCAAGAATCTCACGCGTACGCGCTATACCCTCTTCGTTTTGGTGCTGACTGACAGCGGGAAACAAGGCGCTTGCTGTAGACCAAATAAAAGGAGCAATTGACGTGGGGAACTTCTGGGCAACATAAAACACCGCAATCCAGCCTGAACCAAGAACCAGGCCGACGATTACCGGTATCGTCTGCCAAAGAATGACTTCAGCAAATGTCGCGATCTGGTTGGCCAATCCGAAAGGCAGGTGAGCGCGCACGACCTTCCAGTCAATCCAGCCCAGATCTGTCCGGAATTCTGGCGCGAGCCCCCCGATCATGACCTGCCCCGCCCACGCAGACGCGCCAGTCGACACAACTTGCCATATCATCACGCCCAGTAGGCCGGCGCCGAGTTTCAGGATGGCGATGATTCCGATTGCGCGGCCAAGTGCGGAATAAATTGCGAGCGAATTTCGCAGGTCAAATCGCCTCAGCCCGCACAGCACCGAGGTGGTGGAAGCAAGCAGCCGGTCGGCCAGCAAAGCGATTCCGGCAAGCACAAAAATCGAGGGCGCCATCTTCTGACTCGTGGCAGATAAGCGCAATCCGTGGCTCAGCGGCACCCCAAGCGTGGCGATGAGGATGGCTCCAACCAGCCCAACCAGGAAGAAGGCGTTTCGGGTCGCCCGCACAAATTTCGCCGTTTCAATTCTTGAAGGCTTGTTCAGCGATGCGGCGACTTCACGGGTAACGGTTAAGCCCAGGCCGAAATCGAACAGCCCTATGATTCCCACCAGGGAGAGCGCGGCAATCCAGATGCCGTAGGACTCAACGCCCAGGCCGCGCAGCATAATCGGGACAAGGAAAAAACCAATCAGGCCGGAGACGAGAACGCTGGAACTATTGAACACGCCATCGGACATCAGGCGGACACGCTCTTCGACGTCGATCAGATCTGCGATTGGAGCTGAAGGGGTCAATTCATCTGCACGAGCCTCGTCCTCGTGGCCCGCGCCGGAACTGCCGTGTGGCGAAAGCGCTAACCCTTTCTGATCCTCGTTCATTCGCTTCCTTACTTCGCGTGCCCAGGGACTGGGTGCCGGGGAACCCACGACCTCACTGGGGATTGCATCTGCGAGGGAACGCCGCTCCCCGCTCAACTGGCAAGATCAAGATGGGACGAAAGGTGCGGCTACGGCGTCCCACTCTTCTGTGGCTTAACTGCCCGCAATGCGATAGAAACCTCAAAATCCGGATCCTGATATTCCAAATCTTCCTGCCGCAGGTCTTCCACCGAAAGTCCATGCAGAAAAGCAACCGCCGCCAGGACATTTCCTGACGCTTTAACCTCCACATGGTCCTGGGGGAATACTTCCTCAAAGAGACTGCGCAGTGAAAGTGTAGTGAAGCGCCAATAGTCCCCACACGTGTCCATGTCGCCCCTTGTGATTTTTTGGATGCCCGGTGCAGTCACCAGAACGACTCCACCAGGCTTCAATATGCGATGTAAAGTTCGGACGGCGGCGGGGAGATTGTAGACCAGCAAAAGAACCTGAGTGCAGAGGATGCAATCAAAAGTGTCGGAGGGAATCTGGCCGCCATCCGACAAATCGGCAACTAGAGTGGCCTGGGGATTATCCGCCGTAAGGTGAAGGACATCCACCTGAGTCACTTTGGCGCCGCCAAATTTGCGCGCGTACGCATCATCGCCAAAATCCAGGACGTGGCCGCGCACGTCGGCCTCATGCTCCGCAAGAAATTTTTCAATGTAGTAGCGGTCTACGATCTGCCCCCTGTTCCCGCCCCAGCCATCGCCAGCCGGCGTAGTACGCCGAAGCAGGTCAATGTCACCCTGGCCGCCTAATCGGGAAAGCGCTCGCCCCAAACTTAAGGGTTGACGCCTCAACCAGCGGCGGGCAGGAGGGGGAAGAACCGCTTTCAGAAGATTCTTGGCTGTCATGAGCGACCACCGCAAAGGTGCAGCAGGGAGTGTACACCCGCCTGGTCGGGGGGCATGAGGAGCTTACTCCCCAGCAGTCGGGCTGTTGTCTACGGCCAGAGTTCAGGGATCACGACATATTCTGGCAAACACGGGTTCATGCGTCAATAGAAACGCCGCCAGAGGTGACCTAACACAGTTTCGCAACTATCATGGAGCGAGGTCTCTCAATAGAAATACAGAGTGGCGGCAACCCCAGCATGTCGCTCTAAGACTGTCGAAAGGATTGTGGGCGCGCCAGTGGTCGAGCATGTGAGCCAGAGGAGTGGCCTTGGTTGGGTCCACAACAGTTTAAATGATGTTACAATCCTCTTTTCAGATTCGCCCGCGGCGCTGCGTGTACTGCAGCAGAGTAGCAAATTGCACCCCTCCTATGAAATCAGTTTCGATATTATTGCGCCGCGTGGAACCTGCCCGCGAGGTTAAAATGGCACATTCCGCGGGAAGCACCCACCCTCGGAGTGAGGCCCATCACTCCAATAAAGAAAGACAAGCTGTATCCGTGGAAGGGCTAATGGTCGTCTGGAGGAACAGATGCCCATAGAAAAAATGTTGCACCTTTCGCGGGCTGGACGTCTGCGCACCGTCTATCTTTGCCTGCTTTATTCCTTGCTCTTGTTGGGCGGGGTAACTTTCATTCTCGGAACATACCACAAGGTCTTTTACCCGTTTGGGTGGGATGACGATGAGGGGGCCGTGTGGTGGGAGGCCGCCCACGTAACAAACCTTCGCGTCCTCTATCACCCCATTCAGCAGTATCCCTACTTCGTTGTGCCGTATCCCCCCGTTTTTCACGCGGTCGCGCGGTTGGCAGCCATGGCCACCGGAGACTATCTGGTGGGAGGACGGTTGGTTTGCCTCTTTTCCGCATTAGGCATCAGCTTGCTGATTGGGCTTCTCGTCTTTTACGCTTCACCAAGGAGTATCCCACTCCGAATCCGCGGAAGCGGTGCTGCTCTCGCGGCTCTGCTTTGCTTCCGCCTGGACTCATTAAGCCGTTACATACCTGAAATGGGCGTCGATCTATTGGCCATCTTCTTCACTTTTCTTGGAGTCTTCCTATTCCTACGCTTTGTACATCAGCCCAGGGGCCAGTACGGGGCTTTTGCCTGTTTTGTATTGGCAATGTTCACGAAGCAAACCATGATTGCGGCTCCCCTTGCGTGTCTGGCGGCTTCTGCCCTCATTGATCCGCGAAGGGCTTTCCGTCATTTCATATTCTGTCTGACACTGGGCCTGGGAATGCTGGGTTGCCTGGCATGGGCAAGCGGAGGAGAGATCCTTCGCCACCTATTCGTTTACAATGCGCGGCAACCCTTCGCCATTACGCACTGGATTTTGGGTATGCAAGAGAACCTCCTGAGCATGACGGCGCTCTTAGCGATTGCCTGCCTTGCCCTGCTGCCTGTCGCACGTCATGGCCTCTTCTCCAGACGTGGCCAGTTTATGTCCTGGCTGCGCGCGCGGGTTCAGTCGAACCCATATCGCCGAACGCTTATTATTCTAGGCTTGGAACTCGCCATTGCACTTTCCACTTCGATTACATACGGGAAAGAGGGATCAGGTATCCACTATTTCCTGGAGTGGAATTTTGTTTGCTGTCCTTTGGTTGGATTGCTTTTTGTGCGAGCTCTCGACGGTTGGAAGCCTTGCTCGCGATACACTTTGGGGGGCACGGCGGTGTTTCTTCTTGTGTTCCTCGCCGCACTTACGGGGTTCCCCGATTCGCTCCGCCGCATTAACAATGTATATCGCCTCACGATTGGGGAAAGGCTGACTCAGGACGCGAAGTTTTCGAGTTCCGCGGCGGCCTTAAAAGTTCTCGAGGAAACGCCGGGCCCGGTGTTCTGCGAAAACATGGTCCTGGCAATGAAAGCCAACAAGGAAATCCCGATTGAACCGGGGATACAGTGCTTTCTGGCAAAGTCCGGTATTTGGGACCAATCCGCTTTTGTGAATATGATCTCCTCGCAGAAGTTCGGGGTCATCATCATGAGGGACCTCAACAACCCTTTCTGGACAAAAGCCATGGTTGAAGCAATCGAGCAAAATTACGTGCCCAGTCAGCAAATTGGCGATGAGAGGTTTGAGGGATGTCACTACGTTGTTTACAGGCCGGGGCCTCAGCGGAGTGCACCCTGAGCAACTGCCCTGCCTGATTGTCGGAATACGTTTTTGAAGGAACGCGGTGATCGATGTTGGAAGAGAAGCCAGTCCTCGAGATCCTGCTGCCGGTTCATAATGAGGCTGAAAGTATCGAAGGTACAATCCGGGAAATCTATGCAGTCGTGTCACCTCAAGCGGATCTGCGCTTCATCATCTGCGAGGACGGAAGCACGGACGACACCAAGAAGGTGCTGCTGCGTCTTGGCGCGTCACTTCCCCTGAAGCTCATACTGAATGAAGAGCGCAAGGGGTACTCCCGCGCCGTCATAGATGGAATGAAGTCTATGAGGGCAGATTACCTTTTGTGCCTGGATTCAGACGGCCAGTGCGATCCCAATGACTTTGGAAAGTTCTGGAAGGCGCGAGACCGCCAGGATGTGGCGATTGGATGGCGTGTGAAGCGCGCCGACACTGTTTTGCGAAGGGCCTTATCGCGCGTATTTTATCTCGTCTACCAACTCTTTTACCGTATTCCGGTACATGACCCCAGTTGCCCCTTCGTACTTTCACATAAGCGTGTGATCGAAGGGTTGGTGGCTGAATTAGGAGAGATGCAACAGGGGTTCTGGTGGGAGTTTACAGCGCGTGTTTACCGGCAAGGCTATTCGCTCCGGGAAATTCCCGTGAACCATCGCAGCCGTTCAGCGGGCGAAACGCAAGTCTACCGCATTAGCCGGATGCCTGGGATTGGATATCGGCACTTCGTGGCCTTGTTTAGGATATGGATGCAGACAAGAAGAAAAGCCTGAGGGTTACGTTCATGGCCCACGCCAAAGGCGGCCGATTTCAGCCGGTCGTGGCCAGAATTGAATGGCAGCGCCCGAACGGCCTCACAAGCAGCTAATTCGCCCGGAAATGGATGGGCACCCTATGATTCCTTAGGGGAACGCAGAGCATACTGGTTTTGTCGACTGGTAACCGGCAATTGGTGTGCCACCTTTGCCCGGAGTACAGAAATGCTTTTTTCCAATGCGCCTGTTCACGACATAGTCGATCACGACAACGGACCCCGAATGAAAGATGCAAGGGGACTTCCTCGCTGGGCGGACTCGGGATTTCTGGTATTTGCAGGAATCTATCTCTATCTGATTTTGTTTGTTCTTCCTCATACACCCATCTATCGCGATGGGGACGGGGATCTGTATCTGGCGAGCGCCCGACGGCTATTCAGTGGCGAAGTGATGTATCGCGATTTCGACCAGTTCACCTTTCCCGGCACTGAAGTTCTTTACGTAACCTTGTTCAAGCTCTTCGGCCCGCTACTTTGGGTGGGCAACCTGGCATTAGCGGCCGTGGGTCTGGTGCTTTCCTGGCTGACCCTGAACATCTCTCACAAGTTAATACAGGGATGGGTGGCGTTCATCCCGGTGCTTCTCTTCCTCACGTTACTATTCCCTTCCATGCTGGACGGAACACACCATTGGTACAGTGTCATGGGGGCTATGGCTGCTGTAGCAGTGGTCCTTGAGGACAGATCTCCGCGACGGTTGGCATGCGCTGGACTGCTGTGTGGATTATCCGCTTGGTTTACTCACATGCGCGGATTCATGGCGATTCTGGGAATTGCCATTTTCCTGGTGTGGGAATGGCAGCAAAAGAAATTTGGGATCGGGCAGCTTTTCAAGGGCTTGGCATATCTATGGGGGTCCTTTGTGGCGGCAGCGATGACATTGAACGGTTACTTCATTTGGCGCGCAGGCCTGGGACGATTTGTGCGTTCAACTATCATTTTTGGCCTGAAGTATTATCGCTGCGAGCATGATAATTCCTGGGGAATATACCTTCAGGAATTTCCAAGGTTTTCGACATGGCACAGCCTGGGGCCATTTATTGCCAGTGTTTTTGTGCATTTGTTGCTCCCATTCGCCTATCTGGCTTTCCAGCTCTGTTATCGGCGCCGGGCGGGAATCTCGCCGAATTCCACCTGGAGCGGGCTTGTACTTCTTCAAACAGTTGGACTGTGTTTGTTCCTGGGGGTGGCCCCGGCGGCCGAAGGACAGAGAATGGCCACAATTGCGTTGCCGGCAACTATTCTACTGGTCTGGATGCTGAATTCCTGGAAAAAGCTGGGCAAAGGCCTTCTGGTGGTCTTGGCCGCCGGCACTCTGGCATACGCGATTGCCTTCCCGGCACGCATGCAGACACGGGGCTGGACTTACCTTGAAGTTCCAGCCGGCCGGGTGGCATTTTCTGACACTTCGCGGTTGGAAATATTCGAATGGGTTTTGGGACATACCCGCCCTGGGCAGTATTTCTTTGACAATGCGGGCACGCAGCCCTTCGCATTTCTGGCAGGGCTTCGGTCCCCTGGGCCAACCTTGTTTCTGACCACCTCGGACTACACTCGCCCCCAGCAGGTTCAGAGGATGGTGGAGGGATTGGAAAAGCACCACGTACAGTACATCTTATGGGAGGCGGGCTTCGACGTCCCATCTGACTCAGGGGTTCCTGGCGATCACCAAGGACCATTGCGCGACTACTTACACTCGCATTATCGAGTCATCAAGACCTTCCCCGGTCTCGTCCAGGTTTGGGAAAGGAACGAATTCGCTGAATCATGATGGCAAATCCGCATGGATGCGGTTTTGATGGTGTAAAGATCATCGACGCGGAAAACTCCGACTCTTTTTCCCGCGCGAGGCTTTGCGCCGCGATTATCCTTGCGGCAGGTGCTTTTTCCTATTCGAGTGCATCGCCAGGTCAATTTTCGAAACACACAATGCTGCCCCGTAGAAGTGCAGCTGAAATTGAAAATCACCGCTCGCACGGCAACCAAGGACATAATTTCCAAATGAAAACCTCGAAGAATGAACTTCCAGGTTGGTTCCAATATGGGCTCCTGATCTTCGCGGGTGCATTCCTATACCAAGATCTCTTCATTTTGCCTGCCACTCCGATCTTTGACCCCAATGTGGACCAGATCCTCAACCTGCAAAATGCAATGCGGATGATTGACGGGCAGGTGATTTATCGGGATTTCTTCCAGTTCACCCCTCCCGGCACAGAATTAATCTATTTTGCTTTATTCAAACTTGTCGGCGTCCACGCCTGGATTCCCAATGCCATGATGATGGTTCTTGGATTATCCCTCACGTGGGTTTGTATTGTTATCTCTCGGAAGATCCTAAGTGGCGCCGTAGTATTCCTTCCTGCCCTCTTGTTTCTGCTCCTGGCCTTGCATCCAGTTCTCGATGCGAATCATAGCTGGTACAGCATCCTCGCAGTCATGGTTGCCATGGTTTTGGTTGTTGAAGAAAGGACAACGGCGCGAATCGCAGGGGCGGCGGCCCTTTTTGCAGTCGCCTCCTTTTTCACGCAAACGCGAGGGGTTGTGAGCGGTGTCGGCCTAGCCGTTTTTCTCCTGTGGGAGCACCGGTGGAAGCAGCAAAGCGTCCGGCAGTTGTTGAAATTCGAGGGTGTGCTGGCTGGAGTTTTCAGCGTTGTCACAATTGTGCTGAACTTATATTTCATACGGTCGGCAGGCCTAAAGCGCTACTGGTGGGACACGGTCACATTCGTCGTCAAATATTATTCTGCGGATTCTCCCTCCAACAATTTCCGTGCCTACATGGCGTTCGCGCCTAACGTGGGTCATTGGTACAACCCCGCACTGCTGTCATGGATTTTCATCTACTCACTGCTTCCCCTCGTTTACGTTCTTTTCTTTGTTCGCTATTGGCGTGAGTCAACGAAGAGAACCGAACAGCCTTGGGCCCGGCTCATGTTGGTAAACCTAACGGGATTTTCTCTTTTCCTGGGGGTTGCGCCTGCGCCTGCGTACTGGCGATTGTGTGCCGTCGCGATGCCCGGCATGGTCATTCTTGGATGGTTCTTGAGCTCTCCCGGAAGGGTGCTATCCCTGACCCGACAAGCAATTTGGGCAGGCACTGCGCTGTTGGTGGTGGTCGGTGGGATACGCCATCAGACTAGGGAGTGGAATGATTTCAATTCTCCCGTCGGCCACGTGGCCTTATTTGACGCCGACGCCTATGAAAGATTCGAGTGGCTGCGGTCCCATACACACCCGGGCCAATTCCTATTCGACTCTCGTGGAGAGGCTTACTTTCTATTCCGGCTCAAGTGTCCGTCGGAGATCCAATTCCTCACGTTCACAGATTACGTTCGACCCGAGCAAGTCATCAATATTGTCGAAAGCCTTGAGTCACGGCAGGTACCCATGGTCCTTTGGTGTCCTGACTTCGATGCAGGGGCACATGGATATCAACCAGGAGATCATCTGGGACCGATAAGAGCGTACTTGCATTCCCACTATCATCAAGTCAAGACCTTTGAGCCTTTAGTGCAAGTACTTGAACGAAATGGTCCGCCCGTTAGCCAGCCTGATGGGATCCGGTAGTGGAACTGGCGTTGCATGGCAAATGGAGGTGAGACTGCAACTCAAATTGGCCGTTGGACCAGCGAAGGAAAGCCCAATTCAGTTTCGCTCCCAAACCTCCAGTGATCCCGGAAACAGCTTCACAATGTGATAGCGTAAATGAAGGTAGTCCCGGAGGGGGCCAAGGTGGTCGCCGCTCGGGCGAAAGTCGCCGCCGAGAATAGTTTTAACTGCACGGAAACACCGGCGTATGGAAGCTCGCATCAATCCAACCGGAGCATCCCTCGAACGCATCGGGGCATCAACATCGAAGCTTGAATCCCAAAGGACAAACCGTACCCGCTGTCTTTCAAGAACTGCCAAGACGTCGCGAACCTGTTCTGGACGCGTAAAATCAGTGTTCGTAACATAGCGGACCTCTGCAGGATTCCGCAGGGCCATCGGGAAGAGAATTTCGGTGCCGGAGGCAGTGAAAACAGAATCGCCCGGATGAGTTTGCTGTGACCACCAGAGAAAGCTACTGTAATAATCTGAGCGCAAAGCCACCCGTCCGCGGGGCAGATCGAGGGATCGCATGGGCTGGTTTTGAATCCACAAAGGCAAAGAAATGGCAATGCCGGCGGCAACTAGCCAGAGAAGAGTGTTCATCAATCGGTGCAGGTTGCTCTGTCCGCGCATCAACCACACCAGAAGGATGAAGCCGATGGGAGTCACGGTGGACAATCTGAAAGTAGTCGGAGCGGGCGCGAGGCCTACGAACAAAAGAAAACCCACAATACTCAAGAGCACGAGGCGGTCTTGGTGTTCAAGGACCGAGGTGAGTAGCGCCGGGGAATCTCA
>PLSX01000141.1:0-3371 GCA_003165315.1 Acidobacteriota bacterium
GACCTGGTGATGTCGCTCTACGACTACATCGGTCGCGAAGGAAACATTCTGGAAGAGACGCCGTCGCTTTGCCACACGCTCAAGAAGCGGCATCCCATTGTCACCAATTGGAACCTGGAAAAACTTCGCCGTGTGAGCCGGGGCGATTTTCTGGCCACCACGCTGCCCATGCTCTTTCGGGTGGACGGTGGCGAGAAACGCTTGAAGGAGGCGATTGACAGCCTTTGCCGCCGCGCCTCACTCGCCATCAAATCCGGCTACACCCTGCTGATTCTCTCGGACCGCGGCGTGGATGAGGAATACGCACCCATCCCCACCCTGCTGGCGCTTTCCGCCGTGCACAATCATCTGGTCCGCGACAGGACCCGGAGCCAGGTGGCACTGATTGTGGAGACGGGTGAAGCCCGCGAAGTGATGCACTTCGCCCTTCTCGTGGGCTATGGAGCGAGCGCCATCAACCCTTACCTCGCCCTCGAAACGTTGGAGGATCTCCACTCCAAAGGCTATTTTCCCAGGGAATACACCTTTGAAAAGGTCCTGAAGAATTACATCAAGGCGGTTGACAAGGGTTTGCTGAAGGTCCTTTCCAAGATGGGGATCTCCACGCTCCAGAGTTATTGCGGCGCGCAGATCTTCGAGGCCATCGGCTTGAACAAATCCCTGGTGGATAAGTATTTCACCGGCACCTCCTCGCGCATCGAAGGCGTGGGGCTGGATATTGTGGCGCGCGAAGCCCTGATGCGCCACAAGTTTGCCATACAGCCTCCGGAGGAATCTGAAACTGAACTGGAAGTCGGCGGCAGCTATCAGTATCGTGTGCGCGGCGAAAACCATATTCTGAATCCGCTTACCATCAGCAAACTTCAGCACGCGGTGCGGCAATCGAGCTACCCCACCTATCAGGAATTCGCCCGCCTCGCCAATGAGCAGAGTCGCAACCTTTACACCTTGCGCGGACTGCTTAACCTGAATCCCATTGGCCCGGCCGTGCCCTTGGAAGAAGTGGAACCTGCGTCGGAGATTGTCAAACGGTTCGCCACGGGCGCCATGTCTTTCGGCTCCATCAGCAAGGAAGCGCACGAAACGCTGGCCATTGCCATGAACCGCATCGGAGGGCGCTCCAACACCGGCGAGGGCGGCGAGGACGAAGCACGTTTCAAGCCCGACGCCAATGGCGACTGGCGGCGCAGCGCCATCAAGCAGGTGGCCTCCGCCCGCTTCGGCGTCACCACAAACTATCTGGTGAACGCTGACGACCTTCAGATCAAAATCGCCCAGGGCGCCAAGCCCGGGGAGGGCGGACAGCTTCCCGGCCACAAAGTGGATGACGTCGTGGCCCGCGTGCGCCATTCCATTCCCGGCGTCACCTTGATCTCTCCGCCGCCTCATCACGATATCTATTCCATTGAGGATCTGGCGCAGCTCATCTACGACCTGAAGAACGTGAATCCGCAAGCCAGAATTTCCGTCAAGCTGGTGGCGGAAGCGGGCGTTGGAACCGTGGCGGCGGGCGTGTCCAAGGCTCATGCCGACGTCATCCTGATCAGCGGTTACGATGGCGGCACCGGGGCATCGCCCATCTCATCGATTCGCCACGCGGGCATCCCCTGGGAACTCGGCCTCTCGGAAACTCAACAGACGCTGGTGATGAACGATCTGCGTAGCCGCGTGCGCCTTCAGGTGGATGGCAAACTTCAGACCGGCCGTGACGTAGCCATTGCCGCCTTGCTGGGTGCGGAGGAATTCGGTTTCGCCACCCTGCCCTTGATTGCCATGGGCTGCATCATGATGCGCAAGTGCCATCTGAACACCTGCCCCGTGGGCGTGGCGACGCAGGACCCCGTTCTGCGCAAGAAGTTCCAGGGTCAGCCGGAGCATGTGATCAACTTCCTCTTCTACGTCGCGGAAGACCTGCGGCAGGTAATGGCTCAACTGGGCTTCCGCAAAGTCGATGACATGGTGGGCCGCGTCGAATGCCTGACCCAGCGCACCGACGTTGACCATTGGAAGGCCAGCGGCATCGACCTTTCCGCCGTGCTTTACCATCCACACGTCCCGACCCGCGTCAGCCGCCACTGCACCACCAAGCAGGATCATGGGCTGGAGCAGTCGCTGGACTACCAGTTGATCGGCCACTCAAAGGAAGCCCTGGAGCGCGGCAAGAAGGTGTCCATCAGTCTTCCCATCCGCAACACCCACCGCACCGTGGGAGCGATGTTGAGTGGCGATATCGCCCGCCGTTACGGTGAGGCAGGTTTGCCCGATGACACCATTCGCGCCCAATTCACGGGCTCAGCGGGGCAAAGCTTTGGCGCATTCCTCGCCAGGGGCGTCACCCTGACTCTTGAAGGCGAGGCCAATGATTACGTGGGCAAGGGGCTTTCCGGCGGCAAGCTGATTATCTATCCCCCGCGGAATTCCTCCTTCCAGCCGGAGGAGAACATTCTGGTGGGCAATGTGGTTCTGTACGGCGCCACCAGCGGCGAGGCGTTCTTCAATGGCATGGCGGGTGAGCGTTTTGCCGTGCGCAATTCCGGCGCTACGGCCGTGGTGGAAACGGTGGGCGACCACGGCTGCGAATACATGACCAAGGGAACCGTAGTGGTGCTGGGCAAGACCGGGCGCAACTTCGCCGCGGGCATGACCGGCGGCATCGCTTACGTTCTGGATGAGACAGGCGAGTTTGTGCGCGTGCGCTGCAATCGCTCCAGCGTGGACCTTGACCCCGTCGTCGATCCCGTCGACATCGACCTGATCCACGGATTGATCACTCGTCACGCGGAGCTTACTGACAGCCCGCGCGCCAAGTGGATTCTCGACAACTGGGAGACCATGCTGCCGAAGTTCATCAAAGTCTTCCCGCATGAATTCAAACGCGTGCTGGGAGTCAAGCGCACGCCCATCGGCCTGGAAGCGGCACACGCCACGCCGGCCGGTCCCGCAAGGTAAGGGCGGAGTCGGGCGATTGTAGCGCCGACCTTGAGGTCGGCACTCCGGGGTTCAGTAAGTATCCTCCGGTAAAGCCCGAGGCTTCATGGTGGCGGGCCCCTCAAAGTGGCCTGATCGCCACCGCCGGGAAGAGACCCCTCACCCGGCGGCACATGGCCGCCGGGTGAGGGGTCTTGTCCCCGGAACTGTCAAACTTCGCTGTCTCTCCGGCCTAACCGGGCGATCTCGCAAGTGATGAGTGGCCTCGTTGCAGGCTGATTTTTGGTTTTAGTACAACAAGGGGTGTACTGTGGGTAAAGTAAGCGGATTCATGGAAGCAACACGCGAGGTGCCGTCGCGCCGTCCGGTGGAGGAGCGCGTCAACGACTATCGCGAAGTCTATCAGGAGTTCCCTGAGCAGAAGCTGAAGACGCAGGCGGCGC
>PLSX01000141.1:3385-8375 GCA_003165315.1 Acidobacteriota bacterium
CCCGAATTCACCGGCCGCATCTGCCCCGCCCCTTGTGAAGCTTCGTGCGTGCTGGGGATCAATGAACCTCCCGTCACCATCAAGAACATTGAAAAGAACATTGTTGAGCACGCTTTCAAGCACGGCTGGATCCATCCCGAACCGCCGCCTTTCCGCACCGGCAAGCGCGTGGCCGTGATTGGCTCGGGGCCCGCGGGCCTTGCTGCGGCGCAACAACTAAATCGCGCTGGACATTCCGTAACCCTCTTCGAAAAGAACGATCGCATTGGTGGATTGCTACGTTACGGCATTCCCGATTTCAAGTTGGAAAAGACTGTGCTGGACCGGCGCCTGACTCAGATGCTTGAGGAAGGCGTGGTATTCCAAACCGGCGCGCACGTGGGCAAGAATGTTCCCGTGGAGGATTTGCGCCGCGATTTTGACGCCCTGCTGCTCACCGGCGGTGCGGAACTGCCTCGCAACCTCCCCGTCCCCGGGCGCGAACTGAAGGGCATCCACTTCGCCATGGAATATCTGCCACAACAGAACCGCACGGTTGCCGGCGATCTGGTGGAGGGGCAAATTCTGGCCACGGGCAAACACGTGGTGATCATCGGCGGCGGCGATACGGGAGCGGATTGCCTGGGCACAGCCCATCGCCAAAAGGCCGCTTCCGTTCATCAATTTGAGATCATGCCCCAGCCTCCGGCCGAACGCTCACCCTTCACTCCCTGGCCGCTCTGGCCGCTTCAATTGCGCACCGAAAGCGCCCACGAAGAAGGCGGAATCCGCGATTGGGCCGTCGCCACCGCGCGCTTTACCGGCGACGAAAACGGCAACGTAAAACAATTGCACGCCCTCCGCGTGGGCCCGCCACCCAAGTTTGAGCCCATGCCGGGAACCGAATTCGCCATCGATGCCGACCTCGTTCTGATCGCCATGGGCTTTCTTGGGCCCGTCAAAGGCGGCTTGATTGAAACCCTGGGCGTGAAGCTCGATGCTCGAAGCAACGTGGAAGCCGATTCGGATTATATGACCTCCGTCCCTGGAGTCTTTGCCGCCGGAGATATGCGCCGCGGCCAGTCTCTGGTGGTCTGGGCCATCGCCGAAGNNCCGAAGGCCGCAAAGCCGCCCGCGGAGTCGATAAGTTCTTGATGGGCGAGACGCATCTGCGGTAAGAGTGGTTAGTGGCGAGTGGCTAGTGGTTAGCAAGTGCCTCGTATGACCCTCAGTTGTGGGCCGTCAGTAAACCCCAAGGTGGCACAGGCACTCCTGCCAGTGCCCTATCGTTACCATCCGTCATCCATCAACTCTCCCACAGGCAAGAGTGCCTGTGTCACCCCCACACCATGACCACCTTCGCGTGGATTGAAGATAGTAGCCTCTATCTCTGGCATTTTATTCTTGACAAGAGTATCATATTGGTACACAAGGGACAGCTATGGAAAGTTGATTCGCCATGCCCCCTCGTACGTCTTCCCCGCTGCCCCCTGCTCTGACTGCTTTTCATAACCCCAACATTTTTGGATTCCATGACCTGGGAGCGAGCCTTGAACCTGAAATTGTGGAAACTTCAGTCGGGGGTGCGCTGCCCTTGTCAGGCACAGCTTGGCTGCACCTCGCTTGGCGGCAGAATGGGGTGTTTAAACCAACCGGAATTGAATCTGAGGAATCAGCGGAATCGGTGGATACTGCCGGCTTGCACCCAGAGAAGTGGGAAATTTCAAAAACCGTCTTGCCAAGATGTTATAGATACGAAAGGCAGTTAGCTGAAAAAGTAAAGGCAAAAAGGGAAAAAATCAAGGAAAATGCCACGTCTTTCCAAGATGTTACAGAAAACAAAGGTAGTTACGGAAAAGGGCCTTACATTTTCAAAAAATTAAGCCTTTGAAAAGGAACAAGTTACCTGAATCCATGATTTATGGCGTCAGGGAAAAAAAGGTTAAATTTTCGGGGGTCAAAGCCGTTATGTTATTGAAAACAACTGCAGAAAAAATGCCCGAGAATTGCCTTGCCAAGATGTTCATGAAAATAAAAGACTTAAACCATCCTTGCCAAGATATATATGATAATAAAGGTACTTAGCAAAATGCCAGCATTTCGAACAAAAAGAACTGCAGGGCGAAAAGGGTATGAAAATCACGTTGGGTTCAACTTTCGGAGCAGGAAGTTTGCGAGCGCAATTCCAGTTTGGCGAAGTCGAGAAAGATCGATAAACTTGATTTCCATCACGCCGTTGACACTTCCTGGTAACCGCGGATATCCTCAATCGCACGGTCAGGTGCTGACACGCCAAATTGCGGAACGGACGGAGCGGCCAGGGACGACACCGAATTGCGGCCGGCAAAGGAATTAGGACAAGATGCTTAAACCCGAACAGGTGGCCCAATACCACGAGGAAGGCTATTTGGTTCTGCATGACTTTCTCGGTCGCGCCGCGGTCGACTCGATCCTTGCCGACATTAGGGACCTGACCGCAACAGCCACCGTCGCCAATCACGATTCCACCCGCCTGGAGATGGAGCCCAATCAGGATCCCGACGGCAAGAAAGTCCGGAGGCTCTACGAGCCGTGTACCCACTACGCCAGTTTCCGCGCTCTCTCCGAATCGAAGGAACTTCTGGACGTGATTGAGCAACTCTTGGGGCCGAACCTGTTCTTCCATCTCAGCAAGGTGAACATGAAGCCTGCCAAGCTGGGCTCCGTGGTGGATTGGCACCAGGACTTGACCTACTATCCCCTTACCAACACGGATTCGGTCACGGTGCTGTTCTATCTGGATGACGCGGACGCTTCCAACGGCTGTTTGCAGGTTATTCCCCACGCCCAGCACCGAGTGATGGATCACACGCTGAAGGGCTATTTCCAGGGCTGTGTCACCGAGAAGGTGGATGCCTCAAAAGCCGTCTATCTGGAAGCAAAGGCCGGCAGCATGATCCTGATGCACTGCCTCACGCCGCACGCGTCCGCTCCCAACCTTTCGCCCCACCCGCGGACGACTTTGATCCTCTCGTATCGCGCCGCCGATGCGTTTCCGATTCATCTAAACGTGCGCTCGGATGCGCAGGAGGCTCATGCGCGCCTCGTGCGCGGACAGGAGCAATCCGAGGCGCGCATCAGCTTGAAATCGTTTCCCATGCCGCGCTTCCCTCGCGATACGAAATCGCTTTACGAGCTTCAAGAAATGGCGCGGAAGGAGATGGCGGCGCGCACATAGAGAAACGGGCAGAGCCGCCCTTGAGAGTGGCAATTGCGGGCTGAAGCCCTCCGCGAGAGAGAGTTAACCTTCCGATAACCACCCCGGCGCTAGGCGCGCCACCGCTCCTAAATTAGCAGGGGAGCCCGGAAAAACTCCCCTCCTGATTCAGGAGGGCCGGAGCGGAAGCGGCGGGGGTGGTTACCGGAGCGCAAGGCGTAGTTGTCACGACCAAAACGTTTTTCGGAACTTGTGAATCCATGCACTCCAGCTCAACTGACGCGGCGCTTGACACTGAACGGCACAGCGAAGAGAATCCCAGACGGCCCGATGTTTTGATCGCGGCATTAAGATGACGAAAAATTTTCTCCAATCCGTCCGTTTCGCTTCCGGCCGAAAGAGGAACCCTATGGTTCACCGAATAGCGCTATCCTTTGTTTTGTGCCTGACCTTGATGCAATTTTTCCCAGGGTCCGGAATCGCATCCTCTGCACCAGGAGCCCCCATGGTTAAGAAAGAAGTTTTTGGCACGACGCCCGACGGGAAGACTGTCGACCTTTATACCCTCACCAACCCGCACGGAATTGAAGTCCGCCTGATGACGTGGGGGGGAATCATCGTTTCCGTGAAAACCCCGGACAAGAGCGGCAAACTCGGCGATATTACGCTGGGGTTTGATACGCTTGCCCCCTACCTTGTCAAACATCCCTTCTTCGGGGCGCTTGTGGGCCGCTACGGAAATCGCATCGGCAAGGCCAGGTTCTCGCTCGACGGCAAGGAGTACACTCTGGCCGTGAACAATGGCCCCAACGCTCTGCACGGCGGCTTGAAGGGCTTTGATAAAGTGGTGTGGCAGGCGCAGTCCTTTGAAAAGGGCGCCGAGGCCGGGGTGATCCTGAAATACACCAGCGTGGACGGGGAAGAGGGCTATCCTGGCACGCTTCACGTTACGGTCACCTATACGCTCGACGACAAAGACGAATTCAGCATCGATTACCACGCCACCACGGACAAAGCCACTCCCATCAACCTCACCAATCATACTTACTTCAACCTGGCCGGCGAGGGCAGCGGCAATATTCTTGGCACTGAACTGACGCTGAACGCCGACCACTTCACACCCGTTGATTCCACGCTGATCCCAACGGGGAAGATCGCAAGCGTTCACGGAACGCCATTTGACTTCACCAAACCCTCTGCCATCGGCGCCCGCATCAACGACAAGGATGAACAGATCGGCTTCGGCGGCGGATACGACCACAACTTCGTGATCAATCGGAAAGGCCCGGGCCTGGTGATGGCGGGCCGCGCTTATGACCCCACCAGCGGCAGGGTTCTTGAGGTTGATACAACTCAACCGGGAGTGCAGTTCTACACCGGCAACTTTCTGGACGGCGTTCACGGCAAGCACGGGCACATCTACAATAAACGCGACGCCTTCTGCCTGGAGACGCAACACTATCCGGATTCACCCAACCAGCCGAATTTCCCGTCCACCATCCTAAGACCCGGCCAGACCTATCACACAACCACTGTCTGGAAATTCTCTACGCGGTAAGAGATCGGGGTCAGGTTTCGGGGGTTTGGTGTGAGGTGCAAGGCAGTTAGTATTCTCCGGCAGGGCTGGAGGCTTTATGGCTGATGGCCTTCAAAGGAAGCCGTCAAGATCAAAACCCACGCCTCCGCACGCCGGTACGCGTCGGCAATAAGGGAAAAGGCATGGGTAAAACAGACTCCCGGCGCTGTCAAACTCCTATTGCCACCCCGGCGGACCGGGGGATCTGCGAACTGACTAGTATTACTATGTTAAGTGGT
>PLSX01000018.1 GCA_003165315.1 Acidobacteriota bacterium
AGCCTTGGTCGGGATGAGCCGAAAAAGAATCCTCCTGGGACGAAGCTCGGAAAACTGCTCCGAGCCTCGCCGCTGGTCGAGGGTGGGGCGAGCGGAAACGGCGTCAAGGGTCATGATGAACGACCCGCTACGCGGGTCGCCCTTGACCCCGCTCCCAGATCGCGGGGGAGAAGTGTTCCCAAAATGTGCTTGACAACGCCGATGCCGTTATAGACGCGCTACAAGACGCTCAGGCGTAACGAAACAGCGCCATGAACCCGAAGTCCATGTGCATCTGGATATGACAGTGAAACAGCGTGAGGCCCGGCTGGTTGGCCACCAGATCCACGGTGGCGCGTCCATAGGCGGGAACGATTACCGTATCCTTCTTGATGCCGGCAGTGGGCTTGCCGTTGAGCTCGACAAGCTCGAAATTGTGCCGGTGCAGGTGCAGCGGGTGAGAATCGTCACTGCGATTGTGGAACACCAGCCGATAGCGTTTTCCGTGCCGCAACACGAATTCCCGTTCATGCGGATATTCTTTGCCGTTGACGAGCCAGTGATCCATCCCATGGGGCCCGCCAGGCACTTTTTCAAAAACCATGTCAATGGTCTGGTCTGGCGGGGGATGCGGCTCGGACGTGCCAAAGATCGTGTAGTCCCAACGCTCGTTCGGACGCGGAAGCCAGGTCGCGCGCTGCTTCTGCTGATTGGCGTACTCTACCACGATGCCCATTCCGGATACCCGCGCCGTGTCGCGCAGTTCGCCTAAAATCCAGACGCCCGGCTGATTCATCTCCACAATCGCATCCACGCGCTCACCGGGGGCGATCTCAATCACGCTGACCAACTGAGGCGAGGGCACAGGATTCCCATCGAGAGCGACCACCAGAAACTTGTGGGCGGACAAAGCCAGGCGATGAATTTGCGCAGCGCTGGCGTTGAGCAGGCGCATCAGGATGCGCTGCCCCGCTTGCACGCGCAGGGGCTCCCCCGCGCCGAGCATTTTGTCGTTGATCGAGTAGAGAGGAGCGCCGACTTCAAGCCCGGCTGGACGCGTGTCGGGAGTGGTGGGCTTTTCCGGCATCGGGTCATTGGGATCCGGCGCCCCCTCGTCCTGATCCATCGTGGTGAAATAAGGCTCCCATTCACGCAGTGCCAGAAAGACCTCCTGGTCGTACCGCCCAGGGTCATGCGCGGAATCGATCATCAGAAATCCGAACTGCCCGGTGTAGGCGCCCCGATGCAGATCCATCATGGCTGCGGTGTGCGAGTGGTACCATCGGGAACCCGCGGGCTTGGCCACGAATTGATAGCGCTGCTGTCCGTGTGGCGGAACAGGGGGAGTGCCTTCTTCTTCTACCCCATCGACTTCCGAGGGAACGAACAGGCCATGCCAGTGCACATATTCCGGGACGTCCGTGTCGTTCACAACGTCGATGGTGACCCGTTGGCCCTCGCGCATCCGAAGCAAAGGACCAGGGACTTTGTTGTTGTACCCGATCGTGCTGATGACAACCTGGGGGGCCAGCTCAACCATCATGGGTGCGATTTGCAGGGTGAAATCCCCCGCACCCGCGCTGACTTTCAGGTGCGAAGGCGTCGCCATCGAATTCTGCGGCGGTTCGGGAGCAGGACTGAGCGGCTCCGCGAGTGCGGGCACCAGCCTTCCTGCCCCCGCCCCGATCACCGTTGCCCATCCCAGCCTTACCAAATCCCTTCGGTTCATCTGATCCTCATCCCGCCCGCAAAGCCGGCCAAAAGCGCACTGCCGTTACAAAGATTTCTCGGTCGTCTGGCCAAGCTCTACCCTTCAGCCTTTGGTTGAATGCTTGAGAGAGACTCACATTCTAACCGCTTCCAAGCTGCGTTGGTACTCCCAACATATAAAGAAACAGCCACGCGGGCCTCTCTGAGCTCATCTCTCTCCGAGGCCACGCAATGAGTTGACCGAGATTTTGCGACGTTCCCAGTGAGAGAGGTTATAACAAAGCTGCGGCACGGCCCATCCAAAATTTCGGGCAAATAACGCCCGATTCGGAAGTTGTCCCACAGGGGCTCGCGGTGACAATCCCCCACGGAACTGACTGAAGGGGATGGGTCCCGCCGACGGCACGGGGTTTACCGATTTGCCCTCACGTTGTCGTGTAGTCGGCTAACCGCAGATTGAATCGTCGCAGTCCGAGAGGTCGCTGCTCATTTTGAATCTTCGGAGGGACGGCGGAGGAATTTGTCCAGGAGGCGAATACCTCAGCGCTACTTCCTCGTCGGACGTTCTCTCCTCTTGCAAAGAACAACCCGCGATCAGGAAGGCGCTGGCCGCGGCTTCCAGTTGCGGAAAACTCCGCCCGGCAGATAACCACTACGGCGCCACATGCGCCACCCCCCCTAAATCGGGAGGAGAGTTTCTTGGGGAGGGGTAGACGCCCTTATGGGATGAGGAGGGGCGGCGCGACTTGCGCCGGGGATGGTTCTGGGAGCACGGTAGCGCAAATGCAGGTGCAGATTGCCTTCCTCCACGGCGCTTCAATCCGAAATCTAGACCTGGTCATTGCGCAGAAACAAGGGTTTGAAATTTTCACTTCAAAGACGGCTGAGGTGTCCGCAAATTGACGGCTAGTTCGGCGCATCCCGATGGCTACGCTAGACGGATTTCTGCCGCTCCAGGGCGCGGCCCAAACTTCGGTCGGGGAATCGCCGATCAGCCTTCTGAACGTTGAGCTTCTGCGCGAAGAAATGGTAGTTGCTGGGCCCCTTCTTCTTTGCCTGGTACATTGCAGTGTCTGCGCGCTTGATCAGGACGGTAGCTGTGTGCCCGTCTTGAGGGTAGATGCTGATGCCAATGCAGGCGGTCAAATGGAGATGATGCCCCGAGATGAAATACGGCTTCGCCAGAGCGGCGAGTACCTTTTCCGCAGTGAAGGCCGCGTCCGCCGCACCCACGACTTCTGGAAGCAATACTATGAATTCGTCCCCGCCGAGGCGGCTTACGGTATCCGAACCACGCACACACGCGACGGTGCGTTGCGCCACCAATTGAAGCAATTTGTCGCCAATTTCGTGCCCCAAGGAATCGTTGACCGTCTTGAAGCCGTCCAAATCCAGGAACAGCACACCAAAGTGTTTGCCCTGCCGGCGGGATATGGAAATCGCCTGCGTAATCCGGTCGTCCAGCAGCAATCGGTTCGGCAGACCGGTGAGAAGGTCGTGCTGAGCCAAACGGGTCATTTTGAGTGCCATGGCCTGCGCCTCGCCCACATCGTGGAAAACTATGACGGCGCCGATAACCTGTCCGCTTCGAGAGTGAATAGGGGCCGTGGAATCTTCAATGGCCGATTCACTGGCATCCCGACGAATCAGGACACAATGCGAAGTCAGGCGCACCGTACGGTCCTGCTCGACGGCAAGCTGCATGGGATTTTGAGCTAATTCGCGTGTATCGCCATCGACGATGTGAAGCACTTCGGCAAACGGCCGGCCTTGTGCCTCCTTTCCAGACCATCCCGTCATCGTTTCCGCAACCTGGTTGAGGTAGGTTATGTTGCCTGAGATGTCAGTCGTGATGACGGCGTCGCCAATGGAGTTGAGGGTTATTTGGGCTCGTTCCTTTTCCACGAAGAAGGCGTCTTCCGCCGCCTTGCGCGCGATTACGCTATGTAAAGCCCGAGCCAATGAGTAAGTGTCAAGGCGAGTTTTCAGGAGATAGTCATATGCTCCGCGGGCAACGGCCCCCTTGGCGATGTCTTCATTGTCAGGGCCACAGAGGACCAGGATTGGAACATAAGGCACGGCCGAAGAGATCTTGACAAAGGTGTCGATCCCCTGGCAATCGGGCATGAGAAGATCAAGCAGGACTGCCGCTAATATCCCCTTTTTGAGGAACTCAAGGCCATCGGCGAAGTGCCTGACCCATTCGATAGTAAACGGGCCACCTTTACCGTCAGCAAGTGCCTCTTGGATGATTCCGGCAGTGACGGGATCATTCTCGATAAGAAGAATGTTATGCTCCATCCCATTAATCCTAACTGGGTCTCCCACTCCCAAGCCCACTCTGGCTGTGGACCTCCGCCCCGGGAATCCCGATTACAGGATCTTTGTGGATACAATCGCTGGCCAGTCCGGTACTCAACTAGTATGCTCATCACTTTTTGTACTGTCTGTACAATATTGAACACTGAACCGGTCAAAAACAGCCACCATGGCGGAAGAGGAAACGGGGACTGAATTTTAGCGCACCGGGTGGGATTAGGCGCGAGACACGGGAATCGCCTCAGGAATTGTCAGTGGTTTAAATGCAAACTGATCTGCGTTGCGCGGACGTAGGTAATCCTAAGGATATACATTCGCGGCTGGAGGTTCACAAAGGCCCCTCTCACAAGGCGTTGTTCCCCAGGCGTGGATTCAGTCGGAAACAGGGCAGAGTTCAATCACAGGTTTCGATCAGTTGGTGATAGACGGCGAAAAGGATCAGTTCGAATTGATTCGAGACGTGCAGCTTCTGATAAATGCTGGTGAGTTGCACCCCGAGGGCGGATTCGTTCATCCCGATGCTTTTCGCGATCTCTTCACTCGAGTTGCCTTCCACCGTTAATGCGATGATCTGTCTTTCGAGCCGGAGCAGGCCAAAATCATTCCGAATTTTCCCACTGGGCAACTGGCCGACACTCCGTTTAAGTCTTTTCTTTGCACCGGCCCTTGATGCGCCCGAATAATCAGATGTGATATCACCCAAGGTACAGCCTCCGAGTACCACAGAATAGGAATCTTCATTCTCCAATCCCGCAATCTCTAAGATCGTAAAACACCGGAACTTGGCGTGTCTGTTCAAAAAAGACCAGATAGACGGCTCAACGCGAAGGCAGATCCTTCCCTTCAGACTTGACAGGCGGCGAAGTCGCCCTGCTGTGGCAGGCAATGCGTTGCGACGAGGCGTTCGACCTCAGCAGGAGCCATAGGTTTTTCGAGATAATCCACAGCGCCAAGTTGCATGGCCTCAAGATAACAGCTCATCTCCAGGCAACGTGTCAGCACCACCACGGGCGTATGCCGGTTGCGTGCTAGAGCATGCTCTACCAGGGTACGGGTTTCAAATGCCGGACTACCCTGGCTCACAATGACAAAATCGAAGCGCTCGTGTCCCAACCACACCTCTGCTTCCCGGTAATTATTGAACGCCCGGACCAAGTAACCCATGCTTTGCAATAGGGTAGAAAAATAGGTCAAATCTTCTTCATCTTCATCAACCAGCAGGATTCTTCCACGGGGAAGTAAAGACTGTGTTGTGTGGGGGGATGGCTGGTTATAATCACGGGGCATCGGATCCTCCCTTGCTTGCATGTGCGGCGTGGTCTCGGGCAGCAGAACAATTCGCTGGGTTGGGCCTTGCGAGAAAGGGTTCGGGCCGACGTAAAATTTTGGCACATGATCGGAGCGCATGCCGGCACTATTCGCTCAGGATGACGGTCAACAGGCCATTGTTAACCTTTAACGCGCCATTGCCCGCATAATCGATAAAGCCCAGCGTCCGGAACTTGTTCATGAAATGGCTGACCCGCGACCGTGTGGTGCCCACAATTTGAGCCAGGTGTTCCTGATTGATTCCGGGATGAATCGTTTCAGTTCGACTTTCCTTGCCAAAATGCGCCAGTAATAAGAGCGTCCGGGCCAGGCGTTTCTCGCTGGAGTTGAAAAGCTGGTCGACCAAGTCCTCTTCAAAGCGAGTATTGCGAGATAGCAAGTGCGTTATGAACAACTCCGAGATTCCATGCTCCTCATGAAGCAAACGCACCATCAGCAACTTCTCGATCCTGTAAAGCGTGCAGTCTGTCACCGCCACCGCCGAAGTAACGCGCAAAGGCTGGCCGGCCAGGCATCCCTCACCAAAAAATTCGTTGTCGCCCAGAACGCTAACGATCGCTTCCTTGCCTTGCCGGGAGGTCACCGCCAGTTTCACCTCCCCCTCCTTGAGAAACCAGACCGAATCCGCAGCGTCTCCCTGCACAAAGATCATGCGGTTGGCGCCGTACTCCAGTACGGTCTTCCCTCGCGAGATTCCGGCCAGGAATGCTGCCCAATCTACCCGCTGAGTCCTTTGGTTTACCGCTGGAAGCGTGGACATTCCTTTGCCGCCGGGCTTGATAACCTTTGAACGGGTCTTGTGTGGGGTCATAAAAACCTCGCCACCACGTTTGCGTTTTGAAGGTAAGCCCAGTCAACGATGCAGCTCCGGCAACCGTGGTCCCAAAACTCACATATTGGTCGCCAGCTTTGCCAGTTTCGACCAAAAATTCCCTGAGGTCCCAGGAGGGAGGGGGAATCTTCGACCGAATGCCGGCCTACCCAATCGGCTTTGTAAGCCGGGCTTCTCATGGCTCGCAGCTTTCTGGCGGATTACGGAGAACCATCCAAGGCGTGGACAAATGGTGTCCCCGTTGGGCACGTCTGAGAGCCTCCGCTCTTTAATAGGGGGATTGTCGCCCCTGGACCATGGTCCTGTCTGTTCAAAAGTGCTCACTTTCACAATGTGCAAGGTCTTAGGCTTCAGCCTGCGCTGGGAGGAATTCCTTGAGGCCCATGGCTTGCCGGAGATGAATGCGGGGCTTAGAACGTAGCGGTCGACCTGTTGTCCTGCCGGACCGCCCCCGCATTTCCCCCTGAGAAAGCCTGTGACTCCTTCTCAGTCGTCAGGACTTGGCGCCCCAAACTAAAAAGGCTTCGCCGATTGCACGCCGCTTGCCCGTGATGTGGCTAACCGTATATAGGTCGCTGGTGTTCCGCCGCTGATTCCTCCACGATCACGCGTTCGCAAGCAAGCTTAGTCGGTACTTTTACGGGTGCGGCCTGAGAAACCCTCTTCCGCCACTGAATCCGCGACTTGTGGCTTGCGACCAGTCGCGGCGATTTCGGTTAAGGTCCTGAGGATGAGGCGATTACATCCAGCCGAGGATTGAGGTTGGGATCGGCTGAAAACAGAGGTGCTGTATTGAGGTAACCCTTGCGTCCCGGCGCTTGGGAAATTAGGACGACTTCGTCCGCCCCGTGGTGCGATTCCGCCCGCCAACAGAAGGGGCGAGTTGGGCCTGAAGTCCCAAAGCGACGTAGCGCAGTACGGCGGAGCCGCAACCCGTTTATTGTTTGCTAAAAAAACAGGAACTTACGGTATTGCAAGGCAGAGTAATTTTTCTCCGAGCGAAGGAGCGCGATGGTAGGCGCCACCGCGGCACTTGAAATTCCAATCTCAACCTATTCATTGTGTGGCAATGAAAGGGGACCGCTGAGGAATTTGTCTTGGAGGCAAATTCGTCAGCGCTAAAAGCAGGGTGAAATTTTAACTCCACAATCGGTCGGCGGAGCTTTCGTTATCCCATTCGGGCGTGGGGGCGAAATATTTTGTTCCCGGCAGCAGGTGGGCTTTCACCACGTCTTCGTTCAAGGTAATTCCCAATCCAGGTTTGTCGGGCACGGTGATGAACCCGTGATTGACGATTGGCTTCTCCACGCCCTCCACCAGGTCGCTCCACCACGGCACGTCGAGGGAGTGATTTTCCAGCGCCAGGAAGTTGAGCGTTGCCGCGGCGCAATGGACGTTGGCCATGCAGCTTACAGGCGTTCCGGCAAAGTGCATCGCCATGGGGACGCCGTATTCCCATGCCATATCGCCGATCTTATGGGTTTCAAGAATGCCGCCCGAAGTGGCCAGGTCAGGGTGAATCTTGCTGACGGCGTGGTTCTCACAAAGGACCTGGAACCCTTCCTTGAGGTAGATATCCTCGCCCGTCAGGATGGGTGTGGGGCTTTCGTTGGAGATCTGTTTCAGCAGGTCGGTGTATTGCCAGGGGATCACATCTTCCATCCAGGAGAGGTTGTACTTCTCGTATGCTTTGCCCAGCCGAATGATCGATTTCACCCCGACGTGGCCGAGATGGTCCATAGAAAGCGGAATCTCCATGCCCACGGCGTCGCGCACAGCGGCAACGTACTCTTCCAGCAGGGCGATGCCTTTATCGGTGACTTCCGCCGCCAGCAGTGGATGGGGAATTTCGGTTTGTTCCCAATCGCTAAGGCCGGAGCGCATAGTGACGGTGCCGGGCTTGTCCGCCACGGCATCCACGCCCAGGTCCATTTTGAGCCAGGTGAGGCCCATCACTTCCTTGCGTTCCTTCATCCTCTGGGCATAAATCTTGGGATTGTCGGACTCCGTGGTGTCGGCGTAGACGCAAATCTTGTCGCGATGCTTGCCGCCCAGCAAAGCGTACACGGGCGCGTTGTAAACTTTGCCTCCGATATCCCACAAGGCCATTTCCACGCCGCAGACTCCGCCCGCTTGGCGCGAAACTCCGCCAAATTGCTTGATCTTGCGGAAGATTCGATCGATTTGAAGAGGGTTCTCACCGAGCAGCCTGCTCTTCAGCATCAGAGCGTACGTGGGGCTGGCTGCATCGCGAATCTCGCCCAGTCCGTAGACTCCCTGATTGGTGTCAATGCGAATGATGGGGCAGGGGCCGGGGCCGGGCTTCACCACCGTGGCAATCCGCATGTCGGTGATCTTCAGCGCCGAAGGGTTGGAGTTGGTGTTGACGCCTTTGGGGTAGGCCTCCGTTGGCTCTCCGCCAAGAAACGCGCCGCCCAACGCAGCCGCAGAACCCTTCAGCACACCGCGGCGGTTCATGAGATAGGGATCGGATTTATTCATTGTTCTCTTGCCTCCAAAAATGGGAATTCCCAACACCCGCTGCAGACAAAACTCTGTTATCCTCCGTTATTTCGACGCGGATTGCGGAGAAGTCATACAGAATCGTTCGGGCGTTGCAGAAAGTCAATTACTATGTAAAGGGAAATGCCATGAAATCACACACCGAGTATCTATGGTTCAATACGAAAAAGCATCGGGAGTTTATCAACATCACCGAAGACGTGGAGAATGCGCTGGCCAAGTCGCAGATCAAGGAAGGCATGATTCTGGTTTCGGCCATGCACATCACCGCCGGCGTGTGGGTCAACG
>PLSX01000004.1 GCA_003165315.1 Acidobacteriota bacterium
TACTTGAACAACTAAGTACTAGTCCCAAATCCCTCGTTTTATGAAAGGGGAGGGTGGAATCATTCCGCCATTATCTTGGTCATGAAGAAAATTGAAGTGGGAATTTTAGGAGCCACGGGAATGGTGGGGCAACGGTTTGTAAGCTTGCTCCAGCATCACCCCTGGTTTGAAATCAAATGGCTTGCGGCCTCAGAGCGGTCGGCGGGCAAAACGTATCGCGAAGCTTGCACCTGGCGATTGCGCGATCCTATGCCAAAAACTGTTTGGGATCTTCCCGTGTACGAATGCAAGCCGGGAGGGGCTCCCCAACTGCTGTTTTCTTCCCTCGACTCCAAAGTGGCTGGACACGTGGAGCAGGAATTTGCCCAGGCCGGTCATGTGGTGGTTTCCAACTCCTCCAATTTTCGCATGGAGCAGGACGTTCCCCTGTTGATTCCGGACGTCAACCCGGACCACCTGGCGTTGATCCGCGAGCAACAGAAGTTGCGGAACTGGAAAGGAACCATTGTCACCAATCCCAATTGCACCACGGTCGGGTTGGTGATGTCTCTTGCGCCCCTGGCGAATAATTTTGGACTCGATAAAGTTATTATGACCAGCATGCAGGCCGTTTCCGGCGCGGGCTATCCTGGAACCCCGACCCTCGACATTCTGGGCAATGTGATTCCCTACATCGGCGGCGAAGAAGAAAAGGTTGAACGCGAGACGCGGAAGCTGCTGGGCAAATTGGTGGATGGACATGTGAAGATGGGCGATTTCGTTGTCAGCGCTCACTGCAATCGCGTGATGGTTGAAGACGGCCACACGGAAACTATTTCCGTTTCGCTCAAGAACAAAGCCACGATTGCCGACATCTTGCAGGCCTGGCACGACTACCGCTCGTTGCCGCAGGAGCGCGACTTGCCTTCCGCCCCAAAGCATCCCATTATTGTCCGTGAAGAGCGGGACCGGCCGCAGCCGAAATTCGACCTGAACGCGGAGAATGGCATGGCCACGGTGGTTGGACGTCTGCGCGAATGCCCCGTCCTGCAATTCAAATATGTAGCCTTCAGCCATAACACCATCCGGGGCGCGGCTGGTGCCGCTCTGCTCAACGCGGAATTGATGAAGTCGGAAGGGTATTTGGATTGAGACGCGGAGGCGCTGAGGTTTTAGGCTAAGCGAGCACCGTGGAAATCAACCAGTTGACCGAGCGGGTTATCGGGGCTTGCATAGAAATCCATAAGACGCTTGGACCAGGTTTGCTCGAATCAGCTTGCGAAGAATGCCTGTGTCATGAGTTGCGGTTGGCGGGCGTTGCTTTTGAGCGTCAGCGTTCGTTGCCAGTTGCCTATAAGGGAGTTCAACTCGATTGCGGCTATCGCTTGGATGTGGTTGTTGAGGATAAGCTGATAGTAGAGCTCAAATCCGTTGAGGCGTTGGCGCCCATCCACGACGCTCAACTCTTGACCTATTTGAAGCATTCGGGCATAACGGTGGGCCCGCTCACTAACTTCAATGTTTCCGTGCCAAGGCGCGGAATCAAACGAATTGTTAATCATGATGATGAAAGCTCGGAACGAAACGAGCGCGACAATAAAGCTTGGACGGATAATTGGAAACTAGTTGTTTAAGAATTTTTCTTTGAAGTTTTTCTCAGCGCCTCCGCGCCTCTGCGGTAAGAAAACATGACAAACCTCGCCCTCCTGGGTTACGGCAAAATGGGAAAAACGCTGGCGCAACTCGCCCCGCAGCGGGGTTTTGAAGTGCGTCTGGTAATGGATTTGGATGTCAATGCGCAAAGCCACGGCATCACACGTGAGAAGTTCAAGGGTGTCGATGTTTGCATTGACTTCACCACACCCGATGCGGTGGTGGAAAATGTCCACCGTGTGGCGGCGTTGGGAGTGAATCTGGTGGTCGGCACCACCGGCTGGCAGAAGCACCAGGCGGAGATTCGCAAGGTCGTAGAGCAGGCGGGTGTCGGCATGGTGTATGCCGCAAACTTTTCCATCGGGGTAAACCTGTTCTACCGCCTGGCGCGCGCGGCTGCGGAAATCTTTGCTCCTTTCCCCATGTACGATCCGTTCCTTACCGAGTCGCACCACAAAATGAAGAAGGATGCGCCCTCGGGCACGGCTCTTGAAATCTCTCGTCAGATTCAGCCGTACCTGGTGGATCGGGATATACCCGTGGCCAGCGTGCGCGCGGGTTACATTCCAGGAACGCATGAGCTGGGTTTTGACTCGGAAGCGGATACTGTGGTTTTGAGTCACACGGCGCGAGGCCGTCAGGGCTTTGCGGAAGGCGCGCTGTATGCAGCCCGGTGGGTGGTAGGGAAGAAAGGGTTCTACAGTTTTTCGGAAGTTTTGGAGTTGGGAGCAGGCGGATAGAAGAATTTCGAATTGAGAATTAGGAGTTGAGAATTATGGGTTGAAGGGGCCTGGGTCCACAGCGTAGAACAGGGTCGCGTTTTACAATTCCTAATTCTTAACTCTTAATTCTCGATTGGCCCTGGTTTTGGAGGTCATCCTATGAGCCTGGAAATTCGCGGTTGCGGTACGGCCCTTGTCACTCCATTTCGAAAAGATGGTTCGGTGGATGAAGCGGCGCTACGGAAACTGGTCCAATTCCAAATTCGCGAAGGTATCGATTTCCTGATTCCCTGTGGCACCACCGGTGAAACGCCAACACTTGAGCATGGCGAGTACCTTGGTGTGATTCGCCTGGTTCTGGAAGAGGCGGGTGGGAAGGTGCCCGTCGTTGCCGGTGCGGGTGGCAACTCTACCAAGAAAGTTTGCGACCTGGCGTCTGAGGTCGAGGAATTAGGTGTGCAAGGCATCCTCTCCGTTGCGCCCTATTACAACAAGCCGACGCAAGAGGGCCTGTACCAGCACTTCAAGGCCATTGCTGAATCCACGGACCTGCCCGTGATTCTGTATAACGTTCCTGGCCGCACGTCGTCAAACATCGAACCCGCCACGGTCGGGCGCCTGGCGCTGATTCCCAACATTATTGGTATCAAGGAAGCCTCCGGAAGCATCGTGCAGCAGATGGAAGTTCTAAATGCCGTTCCTTCCGACTTCCGGGTAATTTCCGGCGACGATGCCTTCACGTTCCCCCTGATCGCCGTTGGCGGCGTGGGAGTAATTTCCGTGGTTTCAAATGAAATTCCCGGCCCCATGGTAAAGCTCGCGCACCTTGCCCTTGATGGCAAATACGATGAAGCACGGAAGCTGAATGCCCGCTTGCTGCCGCTGATGCAAATCAACTTTGTCGAAACCAACCCCATCCCTGTAAAAGCCGCTCTCGCCATGATGGGGATGATTGAGGAAGTCTACCGCCTGCCTATGCTCCCCATGAGGCCGGAAAACCGTGCCAAGCTTGAGAAGGTCTTGGCCGCGCAGGGATTGCTCCCCAAAAGCGCCGTGCTCTAAGCTGGGGCTGGAATTGCAAGGTAGGGTCAGGCCAGACGGGCGGGTCAAAACGCAAAGTACCAAGATCAATAACCGCATCGCTCCGAAACGGCGTTTCCAAACCTCTTGTTTACCAGCATTCTTATTGTTTCCGCACACTGTCGAGCGCCTCAGTGTAGCTGAGCACCCGCCCTCCGTGCTGTTGTTGGTAAACTTCCGCCTCTTGTGGCGTCTTGAACGCCGCAAGCGTTGGCAGGCAGCGGTCGTATTCGCGCACCGACACGCCATTGGGCTCGTGCGTCACAGGCTGGTTGCCATGCGTGCAGTATTGAATTTCCCCGCCTTCAACATAGGTGGCGGATTCCGCCGCGACGCTTTCACCGGTATTGACATCAGTGGCCCATGCCTTGCCTGGTTTCCCTTTTTCCTGGTTCACCTGGGCATGCATGCCGCAGCGTGGGCAGCACGCAGCCATTTCGTGGCCGTCAATCATCAACCGGTATGCGGTTACGGAATGCACCATGCGGTCGCAGAATGGGCACATCCCCGCCATCTCGCGCTGCTGTTCGTACCTATAAGCAAAAAAGCTTGTGACCCCAATTGCGATCAGAGCAACCAGCGTTACGATGATCTCGCTGGTTTTCATAATTACTCCAGAGGTGCTAGGTGCCAAGTGTTAGGTTCCAGGTGTTAGGTGCCAGGTCATAGGTTTTAGGTGCTTGGTCTTAGGTGCTAGCGGTAGTTTACTGCGAA
>PLSX01000115.1 GCA_003165315.1 Acidobacteriota bacterium
AGTGCATTTCTGCACACGTTCCAGGGAAGGCCACTCCCATGGTGCTCTACTGTGGCGGCGGGTACCGCTCCGCGCTGGCGGCCGAGAGCTTGCAGAAGATGGGTTATACAAACGTTATGTCCATGGACGGTGGCTGGCGCGGCTGGACCGACGCTGGCTATCCCACTGTTACGGACTAAACCGCCTATTTTCACACCCCTCGGCGACCCCAACGAGGCTCCATCGGGGAGTTCTCTGGGCAGGAAAACTGCGGGAAACCCCGACAAAAGCCGGAATACGCCGGGCTATTCGCCCTGCAATCCGACCCCTGGGAGCCCCCGGGGCAAACCTGAAATCCTAAGAGCGACGTTACGTCCACCCTCGCCAGCCTGACCCGGTGTTACAATCTTCCAGGCGGAACCCACCCATGCATCATCGGCCTGACGTTTACACTCGCTGGTCACTCGAAGTGCGGTCCAAACAATTCTTCCACCCCGGCCAGCGCGTGGGGGTGGGAGTCTCGGGCGGCCCGGACTCCGTTCTGCTGCTGCACTTCATGGCAAAATTGGCCGGTGAATTGGGGCTTACGGTGGCAGCGGTCCACTTCAATCACCACTTGCGCGGTGCGGAATCCGATGGCGACGAAGCAATGGTGGGTGACTTGGCCACTTCACTTGGAATGGAGTATTTGCGGGGGGAAGCTCAAGTCGCACGCGTGGTCCGAGAACGCCACGGCAATCTGGAAGCCGTGGCACGAGAGTTGCGTTATCGGTATTTCTTCTCGCTGGTCGATCAGGGACGGATGGACTTGGTGGCCACCGCGCACACCGCCAACGATCAGGCGGAAACTGTGCTGATGCGCCTGCTGCGAGGCACTGGGACGCGCGGCTTGGGGGGAATCTATCCTCAACTTGAAGGCAAAGTGGTTCGACCTTTCCTGGGCCTCAGGCGTGATGAGGTGATGCAGGAAATTGCCGCCCGTAAAATATTTTACCGGGTTGATTCGTCTAACAAGAATATGGAGCTACGACGCAACAAGGTGCGGAAGGAACTGCTGCCGTTGCTGGCCAAGGAATATAACCCGCAAATCGTTCCTCTCCTCAACCAGTTTGCAGACCGTGCCCGTGACGACGAAGCCTGCCTTGAGCGGCTGGCCCGGGAGCGGTCGCATGCCTGGCGAGTTCGCGAGGGAAGGGAGGAGCGCATTCCCATCCGTGCCCTTATGGAATTACCTCCGGCCCTGGCCCGTCGCGTTTTGCGGCAGATGGCGCAAGTGGGACGGGGATCTTCGTACGGGTTGACCCACGCGCACATCGAATCGCTGCGCCGATTTGCTGCTGAGGCCCAAAGCGGAAGGATCCTTACCATGCCCGGCGGCATGGTGGCGCGCAAAGAGTTCTCCTGGCTGGTGGTGGCTGCAGGAGCCGCGGAGCCCGCAAAGAGGGATTTCTCATACCTTGTCAGCATTCCAGGTGAGTTGGCAGTCCCTGAACTGGGTGTCTTGTTTCATTTCAAAATACTTAACCGCAACGACCCCGGCAAGGCGTATAATCTAAACAAACTCGTTTGCTTGGATCCGCAAAAGCTTTTTGGTGAATTGGAATTGCGCAATTGGCGGGCGGGCGACAGTTTTTCCCCCGTGGGAAGCCGAGGGGTCCGCAAGGTGAAGGAGTTCTTTCGCGAGCGAAAGATCCCTGAGGTTCTGCGTAAGGGCTGGCCAGTCTTATTGTGTGGAAGCCATATTGTGTGGGCCCGAGGGTTCCCGCCGGGTAGGGGAGTCGCCGCAACCGACCAGACCCCGCAGATATTGATCGTGGAGGAGCAACCCTTGCGGTCTTTTCCGGCCGCGCGCGAAGAGCCAGCATGAAGAAGCGTGCCGCATCCAAACCCAACAAGCGCCTGACGAAAGTTCGAGCCGCAGGGGCCGATGGCCGATTCAAGGTGGTGGTGGACGAAAAAGCGATTCGCAAGCGCGTGCGCGACTTGGCGAGGCAGATCAGCCGGGATTACGCTGGCAAAACCCTTCATGTCGTTGGGGTTCTGGAAGACGGCTTCATTTTCATGGCCGATTTGGTACGCGCCTTGACAGTTCCCGTGGTCTGCTCTTTTGTTCGGTCGCAAGTTCGCGACAGCGATTTGGGCGCAGTGGCTATGAGGGAGGTTTTGTACATTCCTCCTGTTGATGCAGCGGATAAAGACCTGTTGCTGGTGGAAGGCATTTTGTATACGGGAGTCACCCTTGACCACCTATGCCGAACGTTGCTGAGACGTCAGCCTGCCTCATTGCGTACTGCGACATTGGTTGACAAGACGGAGGACCGGAAAGTCGACGTTCAGGTGGATTACGCGGGCTTCCAACTTTCCGGCCGTTATCTGGTCGGTTATGGACTGGGATATCAAGGGAAATTTCGCAACTTACCCTTCCTCGCGCGAATCGAGGAATAAGCCGAAAGGGTGAAGCGCGAGGGCTTTTGTGTGCATCTAAAATTAAGGGGCCGGGACCAATAAGGTAGGCGATCCAGGGGATTCAGGAGGGTGGTCTGTGAACTCAGCAGTGAAGAACATTATATTTTGGGTGGTGATGGCAGTTACCGCCCTGCTGATTTGGGCAGTGGTGAAGTCAAGCACCGGCGAACGTGTTGCTGACCTGACTTTCACTGAATTCACCACCCGGGTCAACAAGGACGAAATCAAGGACGTAACCATTGCGGGCAGCGACGTCACGGGAACGTTCAAGAAGGACAACACCCATTTTCGCTCCACCATTCCCTCGAACTATCCTGACCTGTACAAGACTCTTCAGGACAAGAACGTCAATACAGTTATCAAAGACAGCTCCGGCAATTCCTGGATGACGTGGCTGGCTAATGGATTGCCACTGATTCTGATTCTGGGGCTTTGGATTTTCATTATGCGGCAAATGCAGTCGGGGGGGAACAAGGCGCTATCCTTTGGGAAGAGCCGTGCTCGGTTGCACTCCAGCCAACAGAAGAAAATCACCTTTAAGGATGTGGCAGGCGTCGAAGAGGCCAAGGAAGAGTTGCACGAAATCATTGAGTTCCTGCGCGAGCCGCAGAAATTCCAGAAATTGGGCGGGCGCATTCCCAAAGGCGTCCTCCTGGTCGGGCCTCCGGGAACCGGCAAAACCTTGCTGGCACGGGCAATTGCGGGCGAGGCCAACGTTCCCTTCTTTTCGATCTCCGGCTCCGACTTTGTTGAGATGTTCGTGGGCGTGGGCGCATCACGTGTGCGAGACCTTTTCGAGCAAGGCAAGAAGAATGCCCCCTGTATCATCTTCATCGATGAAATTGACGCGGTAGGCCGTCATCGTGGCGCAGGCTTGGGCGGTGGGCATGACGAGCGCGAGCAGACGTTGAATCAGTTGCTGGTGGAAATGGACGGTTTCGAATCGAACGAAGGTGTCATCCTCATTGCCGCAACCAACCGCCCCGACGTTCTCGATCCGGCCCTGTTGCGGCCCGGTCGGTTTGACCGGCGCGTGGTCGTGCCCCGGCCCGATGTGGGCGGTCGCGAAGCCATTCTAAAGGTTCATACCAAGAAAATCCCTCTTGCTGAAGACGTGGACATCTCGGTTCTGGCTCGCGGCACACCGGGCTTTTCCGGAGCTGACTTGGCAAATCTGGTGAATGAGGGTGCGCTGCTGGCGGCGGGGCAAAATCGCAAGACGGTTACCATGATGGACTTTGAAACCTCCAAAGACAAAGTTCTGATGGGACCGGAACGCAAATCGATGATTCTTTCTGAAAGCGAAAAGAAGAACACGGCGTATCACGAAGCCGGGCACGCGCTGGTAGCTGCCAACATTCCTGACGCAGACCCCTTGCACAAGGTCACCATCATTCCGCGCGGCTGGGCATTGGGCCTAACCCAGCAACTGCCTCTGGATGACAAGCACACGTACACGCGTGAGTATCTGGAAGCCCAACTTGCCGTATTGATGGGCGGACGCGTGGCAGAAGAGTTGTTCCTCCATCACATGACCACCGGCGCCGGCAACGACATTGAACGGGCAACTCAAATCGCCCGTAACATGGTGTGCGAGTATGGCATGTCCAACCTCGGACCTCTCGCATTTGGTAAGAACCAGCAGGAGATCTTCCTGGGACGCGACATCGCCACCCAGCGCGATTTTAGTGAAGACACCGCCATCAAAATTGACCAGGAAGTGAAGACCTTCGTCACTACCGGCTACGAGAAGGCCAAATCCATTCTATCGACCAATCGTGAGGTTCTGATCCACATCGCGGAGGCCTTGCTTGAACGCGAAGTTCTGGATGCCGGCGAAGTCAAGATCCTGATTGATGGCCAGACCCTGCCGGAATTTGTCCGCGTCAAGCCTGTGCCTCCGCAACCAGAAACGGTGCAGGTGCTCAAGCCCCAGACTTCATCACCCTCGGGCATGCCACCACGTGAGCGTCCCCAGCCAGCGTAAGCGCGGTAGAAACGAAACTCGAAACCCGAAAATCGAAATTTACCTCGGTTCTCGGGTTTTTTTCTGCCTGCCGTCGGGTGTAATGATCCCCCTATGATAACGAGCCTGAAGTATACCCACGATGATCTGCTGCAATTGCCTGACGACGGCAAGCGTCCTGGGATTATCGACGGAGAACTTTACGTAACACCCCCGCCCGTGAATTATCGTCAGAAAATTTTGTTCAGCCTCACCTTGGCCTTTGGAAAGTTTCTGGAAACTCACCCATCGGTCAATTGCGGTTTCTTCCCTCGGATTTAATCCTCAGCGAACACGATGTTCTGGAACCGGACCCGCCCTTTGTCTTGAATGAGCATCTGGATATTTTGCAGGATTGGGTGTGCGGGGCATCAGACTTGGTAATCGAAATCCCCTCATCTTCAACCCAGGGGCGCAATCGAGGAATTAAGTTGAAGGCGTATGCCCACGATGGCGTGGGGGAATACTGGATCGTTAATCCCATTACGCAAGCGATTGAGGTTTACCATCTTGGTGCGGAGGGCTATCGTCTCGCTGGGACCTGCTCAAAGGACATGGCGGTTGAAAATCCCCTCGTCCAGGGATTGTCATTGGCCGCCTCATCGTTTTTCAAGCTTTAATCCTCTCCCAATTTTCGAAATTACTTCTGCATAACTTTTTTCGCGCATTTTTCCGCCCGCCAGACTATACTCTTGGCCAATTTCAGGGCTGCAAAAAAACACATTTAGGGGGGCGCATGAACACGTTTCTGGCGGAGCTTGTGGGCACAATGTTTTTGGTGCTGTTGGGCGATGGAGTTGTTGCTGCGGTGGTTCTGCACAAAAGCAACGCGGAAAACTCCGGTTGGATGGTGATCACCACGGGATGGGCAATGGCCGTAGCAATGGGTGTGTACGCCGCGGGGCGCATCAGCGGAGGACACATCAATCCTGCTGTCACGCTGGGCTTGGCGGTGATCGGTAAATTCCCCTGGCACGACGTGCCCAAGTATTTGGCGGCGCAATTCCTGGGTGCTTTTCTCGGCGCTGTCGTCGTCTGGCTTGCCTATCTTGCCCACTGGCCTGGGACGGAAGACCAGGGCAAGAAACTTGTGGTCTTTTCCACGGCGCCTGCCATTCGCAAGCTCCCTCTGAATATGCTCACGGAAATTATCGCCACCTTTGTGCTGATGTTTGGAGTGCTCGCCATCGTCGCCAATACGGCTCCCGCGCAAAGCGGACTCACTCCCCTGCTGATCGGATTTCTCGTCTGGTCCCTCGGGCTCTCGCTCGGCGGGCCCACGGGATTCGCCATGAACCCAGCGCGTGATTTCGCGCCACGGCTTGCCCATGCGCTGCTGCCCATCCCCGGCAAGGGCGGTTCGGACTGGGGTTATGCCATCGTGCCGATTCTTGGGCCTGCCATCGGCGGAATTTTGGGTGCAGTCACGTACGTAAAGATATTTGGAGCCTGAGTTCAAAGCTACCATTTGTCCGTTGTCGCACCTGGAGAAGGAACGAGCGATAAGTTTTTGGCGATGCCCAACACGTGGACATCCAGGGTGAAACAGGTTTGCAATCAGGACAGGTCGAGGCCGATAATGGGCCACGGACAATTGACAACGGACCACGGACAGCATACTTTGTTCACTCGCCCCGAATTCCAACTCGATGTTGCCGGCCGCAAAGTTGTGATGGGCGCTCGCACGCTCATCATGGGTGTGCTCAATGTCACCCCGGATTCGTTCTCAGACGGCGGGCGTTACTTCGATCCCATTCGCGCTGTCGAGCGTGGTGTGGAACTGATCAACCAGGGCGCTGATTGGATCGATGTGGGAGGCGAGTCCACCAGTCCAGGTTCGCAACCAGTCTCCGCGGAGGAAGAACTTCGGCGTGTGTTGCCCGTCATTCATAGCTTGCGGCGAAAACTGAAGAGTGTTCCCATCTCCATTGACACCACCAAGGCGGAAGTGGCGGAGCAGGCGCTCGACATCGGCGCCGACATTCTGAATGACATCAGCGGACTGCGGTTTGACCCACGGCTCGCGAAAATTGCACACCAGCGTGGCTCACCCCTAATTCTGATGCACACTCGCGGCAAGCCTGAGAATATGCAGCGCCAACCCTTCACACAGGATATTTGGCGCTCGATCACCCGCGGCTTGGAAACATCCATTCGCCGCGCCTTGGCCGCCGGGGTTCGCCGCTCGCAGATCGTCCTCGACCCCGGATTGGGCTTCGGCAAATCGCGCCGGCAAAACTATGAGATTCTCGGTGGTCTTGAGAAACTTCGCCGCTTTCGTCTTCCATTTCTGATTGGTGCGTCGCGTAAATCCTTTGTGCGAGCGATCGTTGCGGGCGAGGACCTCAATGCTTTGCCAGCGCCACGCCCGGGGGGGCGTGCCTTGTCGAAAGCAGGCAAGCGGGGCAGAGAATCAGATCGCCAACACGAACCGCACCCACAGAACTCTACCCTTCTCCCCACCGGAGACGCCGCCGTCGTAACCGCAGCCATATTGGGCGGCGCACACATCGTGCGTGTCCACGACCCCGCCGCAATTCTCCCTGCCGTGCGTGTTGCGGATGCCTTGCTCGCCGCCGGTCGTTAGCTTCCACAGCTCAACTTCCCGCGAACGGCCCGGTTTAGGTATCATTCTGAAGATGCGCTTGGTCAGAGGCTTGTCAGTCCCGCGAATGCTTTTCATGTCCTTGCTCCTGGTTTGGGAGCCAGCCGCCGTGTTGTCGAGCCCAAAGCCAGCGCAGGAGGAAACAGGCCTACCTCCGCCCGTCATCCTCATTTCCGTTGACACGCTGCGGGCCGACCATCTCAGTTGCTACGGCTATAAGAACCTGCAAACGCCGCATATCGACTCATTGGCGGGCGGCGGCACGCTTTTTACCGAAATCAGCAGCCAGGCGCCCATCACGTTGCCTTCACATGTCTCGCTATTCACCTCCACCTATCCCTTTGCCAATGGTATTCGGGAAAATGCGCAGGTGCTTCCACCCGGAGCCACGACGCTTGCGACCGTGCTTGCCGCGCATGGCTACAACACGGCGGCGTTTATTGGAGGATATTTTCTCGAGCGCCGTTTCGGCCTGGCGCAGGGGTTCCAAACTTACGACAGTCCATTTGACACGCGAGTCATCAAGGGTGCCCTTGACCTGAAGCGTCCCGCGGCGCAGGTGCTTGACGGGGCGGAGCATTGGCTCCAGCAAAATTCTGGCAAGCCCTTCTTCCTCTTCGTCCACCTTTTTGATCTTCACCAGCCCTACGACGCTCCCGCTACGTATCGCATTCGCGCCCCACAAAGCGAGTATGACCAGGAACTGGCTTATGTGGATGATTCTCTCGGGAGCTTTCTGGGCTTTCTGGAAAAATCCGGGCTTGACCGGCGCGCGCTGGTGGTGCTCTTCTCCGATCACGGCGAGAGTCTGGGCGATCACGGCGAGAATACACATGGATATTTCATCTATCGAAGCACGCTGCATGTGCCGTTGATCTTCCATTGGCCGCAAACTACCGAGAATCGACCTTCGAAAATCGAAAATGGAAACTCAACGCAACTTTCGAACTTCGACATTCGAGTTTCGTCTCCAGCCGGACTCGTCGATGTCGCGCCGACAGTGTTGAGCTTTCTGGGAATTCAATCGCCGCCAAGTTTTAATGGTCACGGTTTGCTGGAGCTTGCCAGGCATGGCCACTCACCGCCACGTGACGTCTACAGTGAAACCACCTACGCGCATGACAAGTTTGGATGGGCGGCACTGCGCAGCTTGCGTCGCGGGGACTTTCAATATATCGACGCGCCTCATCCGGAGCTTTACGACCTGAAGCGCGACTCCGCCGAATTGCACAATCAGCTGCCCGGCCAATCCACACTCGCGGCATCTTATCGTGAGAGCCTGGCGGCGCTTGTAGCGGCCTATCATTCTGTTCCGGCATCGCGGGGAGAAGCGGGCAGTGTCGCCGTGCCCGGGTCTGAGGAAAATCTGCGCTCGCTCGGCTATCTGGAGATCACCACACCCAAAGCCGCGTTGGATGATTCCGGCGTCGATCCCAAGGACCGGCTGTTTGAGTACAAACGTTACTTGCTGGCGGGGCACTTGGCGCGCATTGGCAAAGCGGAAGAGGCGGTGGGGGAATTCCAGGCCATCCTTGCCGACGACCCGCGCAACCTGCCGGCCTATATTGAACTAGCCCGCTCGGAGATTGGCCTACATCAATACCTCGACGGCGCAAATCAACTTAAGGCCGCCCTCGCGCTTGATCCGCATAACATTGAGGCAGAGGAATTATTGGGTGACATTTGGCTGACCGTGGGGAATCCCGGGCGCGCCGCCGCCGAGTTCACTCTTCTGCTCACCTTCGCCCCGCAGGATTATGAAGCGCATTTTGGCTTGGGCCTGATCGCCGCGCATCAGGGCAAAACCGCCGACGCCGCTCAGCATTTTCGCGCCGCGCTCGCTGCCAATCCTCACTCCGCGGAAGCGCATTTCCAACTGGGTCTCATCTTGGAAGCACAAAACCAGAAGGAAGAAGCGGTGAGGGAATTCAAAGCCGTCCTCCTGATTGATCCCAAGGATAAAGACGCCAGCCGCAAGCTCGCCAAGCTGACCCCGACATCCCCCCTCAAATAACCTGACGAATATGCATCGCGGAAAGGCCGGACTTAGAATCGCGCGCCACAACGTTTGCTCATCTTAAAGGGCTCACGAGTTCTTGCGCTTGCGTTTCTTCTTTACCGGAGGTGCGGGGTCGGGCGCCGGAGCCGGATTTGAAGTTGGACTGGGCGACAGGCTCCCCAGGGCCTGCAAAATTACCGCCCCGTTCGGACTGCCCCAGCCCGTGCATGCGTCCCACCCCGTTCCCGCTTTGTAGCCGCCATTGTTACCGGAGGTGATGTCGTGGAATGCCCCACCGACGGCCGCGAGTTGCTGGTAAATTGTGGGATTAAAGTAACCGAGGGACGTTTTCAATTGGGAGTTAAAGCAGGCGATCAAGCCCGCCCACAGTGGAGCCACAGCGCTGGTTCCTCCCACTACGATATTGCTCCTGTCCACGCCCACCTGATACCCGGTGCCCGGATCGGCGTCGCCGGCCACATCAGGTATCCCGCGGCCCACGAAGTTCCCGGGATTGACCGAGGGCGGCACGTGAGCACTCGCCTGCCAGGAAGGAAGTGGAAACGTTGAGCTGATGCCGCCTCCCGTGGCTCCGTCGCTGGGAAGGTCGTTCCACACTGTCTCCGTGGAAATCGTGCTGCCGCTTGCCACGAGGTGAGTTCCCCCACAGGCGAGGGCGTAGGGACTGGAGGAGGGAAAATCAACATGCTGAAGGCCATCCGTCACGCCGTCGGTGGATCCATCGTCACCGGCCGCAACGCACACAGTGACGCCCACCGCCGCCGCAGCCTGTAGGGCGCTGTTATAGGATTGCAACGACTGGGCGGTGTAAGTGGATTCCGGGCCGCCCCAACTGATCGAAATCACTGAAGGGTTGTTCTGCTTGTCCCCCACAGCCTGATTGATGGCGTCCAGGAAGCCCGAGTCGGTGTTGGGGGTGAAATAGACCACGATCTTTGCCCCCGGCGCCACCGATCCTGCCACTTCGATGTCCAGCATCACTTCGGTGTCGGGGCCGTTGGTGCTGCCCGTGGGCTGGTTCTGGCCATTGTCGACAGACACGGTCGAAACACTGGGGGCCGGGGAAATCCCGAGAGCGCTGAAGTAAGTGCTCAGTTCCGACTGCGTGTAGCCGCCGCCCAGCTCAATGATGCCGATGGTCTGGCCCTGGCCGCTCGCTCCGGCGGGGAAGTCATAGGCCTGCGCCACTTGGAGAGGAGTGTAGGAGCCCGACGTGGAAGCCTTGGCCTTGGCACGTGCCTTGGTCTTCCGCCGCGCGTTGGACGCGATGCGAAAGTGCGGGCGAGCGTGGGGCCGGTTGTCGAGGCCGTGGACGGCGATGATGACGCCCTTCAATCCAGCCGGTAGGTATATGGACCCGGTGCGTCCCCGGTAAGTCCACTGGGGACCTTCGTAGTGGGCCAATTCGACCTGAAAGGCATTGTTGAAGGCTGCGGCGCTTCCTTTAAGTTGCACGGTCCTCGCCCCCTGATTTATATCGGAGATTTTAAGGCCGTGGGCACGCGCAAACGCCCTGACTTGCTGCACGTCCTTGGGATCAGCCCCGTAACGCGCTTCGTACTGGGTTCGAGTCAGTCGCTCCCCGTTGGCTATCAAAGCGCTCAGAGGTTTCATCTTCTTGCCTAATGGACGAGGGCGCAGCACGGCCGTCACTTGCACAGGTTCCTGAGGATCGCAAGGACGTGACTTGGTCGCGCCGGGCAGAGGCTCACGCACACTGCCAGGTATCGCTACGTATCCTTTAGCTGTCATGGGTCCTCCTTTAACAGTCGCGGGATTTGTTTCGCCAATGTTGATATCAAAAGGCCTGAGGCACCATCTCGGTTATTTCTTTTGCCGCACGTCTTCCCAAGCTCCCTGGGTTCTCTTCGGCCGCTGGGATGAATGTCTCCGTCAGCCCTAATGTTGAGTATATTGTCCCACCCGCCACCTTCAACTGCAAACCCTTGTCGTGAAGAGGGCCCTTCTTCCACGACCCGCCAGGAACGGCACATCCCACCTGTGGATGGGATTGATCGTAAACGCCTACCTGGTGAGCACAGCTCCATGATTTGACGCAGAAAACTGAGGGGCTACCAGAGAGAGAGCCGCTTTATACTCCAATGCCGCACCACAGGCCTGATCCACTCCAGCCTACGCTTTTTGCTCCCACCCTCTTTACCTCTGGTATAATGACCGACCTCGCAGGACCCGCCGATGAAAGGTGGTTAGTTGATGACTAGTCGATCCTTCGTCGCACCTCGCCCCATGCGGCCTCTGGCCGCAAACTAACGAAGTCCTCCGTAAGCCATTTTCGCAATGAGGATTCAACCGCAGCGTCTAAATTCAAAACGAGCAGCACCCTCGTCCGCAGAAAGTTGCCATCATGCTTTTCAAAACCCTAAGTGCCTCCGTCTTTGGTATTGATGCCTATCCCATCGAGGTTGAGGTTGACGTCACCGCCGGCAAGGGCATCTTCCTGACCGTCGGACTGCCGGATGCCGCCGTGCGCGAAAGCAGCGAGCGCATCAGGTCCGCCATCAACAACTGCGGCCTGCAATTTCCCTGGCAGAACATCACCGTCAACCTTGCGCCTGCCGACGTGAAGAAGGAAGGCTCGGGATTCGATCTGCCGATTGCCTTGGGGATTCTGGGCACGACGGGCGCGTTGCTGAAGACCGACCTGAAAGACATTGTCTTTCTGGGCGAGCTGTCGTTGGATGGCGGCCTGCGTCCCATCAAGGGCGCTCTCTCCATCGCCACCATGGCGCGGCAAAAAGGTTACAGCAAGCTGGTGCTTCCGCTGGAAAATGCCGCCGAAGCCGCCGTGGTGCAGGGCGTTGAAGTTTACGGTTTACGCTCACTCCCTGAGGCGCTGGACTTCATCAATGGAACGCGCGAGTTCAATCCTGTACGCGTCAACACGGCGGCGATGCTGGCGCAGGCCTGCCAATATACAGTGGATTTTCGCGACGTCAAAGGCCAGCTCCATGCCAAACGCGCCATTGAGGTGGCCACGGCCGGCGGCCATAACATCCTGATGATCGGCCCTCCCGGAGCGGGCAAAACCATGCTGGCCAAGCGCGTTCCCACCATCCTGCCACCCCTTACGTTTGACGAAGCCATTCAAACCACCAAAATTCACAGCGTCGCCGGCGTGTTGGAGGCAGGCTCGGGATTGATGGGCATCCGCCCCTACCGCTCGCCTCATCACACCATTTCCGATGCGGGATTGATTGGCGGCGGCGTTATTCCGCGCCCCGGTGAAGTCAGCCTGGCGCACAACGGCGTGTTGTTTCTGGATGAGCTGCCGGAATTCCAGCGCAATGTTTTGGAAGTAATGCGCCAGCCGCTTGAAGATGGCATGGTGACGATCGCCCGCGCCTCCATGACGCTCACTTTCCCCGCGCGCTTCATGCTGGCCGCGGCCATGAATCCCTGCCCCTGCGGGTTTTTCAACGACCCTTCGCGCGAATGCACCTGCACGCCGCCGCTGATCCAGCGCTACGTTTCCAAAATATCCGGGCCGCTGCTGGACCGCATCGATATTCATATTGATATGCCTGCCGTGCGCTTCCAGGAGTTGCGCCAGGAATCGGGCGGCGAAACTTCCGACGCCATCCGCGCCCGTGTCATCAAGACACGCGAACGCCAACTGGAACGCTTCCAGGGCGAAAAGATTTTCTGCAACGCGCAGATGAGCTCGCGGCAGATTCGCAAGTACTGCGATATCTCACCTGAAAGCGAGCGCATGCTGGAAAGCGCCATGAACCGCCTGGGCCTCTCCGCCCGTGCCCACGACCGCATTTTGAAGGTTTCGCGAACTATCGCTGACATGGAGGGGCTGGAGAATGTTGGAAGCGATCACGTCTCGGAAGCAATCCAGTACCGCTCGCTTGACCGTAGCTACTGGACGTAACCGGCGAGCTTCCAAGCGTACGAGACTGAACTGTCTTGTGAGTTGACCTTATTTCTTTTAGACTGGTCAGATAGACAGGTCTAATGGAGGGCAAGGGGTATGACCACGATGGGATTCTATGAAGCGCGGACACATCTTTCGGAACTGCTCGACCATGTCGCCAAGGGGAAGAATGTTCTGATCACCCGGCGCGGCAAACCCGCAGCCCTGATCAGTCCGCCCCCCGTACAGGATCAGCGGGATGTGCCTCAAGTCGTGCAGGAGATGCTCGCCTTTCGGGACAAAGAGGGACCCACGCTGGGAGGCAAGATAACCATTCGGCAACTGATCGATGAAGGCCGCCGTCTCTAAATTATGCGGAGTGCGGTGTCGCGCTTCAGGCCGGCGTGTTCTGCCTCATGATGCGGCGCCCAGACATCCGACCGGGGGAAGGCACAATGGTAAAAAAGACAAGAAAGCCGGGCTGGGTCGAGTTTGTTCTCGACGGCCCGCTCGCTTTGGCCTGGTACTTTAAGGATGAGGCAGACCCTTACGCCGATGCGGTTGCGGCTTGCTTCCCGGGAGCACACGCCGTTGTGCCGCAGATTTGGCCCCTTGAAGTGGCAAACGCGCTAGTGATGGGGGAGCGGCGCCAACGCAGCACCGAAGCGCAAGCCGCCAAATGGCTTACCTACCTCCGATTGCTTCCTATTGCCATTGATGACGAGTCGAGCACCAGAGCATGGGGCGAAGTCATTGGCCTGGCTCGTGCCCACCGCCTATCCGCCTCCGATGCGGCCTATTTGGAACTGGCATTGCGCCGCGGCCTGCCGCTCGCCACGCTGGATGAAAAGCTTAAGGCCGCCGCCTCGGCAGCAGGCGTGCCGGCATTTGCTCCGTGACGTGTGAACGCCCCCTTCTTGCCTTTTGTTTTCGGGCCAACCGTCAGGCCTTGTGCCCGTTAGCGCCAATTTATGGATTTGGATTTCCCGCGAGCCCGCCACAGCGGGCGCCATAATGTGGCCCACGGCGAAAGCCGTGGGAGAACGAATAGCAGGATACTGCGTACGCCCCGATCGGGGAGACATCATGGTAACCGAACGAGCAGGATTCTTCTGTCACCACTCGCGTGGCTCACAGATCCCACGGAGATGCGTAATCCCACGGCTGGGAAGCTGGCGGCCACATTTGATCGCTGCTACGCGGCTTTGGACGATGCATACTGCTTAAGTTATCCCGGATCTCTCAACACGCTTTGAAATGCGGAACCTGAGCACAGTCTTTACGGGGCCGTACCGCTCATTCTCCCCGCACCCCGTTGAGGACAGCTCGTTCGAGGACCCGGAGCGAAGCCGGAGTGCGTGCAGCTCGCTGCCGCTTTCCTTTTCGCAAGCTCGCTTGCGAAAGTCCGAATCATCGCCTCAATGTTCATGCATCGTACCTGGGCGTATTCCTGCCAGCGACCTTGCGAGAATCCCGCTACCTTCTCGACTCATCGTTCCCGATCGATTTCCAGCCAGCAAACTGGCTGAAAGCAAAAGCGGCAGCAAGCTGCACGCACTCCAAAGCTTCGCTCCGAATACCAGCGATGGGAAATCCACACCAGCACTGGCGACCCTGGTGAGAAATCCGGGTTAGCGCTTATGGGCCTTGCGCCAGCCCCGCGAATGGGCCGAATCCGCCCGTCCTCAGGGTACCGCTCCCCCTACAAGTCGGTGGCGTGATTGCCCCAACAAGACAATGGGGGCGGTTCGCGAACCGCCCCTACCACCCATTCGCGGCTTTCAGGTCGCTGGCAAATCGGAAATCCGGTGACAGAAATTCCTACCGGCAGGAAGTGGTCAGACAATTCGGTGGTTTTTGAAGGATTTTTTCCTGCTGGCAGTAATTTTGCGCGGATTTTTGTTGACAAGCTATGGGTTTAATGAGCTAGTCTACTACCTGACAGAGGCGCGTGTCCCGGCAGGCCAGTCGGCGCCGGGGACAAGAGGCGTTCTGGCGCCCGTGATTGAGGGGGAGGGTCATGCTCCCAGCGCGGCGGGGTAGAGTTCACGGCGATGCATTCAAGCCTCCAGCCCAGGGTGCCTGGCCCCGCGGCACGATGAAGGAGCGAGCAAATTTGGGCAACAAATTACTTGGCTCACCCGTGCAGGTAAGGTAGCGCTGACCTTGAGGTCAGCATTTGTAGGGCCCAGCGGCGCTGGGCCAGGCCGAACGCTGTTCGGCCCTACACTACCGACCTGGCCCGGCACGCCGGAGTTCATGCCGACCTCAAGGTCGGCGCTACTCCCGGAGGCCACGGGTGAGTCAAGGAAGTCACGCCCCAAATTCGGGCGCCTGATTTACGCGTAGAAGCCGGTCCGAAATTTACCGGGTTTGGAAACCGCTAGCCCCGATGACCCGAAGGCAGGACGACCCGGCGCCTTTGTCTTACCAAGATGTGTTAGAAAACAAAATGGGTTAGCGTTTAGAGACAAAACGTCATAAATTCTATCTGATTAATACCAAAGGATTTATGAGAGGATTCGAGGGGGCGAGCGAAAGAAGGGCAGCGGCTTGCCAAGATATTATAGAAAATAAAAGGGGTTAGTCGAAATGTGAGAGAATCTTTGAAAAATCCATGTCATTGAAAATATGGGATTTATTAAATTCAATGGCGGAAATGAATCTCAAAAAAGGGGTGAAATTTTAGGGGGGCAAAGCCACCAAGTTATTGAAAACACATATAGAAAAAATGCCCGAAAATTGCCTTGCCAAGATGTATATGAAAACAAAGATACTTACACGTCGCTTGCCAAGATATTGATGAAAACAAAACTAGTTGCACGTTCATGAGCAAAATGTCAATTCATCTCGATCACGCTCGGAGCCGCTGACTAGCCTCGAAGCGGCCAGCCCAAATTCACCTTTGGCGGTGGGCAGGAGAAAAGCCCACGGACAGGAAGGCACTGTCCGTGGCTACATGTTCAATTTTGATTGCCGATCGCTTGCACCAGCACGAGGCTTGAACTTAATTGAAAAGGAGGCTTGCGATTTCTACCATCTCACTTGCGTCTGTCCTTGAGACCACCGACGGCAGCCTTTGTCGTGTGGCCACGCATGCCCCCGGCCCGGCAGGAGCTCTGCCGCTCAGCGCCGAAATGCTGCTCAGTCAACCCTCGGGCAATCTCTTCGGTTTGACCCAGAGCGCAGGGATGGGTTGGGACCCGGCGCGGCTTCTCGACCCGGAATTCCTGATTCTCAGCACCCATGGCGGCCTGCGCGCTGAGAACGGTGAGGCCATCGCTCTGGGTCTGCACACAGGTCACTGGGAAGTCGGACTGCTGGTGGCGGAAGCAGCAAGGGAATTGAAGTCGCTGCGCGCCATTCCCTTTGCCGGGTCCTGCACCGACCCTTGCGACGGCCGCACCCAGGGCACCACCGGCATGCTGGACTCGCTGCCGTTTCGCAACGATGCCGCCATCGTTCTGCGCCGCCTCATCCGTTCCCTGCCCACCGGCAAAGGTGTAATCGGCATCGCCACTTGTGACAAGGGTCTGCCCGCCATGATGATGGCGCTGGCAGCGTCAGGCAAAACTCCCAGCATTCTCGTGCCCGGAGGCGTGACGCTTTTGCCGGAATCCGGGGAAGATGCGGGCAAGGTGCAAACTCTGGGCGCCCGCTACGCGCAGGGCCAGATCAGCGTGGAATACGCCGCCGAGGTGGGCTGCCGCGCCTGCGCCACTCCCGGCGGCGGATGCCAGTTTCTGGGCACTGCGGCCACCGCGCAAGTCGTAGCTGAAGCGCTCGGGCTGGCCTTACCCCACACTGCGCTCTCCCCCTCCGGCCAGCCCATTTGGCTCGATGCCGCACGACGTTCCGCTCGCGCGATTTTGCGCCTGCATCAATTGCGAATCGGCACGTCTGAAATCTTGACGCAAGCTGCCATCAGGAATGCCATGGTGGTCCACGCGGCGTTTGGCGGCTCCACAAATCTCTTGCTGCACGTTCCTGCCATCGCCTTTGCGGCGAAATTGCAGCGCCCCATCGCGGGCGATTGGGCGGAAGTGAACCGCCAGGTGCCGCGCCTGGTGGATGCACTGCCAAACGGACCGCGCAACTTTGCCACGGTTCAGGTTTTCCTTGCTGGGGGAGTGCCGGAGGTGATGCTGCATCTGCGCCGGGCAGGACTTCTTGATACCAGCGTCAAGACCGTTAGCGGAGAGACTCTTGACACCTCGCTTGACTGGTGGCAGCAAAGCGCGCGCCGCCAGGAATTACGCCGTCGCCTGCGCGAGCAGGATGGCATCGATCCCGACGAAGTCATCATGACGCCCGGCCAGGCGCGCTCGAAGGGAATCGGTTCGACGATCTGTTTCCCCGTGGGCAATTTGGCGCCGGAAGGCTCTGTCATCAAAAGCACCGCCATCGATGCTTCGCTGATCGATGAACAAGACATTTATCGACACACCGGCCCGGCCAAAGTTTTCATTACGGAAGCTGCCGCGATTCAAGCCATCAAGGGCGGCGAGGTTTCAAAAGGCGATGTCATCGTGCTGATTTGCGGCGGTCCAGCGGGCGCGGGCATGCAGGAGATCTATCAAATCACCTCCGCGCTTAAACAATTGCCGCACTGCAAGCACGTGGCGGTCCTCACCGACGCGCGATTCAGCGGTGTGTCAACCGGGGCATGTATCGGTCATATTTCCCCCGAAGCATTGGCCGGGGGGGCAATTGGAAAGGTGCTGGAGGGCGACCAGATTGAAATCGTGATTGACCGAAAACACCTGACCGGATCGCTCCATCTTGTTGGTGATGGTCACGAGCCGTTCGGCGCGGAAGAGGGCACACGCCGTCTGGCCCAGCGCCATCCGCGCCCTGATCTACTGCCCCATCCCTCGCTTCCGGAAGACACGCGGCTTTGGGCTGCCTTGGTGCAGGCCAGCGGAGGCGTTTGGGGAGGCTGCGTTTATGATACAGACGAGATTATCGCCCTCCTGGCAAGGCCTCGATAGATCTCCTTTATATTCAGTGCCTTGAGGTCGGATCGGGTTTGAATTGCGCCGCCGGGTCAGGTGTGAATTAGTTTGGTTTTGGCTATAAGATGAGCAAAACAGGACAGACAGCGGAAGGAATGTCATGCAGAATGTGAGCGGTTCTGGTCCAGCCTGAGGGGCAACCGTCCACACGTTGGAACAGGTCAGCATTGCCACTTTCACGAAGAAAATGAGGCGATTGGGCTGCGCCAGACACTTGGCCCGGACAGACTTTTCTTAAGGAGACTCACCATGAAATTTCAACCGCTCCACGATCGAATCCTGATTAAACGGATTGAAGAGAAAGAGACCGCGAAGGGCGGAATCATTATTCCCGACTCGGCAAAAGAGAAACAGCAGGAAGGCGAAGTCATCGCCGTTGGAAATGGCCGGAAGAACGAGGAAGGAAAGATCCTTCCGTTGGATGTGAAGGCGGGCGATCGCATTCTCTTCGGCAAATACTCCGGCACGGAGATCAAAGTCGACAAAGAGGATTTTCTGATTTTGAAAGAGGAAGAAGTGCTGGGCGTGATTGAAGGCAAAGCCGCCATAGCCGGCGGAAAGAAATAGTCCGGCAGACGGTCCGCGGCAGCCCGGCGTGAATAGCGCCGCTGCGGGCTGCCCTAACAAACGCATACCACAGATAATATCGAATTTCAGGAGGAATTGACTATGGCAGGTGGAAAACAGGTAATTCACGGCGAAGAAAGCCGAAAAGCGATACTCCGCGGAGTCAACCAGCTCGCGGACGTTGTGAAAGTTACGTTGGGGCCGAAGGGTCGCAACGTAGTTCTGGATCGGAAGTTCGGTTCGCCCACAATCACCAAAGACGGGGTGACAGTGGCAAAAGAGATCGAGTTGTTAGACCCGCTCGAAAACATGGGTGCGCAAATGGTTCGCGAGGTCGCCTCAAAAACTTCAGACGTTGCAGGCGATGGCACCACCACCGCCACCGTGCTGGCGGAATCCATTTATCGCGAAGGCCTCACGTTCGTCACCTCCGGCGCGAACCCCATCGGCATCCAGCGCGGCATTGGCAAGGCTGTGGA
>PLSX01000172.1 GCA_003165315.1 Acidobacteriota bacterium
GCAGAACGAGTTAGAGCAAATCCAACAGTTTGTACTCTTGTACCCCGCCCAGGGCGCGGGTCCTTATCGCTCCGCCACCATGGTTTCCACCCAGTACCTCATCCAAATAGGCCTGGCCGAATCCCTGGGCTTGCAACAATTCGGTAGTACGCCACGTGGGTAATACATCCCTCTCATGCTAACTCCATGAGAATTCAACCGCTTCCTCCTCTTTTTAGCACTTTCGCAGTAAACTACCGCTAGTCACCGTAACTCCGGAGGGGCGCCCCCCCGGCGCCCCTCCAAACCCCTTCTTCTACATCGGATTTCGCGCCACCCTTCACCTGAATTTCTCATCTGATTGTGCTACCTCGACGGGGGGACGGTCGAGGCACGACTGTCACAAAACACGACATATTATCCTGCCAAATCGGAGTTTCTATGAGTTTTGGTAACTGGCCTATTTTTCAGTATGCTGACGGCTTCGTTTTTTCGGAGGGGGTGTTTTCAAGCTTTTGTTTTCAGAAAGGTAGTGGCTTCGTTTCTTGCCGAAACTGGCATAGTCTTTGGACAATAATGTCGGCGACAATCGGGAGCAATTGAGGTGGACAATTCTAAGTCATAAGGTTCACCCTGGGTTTGAGCCGTTCGCCGGAGATTTCCCTCCGGTAGGCGTAAACAATTCCCGATCCCCAGACCTATTGTAGGCTATTTTCTCGCGTTTGTCAAGATGAACAATTGTCATTCGCGCTCGGGTCCGCTTCCCTTGAGGGAGTTTGTTTCTGGTTGGGAAACCGGGTTAGGACAATAATTTGAGCTTTGCTACCACCGCCGTGAAAGCCAGGGGACGGTAAGTTCAGAGACGCGCCAGTTCTAAGTCATGGAGCTTGAATTATTAGGACATGGTTCGAGCCATTTCACCGCCCAGCCGACTTGGACACAAAGTTTCCCGAATTCCAGGACTTTAATTGAGTTTTCATCCAGCTCACGGGCCTGTTTTGGTGGCAAAGGATGCAGGCATTTGGACTTTCGTCCTGGCCGAAGCGCTCGGTAATGTCGGCACTCGGAATTTCGCTGATCTGATGGCTCCGGGCTTCGAATAGGAGGGCGTCCATAATCTTGGGCATATGGCAAGATACGCAGCGGCTGCCCTCGGAAATGGCGGGATGGTGGGTGTGCCGTTCCATGGCGTCTTTGGCGCCATACTCTGAGTGGCATTGCAAACACAGTTGGTCGGGACGCTCGCGAAACTTGAGGGAAGTGGGATTGGAAGGGGCGTCCGTGCTGTGCGGATCATGGCAGCTTCCGCAGGTGGCGTTCCCCTTCTGGAAGCACTCAGAGCGCATGAAGGATTCGCCAATGAAGGCGGTCCCCCGGAGACGGCCATCCTTGTAAAATGCCTTGCGCGTGAACTCTCCCAAAGGGCGCTGCGTGTAGTGCTGGAAAAACTGTCCCGTGGTCGAGTAGTTCAATTCCCCGTGGCTTTCGGCTTGCCGAACGACGGATTGCACATGGCACTGGGCGCAGATGGCCATAAACTCAGGGGGGCTAATCCGGGCAAAGTCAACAGGGGGATCGATGGGGCGTTTCTCGTAAGGCTTTCCCGCAGCCATCGATTCCACATGCCGCGCCGCCGGTCCATGGCACATCTCACAATCGATTCCGCCCTCGCGGAATTCCAGGCCATTGCGTTCGATACCCCCACCCTTGACGTTGCGCAGCTGGCTGGTGTGGCAGACGGCGCAATTTGCCTGGTAACTCGTGTAGACGTCGAGGTTTTCCCACTGGCCCAGGTCAGTGCGAGGGCTGCCGGGCGCATCCAGTGTTTTCCAGAAATTCAGCCAGCGCTTTTGCACCAGATTATACTGCACCGGGAACACATGGATTTCACCGTTGGGGAGGCGAGTGGCGTAAGCCTGCTCCCACTTTGAGCCAATCGTATAATCCACCGGATAGCGGTGCCACCCGCCGGATTGATTGATTTCAAAGTAATGGCGTCCCTGATCAATAATCATCCGGGCGAACAGACGATGTTGTCCCTCGTGACTTGCTCCGGCCGATTCTTTTTCCCCGGCAATCGTGGAATCACCGTAATACTCGTTGTGGTTGGTGAAATCGCCCACAATGTTTTCGGGGCGATAGGGACGAAACATCCTGGCCATTCCCGTGTGTGCCCACTGTTGGTAAATGTCAGGATGACACTCGCGACAAGCCTGGGAACCGGCATAGCCGGGGAGAGTCTCAGTTGCAAGAACAGCCTTGGGCAGAGAGACTTCCTGCCGCGGGTTAGGCAGCGAATTGATGAAACCTTCGAGACTCATGGTCTTCGGGGTCGCCCGGGTATCATAAAGTTTTTTCAATTGCTGGAGCAATTTTGATTCCAGTGGTCCCCCCAGCCGGTAGGCAGCAGCGAATTGCCTGGCGGCAGATTCCGGATCATTAATCGACAAGTCTGCCAGTCCTGCGAGATACGGAATTTCGGCATCGTGCGAATTACATTCCCATGCTTGGGCGAGATCGTCCAAGGCCAGTTTCAGCAGTTTGTCGCGGGACGGCGGAGTCGATGAGGCAAGAGCCTGCGAAACTTCCGCACGGCCAAGGACAAAATAACACGACGCCCGAAGCTGCGTCTGCCGGCCAGGCCAGTCGCGCTCGGGGACGGTAGCCGGCGGCAGAAACCTGTCCAATTCATCCAGCGCCTGCCTGCAACCTTGCTCCGCTTGATCAAACAGGCCTTTGCGCGCCTGGAGTTCGGCCACCGGTGCCAGAAGCAGCGGATCCTCGGGTAGAATTTCGAGCGATGCCGTACCAAAGCTCAAGGCGCGATCATAATCGCCAACTTCCATCGCTCCGTTCGAGGCGAGCGCATAGACCTGCGCAAGAACCCACGATTGGGGATAGGCCGCAAGGAATGCTTCCGCCTGTTTAAGCCTCTCGGCCGGATCAGATGTTTGGGTCAGGGCTCGAAACGCTTGCCGCTCGAAAGGATTATCAATCTCATCAAAAATCGTTGCCGGATTTCTTGCCCAATCACGCCTTTGTTCATAGGTTGAGTGAGCACTAATCCCTGGAGACTGGCATGGAATATCCGGGGCGAAGACGACACAAACTATGGGTACTGTAATGAGGATCAGAAATTTGGACATGGGCCTGCCCATTCACCGCCTCGTAGCCGCACATTTTCTCGAACAATTCAAATTTATCTTCACTCCAATTGAGAGAACCGCGGATCAGATCACCTGCTGTCAAATTATTGGGCCATAGTCCCACATTTGTATTTCGAAGTCCACTTTCGAATCCCGGAGCGCACAATTCCGCATTTCTCTAACTCAGGGCTTTGACTAAAAGGGGCAGGCCCGGCTGTGTACTTCCAGGTTTCAATTCCCTCGCCACCCTTTCAGGGCATTTGCTGATAAGCGTGCCGAACAACTTCCACCTGGTCGTGCAGCGCCGGGTGGGGTCGGAAGTCTGGCGCAATTCCGTGCGCATAACCGAAGAAGTCGCACCCCGCTTCATACCATTTCTTCCAGGTGTTGGGATCGCACATCCCTTTCTTGTCCTGCTGGCCAATAATCGTGGTCATAACTCGCTGATGGGGTTTGCGAATCTTGAGGAGCCACTCCACCACATCGTTGGAGGACTCGGCAATAAGCTGGTCGCATTCATTCAGCATGGGATGGTCCACCCACATGGGCTCCGCCGCCTTAAAGAACGGAACATTGAAATTCGCCTTGGTCTCCGGGTTCCCTTTGTGCATCGCCTCCCGAATGCGGTAGTACTGCCGCGCCATGATCTCGCGTTTGTATTTCAGATTTTCCTCGAGGGTAATTTCCTCGGCCTTTTCCGGCATCTCGCGGCCGATGATCTCCTTGAAGGGTCCCTTCACAAAGGGTGAAGGCTGAACCTGAAACTCATTGGAGTTGTACCGCCCGTAGTTGAAGCAGTCGAAGTTGATCCACTCCACAGGATAGAGGCGCAGGAATTCCGTGATACGCGCGCAGAGCAGATCCGTCCAGGGGCTCTCTGGCGCCAGCAAGCCCTGCTGCATACGGTTCCTGCTGGTGGGCACCGTCCAGTCATTGCGAATGTTGCAGGTGATCAGATCGGTGCCGATACAAAAATATCCGCAAAAGGGCAGCCCCGCTTTTTGCGCCAGCTTGAAAACCCTGGGAAACAGTTCCGCGCCGGGACCAGGAGCAATAGGGCCCAACTTTGTTGGGTAGAAAGCATATCCGCACCATGAATACCCTTGCAGGAAGAAGATGTTCACTCCGAAATCGCGATGCCAGGCGAAATATTCATCGGGATCGACGTACGCCCAGTCTTGCGCTTGCGCCGGGTTGACGGAGAACTTCGGCTCATTGCGCGCAACAAAGTTCAGGTCGCAGCAAAAGAGCTTGATGGGCCGCCCGCCACTGGCAAGATCAGAAGCATTGGGCAACAAGGGTACGCTGGCCTGCTCCCCAGCATAAAGTGCAGCATTCACACGGGTGGAACTTCCGAGCGCTGCGGCAACTCCGGCGGAAGCGACGGTTGCTTTCTTTAAGAATGTTCTGCGATTTAAGTTTGTAATTTGCATGATTGCCTCATGGTCTTGGCCTAAGTCTGGACGATCCGATTGGAAGGGGCGCGTAGAGGGCCATTTCTGGGCCATATTGTGTTCCTTCCAAAGTAATTGTCGGGGATTAATCGCTTGCTCCCGGCGCCCGAGAGTATACGCCTAAAAGTCACCGGACATTCGTGCCTCATCGATTATCCTTGAATTTGATTCGACAAATCCTGCTTATCCCTTATGATAGACGCGGTTCGAAATGGACAGGACGAATTCAAGGAGACCGGTAATGGCAGATTTTAAAGACCAAGTGGCAATCGTAACAGGCAGTGCGCAGAGCATCGGCTTCACCATTGCGGAAGCACTGGGCGATGCTGGAAGTTTCATCATTCTGGCGGACATTCGGCGTGAGCGATTGCAGGAATCTTTCGCCAAATTGCGAGCGAAGGGCCACCGCGTTGAAGCCATTGAAGTGGACGTAACACAGGAAGAGTCGGTGAAGTCTCTGATCGCGCAGGTCAAAAACGGGCACGGTCGCATCGACATCATGGTCAATTGCGCTGGCGTACCCTTCAACGTGGTTCCGTTTATCCACACCCCCACTAAAGAGTGGCACCGCGTCATTGACGTCAACCTTTTCGGCATGTTCCTCTGCTGCCGGGAAGTGGGTGCTGTCATGGCGCAACAGGAATCCGGCAACATCGTCAACATCGCCTCGCTCAATTCCGTCAGTCCTGCTGCCCTCTGCGTGGCTTACAATGTTTCCAAGGCGGGCGTGGTCAGCATCACGCAGACCCTGGCGACGGAACTTGCTGCTTTCGGCGTAAGGGTCAACTCCATCAGCCCTGGTCCCATTGAAACCGAGTTCCACGACACGGTGATGCCGCAGAGGGCCGCGACACTGGGCATCACTTACGAGGCCATGATCGAGAGAGTTCGTGCGTCGATTCCACTCGGCCGCTGGGGGAAGACCGCTGACATCGCCAAGGCCGTTATGTTTCTCGCTTCCAGCCAGAGCGATTGGATGACCGGTCAGAACCTAGTGGTTGCGGGTGGCTTGTCGGGAGTTTCTGCCGCGCCCCCGAAGCAAGTAGTGTGTGACTGGCCAAAGCAATGAGCACCAGGGTGAAGGGACGCGATTGCTGTACCCTTTTGCTGCGGTCGCCGGACAGCCTGGCCCAGCGACCGAAAGCTACACCGAATTTCGATCGTTCCACATAACATCTAAGGAGCAGTCCAATTGTCCGCAAAACCCGTAGTCCTCGTTGCTGAACCGATCGCCGATGTTGGCTTGCAGTTCCTCGCTCAATGCTGCGAAATCATCACGCCATGGAAGGTTGGCCGCGCCTATAACGCCGAGGAATTAGCCCGGGCGAATGGCATCATTATTCGCCTGGCCAAGGTCACGGCAAGCGTTATGGATGCCGGACCACACCTCAAGGTGATTGGCCGCCACGGCGTGGGCGTTGACAATGTGGACCTGAAGGCCGCGACGCAAAGGGGTCTTCCGGTGGTCTTTACGCCTAGCGCCTTAACCATGGTCAACGCCGTGGCCGAACAAACCGTCCAATTAATGCTGGCGCTCGGACGTCATGCGGTTGCGGAGGATCAGTTTGTTCGCCAGAACCGTTGGGCGGAGCGCAGCTCGCTCCTCGGCGTGGAGTTTTACCAGAAGACGCTGGGCGTGATCGGACTGGGAGCCATCGGGAAGAAGGTGGCGGCGATTTGCCAGAAGGGTCTGGGCATGAAGATTGTCGCCTATGACCCCTTTGTGAAAGCGGCTCCCTCCGACTTGGAAGTCACTCTGGTGGATTCCCTGCTGGAAGTCCTGCAACAGGCGGATGTGCTGACCCTGCACCTTCCTTCCACCGCCGAAACCGCTTACCTGATTGGAGCCAAAGAATTGGCGGCCATGAAACCCACTGCCATGCTCATCAACGCCGCGCGTGGAAGCATTGTTGACTCAATCGCCTTGGCGCAGGCCCTCCAACGCGGCCAACTGTTCGGCGCGGCACTGGACGTTTTCGAAGAGGAACCACCCGCCCTGGACCATCCGCTGCTCACCGCTCCCCGCACGCTATTCTCGCCCCACGTCGCTAGCATGACCGGCGGATCAATGGCGAGGATGGCGGAACTGGTGGCGCGCCAGGTGGTGCAAGCCTTGACCGGCGAGCGCCCTTCCTATGTGGCGAATCCTGACGTTTATGCGTCCCAAGCGTAGGCGCCACCCCGTTTCTTTGCCCTTTCGCCTTTTGCTTGTACAAGGTTGTGTCGATGCGGTGAAGACGATTCTTCCTCCTCCCCGATCCTCTTTCATAAATCGAAATGAACAGCTTGAGACTTGGCTCTGAAGTACCAAAGACATAGTCAAATTGCGCCTGGATCTGCCCTGCCGACTCCACGTTGAATTCAAAGGCGCATGGGTGTACATTACCGCCACCAAGAGCGAGGAGGGGATTATGAAACAGCATTATCAGATCCTGATTTCCCTGGGAACGCTTCTGCTCGCGGGATTTTCGGCCTCGTGCCAGAAGCCATTCCATGAAGAAACCGAGCGGTACATCCTGATCGCCTCAAACATCAACCTTGAATACTGGCAGGAAGCAGGTGCAGGTTTCAACGATGCAGCCCGCGGATTGGGCGTGAAGGCAGACTTCCAGGGGCCCAATTACCATTCGCCCGAGGAGGAACTGAAGGTCTTTAAGGAAGCGGTGGCGCAACACCCCGCAGGGATTTTGGTGGCGCCGGCCGGACCGGATCTTTTTAACTCCGCCATCAACGCGGCCATCGCCGCGGGAATTCCCGTTGTCGCCATGGACACGGACGCCCCCGATTCCAAGCGCATCCTGTATATCGGAACGGATAACCGCCAGGCGGGAATGGAAAGCGGGCGCCAAATCGCGGAATTGATGAACGGCAAGGGTCAGTTGGTGGTCATCACAGTTTCCGGCCAACTTAACGTGGAGGAACGCCTGCGCGGCGCGGAGGAAGTCTTTGCCAAATATCCGGGTATCAAGATTGCCCACACGCTCGACGACCAGGGCGATCCGGTCAGAGCAAATGAAATGCTGGCCGATTTGATTACAAAAAGGGAAACCGTCGATGGCATCCTGTGCCTGGAAGCTTCGGGCGGTCCCGGCGCGGGTGAAGTTTTGTTCCGGTTCGATCTCTATGGCAAGATTCCGGTTGTGGCCATGGACACGAACCCGGAAACGCTGGATTTCATCCAGCGGAAAATGATCTCCCTGACGATCGGGCAGAAGCCCTATACGATGGCGTTTTACGGATTGCGGTTCCTTGACGACTTACACCACAACGTCGTGCACGAATTCAAAGACTGGCGGACTGCGCCCGCTTCACCCCTACCGGCGCGAGTGGACACAGGAACCGACGTGATTAACGCCGGAAATCTGGCCGCATTCCGCGCCGCGATCAGGAACCAGCAGGCGCCGCAATGACCGTGGATGATTCTAAACCAATCCGTGGGTGCCTTTTGAGGAAGGAGCGCCGGTCTTGCTCCTTCCTCAAAACCCGGTTCGGAGTTGCTGATAAGCTTGGAGCCCGAAAAGCGAGGCATCTCGGTTCCGCGGGGAAAATACTCATCCACGACGCCCGGAGAGCAATAAAGAATACATCATCTCTTGGTCTGTGCGTGCTCTGTGTCTCAGTGGTGAATGAATCTCCGCTGGAAATGCTGAAAGGTCGGACTGCTAATTTTGCCTTTTGACTTTTGCCCTTTGCCGTTTGATTCACTTCCTTAAATCGGGCACACGCCGACACGTTTTCCCCGCTAGCTCTGATGCGCTTCTTTGGGCGCGCGCTGACGTTTCTCCTCACGTAACCGCTTGAGCTCTCGCACAATCTGCTGGTCGCGTGCCTCGATCAGGGCGGCGGGATCGCGCTCCTTCCAATTATAGAAACCGGAGCCAGTCTTCATTCCCAACTGCGATTTTTCAACCATGCTTTCCAGCAATCGGCCCGGCCCGCGATTGACTGCAAGATCTTGCAGCAGGTACTTGTGAATCGTCTCCACCAGGTCCAGCCCAACGAGATCCATGTTCTCAAAGGGACCGACCACGGGAAGTCGCAGGCCGAAAGTCATCTTCACCACCCGGTCAACATCCTCGGCTGACGCAACGCCCTGATCCACAATTTCAATGGCCTCCCGCCACATCGCGTGTAGCAACCGATTGCCGATAAATCCCGGCACATCGGCGTTGACGCGCACCGGAAGTTTGCCAATGCTCCGGCAGAACTGCATCGTGGTCTGAACCGTTTCTTCCGATGTGCCCTGCCCCGCAACCACTTCCACCAGTGGCATTAGATGGGGCGGGTTCCAAAAGTGCGTGCCAATCACCTGAGCGGGAAAGCCGGACTGCCGCCCCATTTCAGAAATACTGAGGCCGGAAGTGCTGCTGCAAAGGATGCCACCGCGTGAAGCCACCCCCTGAAGCGAATGCCACAACTCCACTTTTGCCGCCAAATTTTCCGCGATGCCTTCCACCACCAGCTCTGCTTCCTGATTGAGCGGGACAAAATCGGAAGTGTAGTGGAGTTCACCGTAATTTGACTTCTCTTCCGGGAACTCAGATTCCATCCACCGGTTCATTTTTCCAAGGTTCTGACGCGCTTGATCCAATTTCTGCGCGTTGCGACCGTAAATCCAGACACGATAACCAGAACGCCAGCAGGCAAGTCCCAGGGCCAAGCCGATCTGTCCAATTCCGCAGACACCGATGGTTCGCGGTGATGAAATAATTGCCATGTCAAATCCTTCCGCGTTCTACGGGATAAGGCCAGGGAATCTGCGTCAGCAAACCGCCGTCCACGTAGAGCGTTTGCCCGGTGATGAATTCGGCCTGCGGGGAGGCCAGGAAAACCACGGCGGATGCCACATCGCTGGTCTTCCCGATGCGGCCCAAAGGCGTAAGCGGCGCCCACGTCGCGGCGTAGTCAGGCGCCTCGGCCTTAGTGCGTTCAATCTCGATCGTCCCGGGGGCAACGCAGTTTACAGTGATTCCGTAATACCCTAATTCCACTGCCGCCACGCGGGTGAACATCTCGATGCCGCCTTTACTCGCAGTGTAATCGACCAAGTTGGGGAATGGCGCTTTATTGGAGCCGGAGCCGATATTGATAATGCGGCCCCAGCGATCGGCTGCCATCAGTCTCGCCGCGCGCTGTGTGCAGAGAAATGTCCCCTTCAGATTCGTTCGGATCACGCGGTCCCAATCTTCCTCGGCCAAATCCAAAAGAGGTTTCCATGTTTGAACGCCGGAATTGTTGACGAGCACGTCGGGGGTTCCCAGCTTTTTCAGGATCACATCAAACATGTGGTCCACTTCCGCCTTAAACCCAATGTCCGCTTGCACCACGGTAGCCTTCCGGCCCATTGCCCGGATCGCCTCCGCGGTCACTTCCGCACCATTCGCATCTCCGCGATAGTTGACAGCAACATCAAAGCCTGCCTCGCCCAGTGCCAGCGCGATGCCACGGCCGATTCCTTTGCTCGCGCCGGTCACAACGGCAATTCTCTCTCGACTACGAGTAGGAGAGTTGGGATCCATGATCCTCCATCTGTTAACATTGATGCCGGCGGGAAATCCTCACGTTCAAATCCCTCGGCCGCATCAACAGCATTCAAGCGCGCAGTCAATTCATACCGAAGTTTAGATAGTTAACACACAGGAAAAAACTGGGCAAGGTGCAACTTTTCTCCGCATGTCCTGTGCCAAAGGTTCCAGCGATCACAACAATCAGTCGCTCCGCGAACTCTTTGTGAACGACTATTGACCCCGACAATCAACCGCCAACAACAACCGCCAACCATATTGCTCTAATTCTTGAATTGGGCTATAAGTTTGACGCTGCGAGGGCTGAACCGATCACGCAGGCAAGAGCGGGATTAGCGGGGAGGCAGTGTGCAACCCGCCTGTTGAGGTTGCGGAAGGAGTCTGCCGCCCACTGGCCAGACCGTTTTGAACTTCTATGAACTCAAACCCCAGGTCAAAGGAAACATCTGGTGCGGAGGGCGTCGCTTTCGCCCTGGGCTCGCTTGAGAATCCCTATCGCGTCGTAGACCTGACGGCGCTTCTGAATGAGAGAATCTCCTGCTATCCCACCGACCCCAGCTTCTCCAAAACCTGGCACACGGAGATCGCCGAACAAGGCTTTTGCGTTTCAAAGTTGCAGATGGGCGCGCATACGGGCACGCACGTTGACCTTCCCCTGCATTTTCTGGGTGAGGGGTTTGCCGACACGGTAACCATGCCTTTGCAGAGCTTCATGGGCCAGGCCATCGCGCTCGAAAGGCTGAAAGAGTCGGGCCAGGACCTGACGGTGCCGGATCTCGCCGGCGTGAGTATTCAACCGGGCGACATCGTGTTGTTCCGCACAGGATGGGACCGGCGCATGGGAACTCCGGAATTCTTCCAGGATGAGTGGCCGGGGATTGAACCCGTGCTGATGGAGGAGTTGATTGCACGGGGGGCGAAGGCGGTCGGTGGCGATTTGGCCTCGGTAGACAGCCCTGCCGCCATCGCCGCCGGAGCCCCTGCGCACAAACTTGCAGCACGCGCTGGGCTGCCGATCTTCGAGGGCCTCGTCAACCTTGACCAGCTCATCAGCCAGCGCTTCTACCTTATAGGACTCCCCTTGAAAATCGAGGGCGGCGAAGCCAGCCCGATTCGGGCGGTCGCTCTCGCTCCCAACGTCAATTCATCAACAACGCTTTCTTAGCGAGGGCCCGGCCTTGTGCGCTTTTTGCACGACTCCGGGGTGCTCGCAACAGAGAATGAAAATGCGCGAAGTGCTTTTGGACTGCGTCCAAAGTGCCTTCGGCACAACCATTTTCCTAGCGGAGGCACAGCGGACGGTCGCACACAAAAGAGGAAGTGGATGCACACCAAGGCGGCGGCCTACCACCTGCTCAATACAACCAAAACAAGAAATTGCTACCGCTAACCGCGCCTGAGCCGGCGCTATAGTGGTTCGCTCATCGATTAGCCAGGCTCATGGACACGGTGGCGACGGCCAGAAGCCCGAGGCCCGCAAGCAGAGCACGAACGGGACGGCGGCCCGCTCCCGTCCACTCTCCGGTGATCAGGCCCGAAACGTTGGCGCAAATAATCATCAGGATCTGGTAGAGTCCCCAGCCCGCGGATGTTCCCAAGGCGCCCAGTTGGCGGCTGGCGACTCCGTACAGCAACAGCGCGCCCGCCCACAGAAAGCCCGCCGCCACGCTTAATCCGGCGTCAGACCAGCCCGCACGAAAGTGCCCCCACGTGCGGTTGCGTGTCAGTAGGTAGGCAGCATAGCCGATGTTGGGAAGAAGTCCGCCCAGCAGCACCGCCGGCCAAACCACGAAGCTGGTGTTGTTGGGTGCGACGCCAAGCTGCAGGGCTTGCCGAACGATTGCAGTCCCAAAGGCAAAGCCAAAGTTGATCATGGGAGCCAGAAGGCCGCAGACGACCGCCAGAATCATTGATGCTCGGAAAGCCGAAACTTTGCGCTGGCCCGGCGCGCCTTCGGCCCTTTCGCGCAGGCGCCCGGCATAGCCGCACACCGCTGTTCCTGCCAGCATTACCGCCATTCCTGTGAGCAACAGCGCGCCTTTGCGCGAAGCCAGCACTTCCGGCCTTTGCACGAGCAGCGGCACCAGTGTACCGAAAGTGCTGCCCAGGCTGATGACGATGGCAAAACCCAGCGCCATGCCCAGATTCACCACAGTAACTCCGAATAGCACCTGCGCGATTCCCCATCCGAACCCGAACAGGAGCGACGGCAGCATGTCCCGCGCGGAGCAGGCCGCGTAAATCGACAACAGATTCGGTGCCGTGGCGAAGGCCGCCGCCAGGGGAATGGCCACGAGTGCGACCAGGGTGAAAATCAGCCACGTGTTCTCCCATTTCCACGTGCGCAGGCGCTTGAAGGGAAGCATGAAGTTCCCCACCATCGCTCCGGCGGCGACGACCAGCAGAAATCCCAACGGAAGGTTTGTTTGCATCGGTTCAGACTTTCTCGAAAAGTGAAGATATGTGGCGGGAGCGAGGCCAACATCCCCGCAGCGACTTCGCCACAGGTCCGCTCAGGCGACCGCAAAGTGTACCACCTCGCGGATTGGAATCTGTGGAAATTTGAGATCCGCGCAACCTTGCGGCGTGGAAGCTTATTCCATCGTGGTTCATTGGAGCGCTGTCTTCAGATGGGTTATAGAAATGAATCCCGGGGCGGCTCTTCTTGACCGCTCCCACTACTTTCGATATCTTGTCTCGGACATCGCACGTGCCACAAACGGGCCGAACCGCTGCCAAAGATGATTTGGAGAGCCTGGTTGACACGCTTCGGGGCACTACCGGCCGTGCGCTTGCAGCTCCAACGCATGCTGGCGAGAGGATATCCCCGGCTTTATGACCCTTGCGAATTCACTGATTGCTGGCGCCTTCCTGGCGAATACCGGCCGACTGATTTCACTCAGCCCGCCTGACATGGCGATCATCGCCATCTATTTTGTGGTGGTGTTGGGAATTGGGATTTATCTGAAGAATTACGCCACCAGTGGCGAGGACTTCTTCATGGCAGGCCGCGAGATGACGGCCTGGGTGGCGGGGTTGAGCTTCATTTCCGCCAACCTCGGCGCCATTGAGCTGATCGGCTGGGCCGCGTCCTCCTATGAATATGGGATTCTCGCGGCCCACGCCTATTGGATCGCGGCATTCCCCGCCATCGTCATTCTGGCGCTGGTGATGATGCCGTTCTATTACATTTCCAAGACCCACTCCGTCCCCGGGTATCTCCAGTTGCGCTACGGGGAAGGCGCGCGCGCTTTGAGCGGGATTTCCTTCGCCGTCATGACCATCCTCATGTCAGGCATCAACATGTACGCCATGGCGCTGGTGATGAAAGTGGTGGTGGGCTGGAATATCCACTTCAGCATCTGGGTCTCGTCGCTGACCGTCGCGATTTACGTGGTCCTGGGCGGCTTGTTTTCCGCCATCTTCAACGAGGTCCTGCAGTTCTTCCTGATCTGGTTGGGGGCGTTGTTGATCCCCATTTTGGGCCTGGTGGAAGTGGGTGGCTGGTCAGGATTGGTGGCGCGCATCCACCAGAATTTCCCCGGCGGCGACTACACCCACCTTTGGAGCACCCTTGGGACATTTTCCGGAAATCCCATGGGCATCCATTGGACGGGCGTCGTCTTTGGCATGGGAGGCGTGATTGCCTGCGGTTACTGGACCACGGATTTCCTGGTGGTGCAGCGGGTGATGGCGGCCAAAGACCTGCACGCGGCCAAGATGGCTCCCCTCATCGGCGCCTACTTCAAGATGGCCGTCCCCTTCATTGTCATTTTGCCGGGACTGCTGGGCCTTGCGGTTCTGCCCTTCAAGCTGGTGCCGGAAAATGCCGTGGGTCCGGGGATGCACAGCTACAACGAGCTATTGCCGCTCATGCTGGCGCGTTATTGCGGGCCGGGACTGCTGGGGCTGGGAATTACGGCACTGATCGCCGGCTTCATGTCGGGAATGGCGGGCAACGTCACGGCGTTCGCCACGGTGTGGACGTATGACATCTACCGCCCGTACTTCAATAAGCGCGCCACCGATGAACACTACGTCAAGGTGGGACGCTGGAGCACCATCCTGGGAGTGCTGATCAGCATTGGTGCGGCATACTTTGTAACCCAATTCAAGAGCATCATGGACTACATGCAAGCCCTGGTCAGCTTCTTTATCGCCCCGTTATTCGCCACCGTGATCATCGGGATGCTGTGGAAGCGCGCCACGTCCAAAGGCGGATTCTGGGGGCTACTGGCGGGAAGTGTATCCTCGATCGCCATGTTCACGCTCGTAAAGATGGACCCCAGCAAGATCGCCTGGATCGCCCTCTCCCCACACGCCAAGGATATGGCGGAGAATTTCTACCGTGCCCTATGGTCATTCCTGGTCTGCGGCGTCGTGACGGTCGTCGTCAGCCTCCTCACCAAACCGAAGACGGCAGCGGAGCTGAAGGGGCTGACTTATGGATTCACTGACATCCCCTCGGAAGGCCACATGCCCTTCTACATGCGGCCGTGGTTCTGGGGCATCGGGGTTGGAGTGTTTTTCGCGATCTTGCAGTGGGTCTTCTGGTAGGCCTTCAAATCAGAGATGGGAGGGCGGATCGATCAGGTTTTTCCCGAGCATTCCGCCCACCCGTCCCTCGCGCTATCTAAGAGTAAATCAAATTGTGAACCCTCACCTATACCTACCGGTCGTTGTCGGAGTTAAATTGCACGGCCGGCAGCACCTGGGTGTGCTCAAGCTGCACGCCCTGGAGTTGGTTCGGATCCAGGCCCAGAGCTTCCAGAATTGTCGGACCGATCTGGGCAGTCTGCACTGCGGTAGTGACCGTCTTTGCCTCGAGTCTGGGATTCGCCACAAGGAGAATCACATTCGTGTCGTCGCGCGAGAAGCCTCCATGTTCTGCGAGCTTCTTGCCACTGCCGGAGTAGGTTACGCCGATGTTGGGGGTGACAACGATATCCGGAGTGCGCGGATCGCCAGTGGGTGGAACTCCGGGCGCGTTGAAGTAGGTCGTGAGGATCGGTCCGGAGAAGATCTCGCCGATACCCGCAATATTGTTGGTGGTCGGAGAGGTCGACCGAAGCAAGCTCACCGCATTGGCTGTTGTGCAACTGCTGTTGAGCCAAATTAGGGAGACGTCATCTTCTGTAGGACCAATTCCGGTCGGGTTGGATGGTGATTCGGAATAGGGCAGACAGCCAGCGCCATCGAGAATCGTGGCAGGTGATGTGGTGATGGGGTCACCCGTGGAATTCGAGATGCCCAAATAGCGCGCCGAATCCACCGGGCTCTGCCCGTGCTTGGCCGAAATGACGATCAGCGTGCTGTCGTAGATCCCATTATTCTTCAGCGCCACCACCATCGCGCCGATGGAAGCGTCTGCGAACTGAATTTCTTCTAGCAGGGCCGGCGTGGGAGTGCCGATGGAGTCCTGATACCCACCAGTCACGTGAATGGATTTTTCAATCAGCTTCTGACCAACGCTGACAGCCTGGAAGTTCATCCCGAAAATGGCTGGCCTGGGAGCACGGCTCTTACCGTTGTGGTTCCATCCGTTGATTTCGTTCAGGATCGCATTTACTTTCAGGCTGTCGTAGCACTGAATGTTGGCAAAGCTGTTCGTCCAAGCGGTCAGATCAGCTGTCGTATCGGGAATCGTCGTGCACGAAAGACCTAGCGGGGTGGTTACCCCAGGCAACGCCACGACATTCGAATTGATTTCGGGAGAGTAGTAGTCGTCGACGTTAGTGCCGTTGCCGGGTCCGGAAACCGATGAATACGATGGATGCTTGTCAGACCAGGCGGTGTAGCCGCCGGCCGCATGGATCACACCGAAAATCGTGTTGGTGCGGACGAAGTTCCACGGGTAGACAGGCGCGCACCCGCGGGCGGGGTCGCGCTCCAGCTTGCGGTAATCGATGGAAGAGATGCCACCGTCCACACCCGCCGGGGCGCCTCCGTTGAGTTGCGTTTGATCGATATCGATACCCTCGTCAAACTCAGTCGTGGTGCCGGAAGGAGCGCTATAGGGAGTGCAAAGGCCAGGAGCGCCCGCCACCCCGTTGCCCGTGGTCAAAGCAGGTGGATCGAGCGAGCGGTCATAGGCGACGTCGTAAAACGCCCCGTAAGTGCGCGGAGATCCTCCCGTCACCAACGCCATCAATCCTGGAAAAGAATCCGACGGCTTGGACGTGGAAGAGTTGAGGTAATTCACCCCCGTATTGGCGAGCGCCGTCAGGCTGGGGCAATACCCGCCCTTGCCGCAGTTGATGAAGTCCACCGCATGCATCCCGTCGATGCTTATGAGCAGGACGTGGCGAATGTGGTTTCCGTGATCGTCCAGAAAATCGTTTCGCTGAGGTCCCGCATAGGAATTGTAAGCTACCGTTGAGGCCAGCAAGAGTATGCCAGCCGCGGCACCGATGAAACACCTGTTTCTCTGTGATCGAGACATATCTGTCCTATCCCTTCTTTTAGTTTTTGGGTTGAGCAGCCCGGCAGTTACTTAATCAGCCGGACGTTACGGGAAAGTTATTCTGAGGTGAACCATCGAAGAACTTATCCTTCTTACCATCACCTCGGCTGGTTGGTCCGAGGATATCGCCAGCCTTTAATCAGTCATTGATGCCAGTCCCTTTGAACATCAGAGTAAATAAAAGCGCAACGAGCTTCTGGGATTCGAGAGGTGAAGAATCAAAGCTCGCGGGTTGGGAAAGCTACACGGCCAATTGTGACAAAATGTTCATCTTGGATTCACGGAGACTTCATCTTCAAGAGTTAGCCTTCTTAACTGCTCACAATCAAAGCGTAGGAGGCTGGAAAATTATGAAACAGCGAAGAGTACTCGTCTGCGGTCTTGCACCTCTGGTGCTGTTAGGAATGATAGCGATTCCGGCTTTCGGACAAACCGCGTCGGTCCCATATCATTTGAACGTATTTGCCAAAGCTCCTTCAGGGTTGAGTGCGCCAGATTCCATCGCGGTACTCGATGACCATGTCTTTGTGGGATACGGCGATGGCCATGCGCCAGACGGGTCGGACGGCCTGAATAGCCAAGTTGTCGAATACAAAATGGACGGGACCATTGTTCACACTTACACCTTGGTGGGCCACAATGACGGATTAAAGGTCGATCCGGTCACGCACCTCCTTTGGGCAATTCAAAACGAGGATGCCAACCCCAACCTCGTCATCATCAACCCCGAAACGCATCAGCAAAAGGAATACGCTTTCGGTCCAACGCTCCATGGCGGTGGCTACGATGACTTGGTTTTCCGCGGATGCAAGGTCTATCTCAGCGCTTCGAATCCGGCGAATAACCCGAACACCGGGCCTGCTATTGTCAGCGCTCGCTTGGAAGGGAGCTACGTTGCGGTGGAGCCCGTACTCGCCGGTGAGGCAAGCGCAATCGATATACCCTCTGACGCAACGGTCCAACTCAACCTTCAGGACCCTGACTCAATGACTCTCGATCCTCTGGGCAATCTGGTTTTGGACAGCCAGGGCGACCAGGAGCTTATTATCGTAAGCGATCCGGGAACCAACCAGCAGCGGGCATTGCGATTACCGTTGAGCTATCAAACCCCCACCGGGCCGGTTTCGGTTGAAACCGACGACACCGCTTTTATCACCTCGAGCGAGGGGTTTCTTCTATTTGCCGACAAGAACCTGAACGCCGTTTACACTCTGAGTAAGAAGGCCTTCGCACCGGGCACAGCGTACACTGCTGCTGACGGCGGTCCGTTTGTTGGTATCCTCGATCTGACAACCGGAGTTGTCACACCAATCGTCACTGGCTTGGGAGATCCGGGAGGAATGGTATTCGTCGATACGTCGAAACACGGTTTGGACCCGGACTGGAATGTAGACGAGAACCAGTGCCGGGACCGGGGATGGGAATCTCACTAGTCCTAACAGCACGCCATTTTCTGCCTCATCATTCTCCCCCCGAGAATTGTGAAGAGGTTGGAAGAAGACTGGCGGGTGCTGGCCAAAGGTGGAATCTTCTCCCCACTCTTGAACCCCAAAGTTGAGCCACGGCCTGAAAAGTAATCATGAGCAGGTCGGGAGGAGCCGTGCCAACGGCTCCTCCTCGTTCTCCTGAAGAAATCCACTGCGACATCTGACCGCCTGGCCGTGGAATTACTCCAGACCCATCCCGGATTACAAACAATCCCCCGTCAAGGTCACAGGCAGACTGCCATGTCAATAGTTCTCTAGCCTGAATTTCCACGGGACGG
>PLSX01000248.1 GCA_003165315.1 Acidobacteriota bacterium
CGGTCCTTTGCGCTCGTGGCGCACAGTCATCCGCCGATATCGCAACCAAAACCAAACATAGACCAAAGGCAGGAGCAGATGGATAAATAGAAAGATACCGAGTGCGGGCAGTGCATTCCAATGTATCAAATTCCGAAGCTCAAACATCGCGGCGTAAATAGAGTCTGAATCCCTATCAGCGGACCAGGACTCAATAAGGAATCCCACAGTGCAGTAGAAAAATCGGTGGAAGCCGACTTTCCAGACAAAATACGCGTTTGTCGCGAGGGCCGTCGACACATACGATGCGAATAGATTACCCAAGCGTCCGCAAATCACTTTCCACCCCTGGCCGACCGTAGCCCCTTCCCACAAAAGGAAGAGTCCGAAGCCAATAACGGCAAAAGCTCCCTGGGTTTGCATAAAGAAGGAAGCTATGCCACAAAATATTCCTGCGGCAATAAGGCGCTTGCCGGTTCTTTTTTCGATGAGCACCGCAACGGCGGCCAACTCTGCCAGGGTACTATACCAATGCTGAGTATCATCAAGCCCAAAAGCATATGCGAAGGTGAGAAATAGGAAAGCGGGAAAATAAGCCGCTGGCCCGCTTAGAACCCTACGGGAGATGACAATGGTCAACAAGGTTAGACCGAACCCAAGAAGAATCAGCGAACCTTCAGGAACCCATACGCGGACGCCAAATAGCTTGAAGAGGCAGAGGTTAATGACGGTAAGCCCGGGAGCGACGAATTCGAAAAAATCCTTATAGATCATCTCTCCATCCAACATGCGTGTTGCGTTGGGCAGATATAGATTTTCGTCGCCGCCCGTAAAAATCGGCGTAATCGGAAAACGAAATTGACATAGATAGAGAAAAGCGAACACCCCAAGGAGGATCAGCAGCAGAGACCAAGGTTCAATCCTCCGCCAAAATACCTCCCGGAACCAGCCAATCGCTCTTCGTTGGGACGGCATATAGATTGAAGCTCTCATTCCCTCGATGGTCTTACTTCATCAGAGACCATGCGTTTCGTTCCAAAAACACCAGCGAATTATCGGGGGGGCCAGTTGCGTGATAATGCGTGCGAAGATAATCGCGAAGCGGCCCCAAGTGATCATCTGGCCGAATGGCGGCATCGAGGTCAGAGCACCACAGAATCACCGGCACGCGATGTCTTTCAAGATTCTCAGTGAGATCCAGAACTTGTTCAGGCCGCAAATAATCAGTGCCCGAAAGAAATGACACCTTGGCTGGAGATCGGAGCCCCAGCAAGAAGTACGACTTCCCAGAGCAGTCGAAAAAGAGCTCAGGAGGGTGTGTGCGCGACGCCAACCACTTATATCGCTGATATTCATCAGGCTCAAAGAAGGCGGCGCGCCCTGTGGGAGTTTCAAGGATGGCGCGCCACCTGGTCTGGTGGTTCCAGACGATACTCACCATCGCCGCCGCGGTGCCAATCCAAAGCACCCGCCGCGCGAGGACCAGCAGCTTTCCCGGAGAATCCAGAAACCAGGCGAGAACGATTAAACCCGGAAGGGAGACAACGAATAATCGCCAGAAAATCGGCGCTGGGGCCACCCCAAGGAAAAGGAAAAAACCAACCGAACTTACCAGCATCAAGCGGTCCCAGGGCTGATCGGGGCTTTTCTTTGACTCTCGCCAGCAGCGCGCAAAGAAGAGTAGGTACACCAGCGGCAAGAGAGCGTGAATTAACAACCAACCCGGCTGCGGGACATGGCGCAAATGAGCCACCATGGGTGGGAAGGCCAAGTAGGCCTGGAGACTATTCAATTTGGACTCTGCGGGGTAATACTTAATCCCAAAGATGACGGTACACCACAAGAAGCGTTTCAATCCGGCATTCCAGAGAAAGTAGATATTCAGGACTGCCGTGGCAACCGTAAAAGTGGCGGCCAGGATGGCTTCCGATTTCCAAAGCGGCTCATCGGGTTCGGGCTTTCTGCGGTGTTCCCACCAAAGAAATATTGCCAAGCCGACGACAGCTCCAGCTCCCCGGGGCTGAGTGAAGAAAGAGGCAACGGCACAAAGCACCCCCGCCTCAGCCACTCGAGCGAGGTTTCGGTCCTTAATCATCAAAGCAATGGCTGCCGTCACCGCGAGCATGCTGAACCAATGGTGAGACCCATCCATGGCCGGATGGAATGCCAGGGCCAGGAATAAGAACGCCGGAAGGTATGCTGCCTGCCCGCTGAGAATCTGCTTAGAGATGAAAATACTGAGCCAAGTCAGGCTCAAACCTAACACCACCAGCGCAGCGTTGGGGATCCATGCATGGATTCCGAACAATTTGAAGAGAACGAGGTAAACCAATTCCGTTCCAGGGGGGGTAAACTGGAAGAAATCCCGATAAATCATCTGCCCGTCAAACATCTTCGTGGCGTTGTGAAGATAAATAGACTGGTCGAGGTCCGTACCGGCGATCGGTGTGGCGGGGAGAATGAAGAGGTCAAGATACAGGAAAGCTCCGGTAACAATAAGGAAGCCGTTGTGGAACCAACGGGGAACTTGCCCTGCGCTTGCTCTCATTCACTCACTCCAGCTTCACGGGTGGAAACAAATCAAAGAGCTAAGAAGGTTGAACCATTTAACCGCGCCGCGTCTCCTTGCGGAATTACAATTCCGCCTTGCGAAATCCAAAGTTAGCTCAGTCCGCCTTTTCCCAAATTTCATCGGAGTTGGCAAAGACTTTGACCACGCGGTAATGGCTGTGGACATAGTCGCGCAAAGGGCCAAGATGATCATCCCCAGAATTTTCCCAAGATGGAATCGTATCCAAATTATCACCGTTATTACGTGACCAGAGGATGTAGCGAACAAGATGTTGTTTCAGACCTCGAATCACGTCCGCCACTTGATCAACAGTCGTAAAGCCATTATTCACTACAAAAGGCAGGGGTGTGGGATTCCGGAGATTCAGCGAAAAGTACATGTCTGCATCTGCCGGCTCATAAAAATACTCTGAAGGCCGAGTATGTTGCTGGGCCCAAATATATTCTTCATACGAACCTTCGTCTCTGTCCGCCTCTGCGAGTTTTCCATGGCCGGTAACAATCATGCTCGCTTTCATCGATTGGGATTTCGCAACAGCATGGGGAATTACGAGCAGAATTCCAAGCGTCAGCGCGCCGATCAGGGTCGACCTCAGTCTTCGTGCCGAATCGATGAACCAACCCAGGAGAATAACTCCCGGCAGCGCACTCGCCGACATCCGAAGATAGTCGGGCGCCGGTGCCACACTGAGCAGCATAAACGAGCCTACAATCGCCAACAACATCGGGCGATCCCAGAACTCCCTCGGCGCGTTGCCGGATTCCCGGCGGTAGCGAATAAAAACCAGAATGTAAACGAAAGGGATGACGACATAAAGAAGCAGCCATCCCGCGGAGCGCAGTAGGAAGCTGCCGAGTGACCTGAACTCAGGAAAGTCACGCCTTAAGACCAGAAGCGTGTTAACGTCCGCCATTTTCGGGCCATACTTCAAAACGTAGACGATCGTGCACCAGACAAAGCGTGGCAGTCCCGCCTCCCAAATGAAGTAAGCGTTCACGACAATGATGGTCGCGACGAATCCCGCGGCAAGCCAAGCCAGTTTCTTAAGTAACTCGCGGCCGGTTTCTCTCGTGCGTCGCGATTCCCACCACAAAAAGGCTCCAAAGCCCAGGACAACTGCCACCCCGCGGGTCTGAGTGAAACAGGCGGTAAGGCCGGAAAGTAACCCCGCTCCCGCAATGCGTGCCAGCGTTCGACGCTCCATCAGCAATGCTAATGCGGAAGTCGTGGCCAGCAGGCTGTACCAGTGATGACTGGGATCAAGTTGATTCTTGTACACCCCAACGATGAAGATCGCGCCCGATAGCAGCGCGATGTTGGAGCACATTAGCTTCTTCGCGATCACCACCCCAAGACCAGCCAGCCCCAATCCGAGACCCAGGAGCGTCGCGCCGGGAATCCATAACTGAGGCCCGAAGAGCTTGAACAGGAAGAAGTATACGAGGGGTGTGCCCGGGGTGAGGAATTCAAAAAAGTCGCGGTAGATAATTTCGCCTTCATACATCCGCTTCGCTTCGCTTAACCAGACCACCCCGTCACCGTGGTAATCGATGGGGATAAAGGGCGGAATAAAAAGGAATGCGTAAAGGAATATCAGGGTGGCCAATAGGAAAAGAAAAGTCGGAGTATCGAGGACCCGGAAAGCGGGCGGCATGCCTTCCTGTTCTGTTGGCGACATCTTGCTATTGTGCCTCCGAAGCTACCCCGCATTGCAAATTAAAAGGGACGAGAATTGCGGGAGTTTCACCCGCAGATTGCAGGATTCCTTGCGAAGAGATATTAGGTTTGCCCGGAACTCGATGTCAAGATTCAGAACCGCTTCCCTGAAGCATCGGACCGTCTCATGGGTGGGCATTTCAGGCGCGTGGGAAAGCCATTTCCACCGATTTAACGGCTGCCCGGATAGCGGTGGGGGGCAACGCCGTGTTACCCTGACTGCTCGTCAGATTTGGATGATCGCAGCGCGCAGGCGGGTTGCGTGCAGGCGGATGAACTTCAAAAGCAGACTTGCCCGTCGGATTGATTTGTTCCCGCGTCCGCGTGGCAGGGAAGGTTTAGAGCAACCATAATTTTTCTCCGTCGAATCGCCATGGCTCACTGGGTGCTCCACATTCTTGGCACGGCACAGCCCGAGGGGTCGAGCATGGTGCGCATTGTACGCACCCTCGCCGGAAACCTCGATCCCGAGCGTTACCGCGTCCATGCTCTATTCTTGCAAGGCTGGGGGCCCCTGGTCGATATGCTTCAGCAAGCTAACGTGCATGCAGGTTCTCTTGTCTGGTGGCGCGGATTGAAAGATCCGATGGGAGCCTGGAAATTCTGGAGCAGCTTGCGCGCGCAGAAGTTCGATATCGTCCACCTTCATTTCGGAGGCAGGTCGGTGGTCTCGCTCGGGCGTTCGGCAACCCACGCCAAAATCGTCAGGCACCTGCACGGCCGTGTTCTGGAGCCGCAAGGCCTGACGCCCATCAACGTCTCCGCCAGAGGACTTGATGCGGTGGTCGCGGTTTCTAAATCTGTGGCCGATCGAGTTATCGATGGCCCGGCGCGCGTCATCTATGCCGGGCTTCCGCTTTCCCCCGGCAGCAGTCCTCCCCCCCACCCTGCCACTTCTGAGATCGTCATCGGAACCGCGGGACGACTGGTGGAACTGAAAGGCATTGAGTATTTGATCCGTGCCACCGCCGCGCTGCAAAGTGAATTCCCCGCCCTGCGGTTGGAAATTGCCGGCGCGGGTCCGCATCGGGCGAAACTTGAGGCCGAGGTGGCGCGTGCGGGTCTGAATGAGCGGGTCAAGTTCCTGGGTTGGATTGACGACATCAGCTCCATCCTTCCTCGTTGGACTGTATTCGTGATGCCTTCGCTGGAGGAAGGGTTTCCCATTGCCGCTCTGGATGCCATGGCGGCGGGCCTGCCGGTCATCGCAAGTTCCGTGGGCGGAGTGCCGGAACTGATTGAAGATGAGAAGTACGGTTGGCTTGTCCCTCCCCGCGACGTTCAAGCACTCACAACGCGGCTCCGCCTGCTGCTATGCAATCGGGAGTTACGCGAGAGCGTGGGCGCGGCTGCGTATGCACGCGTGCGGGATCATTTCAACGCCGCACAAATGGCCAGCAGTTTCGGCCGGCTTTACGATGAACTCCTCAATGAAAGCTGAATCTGGGAGCTTCCAAACCGGCGCAACCGGCCAGGAAAAGCACATGGAGATTTCCGGCGAATTGCTGAAACAGACGAGCATCATCGTTTGCACGGTCGACCGCATAACGGACCTAGAGGCATGCTTGAAATCTCTACAGCCTTTCCGCGGCGGGGGGGCGGAAATTATCGTGGTGAACAATGGTCCCCACCTTGCCGCCGTGCAGGAAGTCGCCGAGCGCCACGGGGCGAAAGCCATCAATGAGCCGCGTCGCGGAATCAGCTTGGCGCGCAACGCCGGCGTTTACCCGTCCACCAGGGCCCTCACGGCATTCCTCGATGATGATTCTGTGGCCGATCCCAACTGGCTCCCGCTGCTTCTGGCCCCCTTTCGCGACTCTCAAGTACATGCAGTCGCGGGAAGCGTCAGCGCTCAAACCCTCGCCGATCCGGTCAGCCAGGCATTCGACGACCTTCACCGCGCCCAGTTTCCGGAATCACCGGTAACGTTGGAATGGAATGCGGAGAAGAATTCCTTCCCCATGCGAATGGCGTTGGTGGGCAATGCAAACATGGCAATTCGGCGGGAGGCTTTCGAGCGCTTCGGCTACTTTGATTCCCGCTTCGGGCGCGGGACTCGAATTGGCTCCGGCGAGGAACCGGATATGTTGCTCAGAATTCTGCTGGGTGGGGGCAAAGTCATTGTCGAACCCGGGGCGCGAATTGTGCATCGTCACTCCACGGAATGGCGAGCCCTCCGCCGGTGGGCCTTCACATCAGGCTGTGCCCACACCGCCATGCTTACCAAGTACTTCTTGCAAGAGCGCTCATTGCGTGGCGGAATCCTTCGCTATGCCGCCCCGCGGTTGCGTCCGCAACCTGCGCCAAGAGGGTCGAGCACGTCGAAACTTCGCGTCCCAAGATTTCCCTTCCTGCTCGGGAGCCTTTACGGGCCGATCGCTTTTCTCTTGTCGGAAAAGTCCTAGGCCGTCTGTCCGCGCGGGTTAACGCCCCAACGCTCCACTGGCAAACCTCTCTTCGCCGGCAAGGTGCTCATGCGTTTCGCGGATGACGCGGTCTCCCAAACTTCGCAGCACCGTTGGATCGCCCGAGTTCTGGTAGGAGGCCATCTGCCGTTCGAACTCGCCCAAATCGATCCCCAGCCGTTCATGTCCATCACGGAAGACATGGATTTTCGCCGCTGAATCCGGGCTGGTTGCGAAGGTGCGAAAGTAGGCATTCTCTTCCCGGCGGCAATGATCCATGGCATAGGTCTTGAAGAAGTGCATGGTCATGCGCAGCGCCGCCAGGGCCGATTGCCGTTCAATAATGTTTTCCCCCGGGTGCAATGCGAGCCCGCTGAGAATTGCCTGCCAGTCCTGCAAGGCAGCTCGAATCTTCGCGTGTTCATCGCGCCATTTCAGAACATCAGGCGGAACAACAGGAGACGGCGACGGTGAAGCAGCCAGCGGACGCTCCGCCTCCAGGTAGAGACTCTTGAGCCCGCGCGCCGCGAAGACTTTGGCCACTTCCTGCCGTTTGGGGAATCCGTGCGTGGAAAACTGTCCCGGTGTGTCGTTGCGAAGGTACCCGCCCGGGAACGTATCGCAATCCACGGTGAAAAGATCTCCCGCGGCCACCATGGAGATGTTCATCTCGTAACTCTCGCGAGTGTTGAAAAACAATCGTGACTTGGGGAAGGCGAGATGGTAGAGGCTCAGAATCAGTTTGTAATCATCGTCGGAAACCGTGAATCGGGAGGCCTTTTGCGAGGCGGGCACGCCGCGCGCGGGTTTGAGGCGCGGTATTCCGATGGCGTGGGGTTCCAATCCGTAAGCGCGGCGCAGGTAATTGCCGTGCTCGATGGAGGCCAACGCGTCGTACCTCCAGTCATAGAGACCCAGCAGCGCGCCGAGCGCGATTTTATTGATTCCTCCCGCAACGACGCGGTCCCACAAATCCAGGCGATATTCAAAATCCCGCTTGGGCGAGCCTGCCCCGTGCCAACGCTCAAAGTGGGACTGATGATAAGTCTCCTGCCACTCCACCACCCATTCCAAGCCCGCTCCGCGCAGCCGCACATAATCCTCACGCTTGTAAACTGGAGAGCAGAGTCCCACCACGCCACCGCCCAGATGGTCCAGCCTGCGGCGCGTCAATTCCACGTATCGGGCCACTACGTCAGGACCAAATTCCGGGTCTTCGGAAAGCACCAGCTCAATCTGCCGGTGGCCCCACGAGAGAATCAGGTCAAGCTCACGATTGAAGTCGTCAAGGCTCAGGCGCGTGCGCTCGGCCAGCGCGTTGCTTTCGCGATAGCCGCAGTAAAGACATTCGTTGGCGCAGAAGCTGGTGAGATAAACGGGAATCACGAACTCGACGGTTGACGGCGCGATCTCCTTGCGAACCCGTTGCGCCGCAGTGTGGATTTCCGCGCGCCGTTCCGGCTCCCTCCCCCAGGCGATCAGAGAAGCTGCGGCGTCGGCATCAAGGCCGGGATTTATCGCTGCCGCATCGAAAAGATCCTCCAAGCTTCGGCCGGGCGCCTTCATTTCTACGAGTGAATCGATGCGGGCGCCGGATACTCGAAATACTTCGCTGAATTTTGACACTGAGCCGATCCCTCCTCAGCCAGGCAAATTAATGATCGATGGTTCTCCCCCAATTGCTTAGCAATCGCTCTTCCATTCTGTAAGCTAGAACGCTTAGAGGAACAACTGCTGCATATTCAATGGCTTGACATGCGAATACTGTGACGTGAAGTCCACTGAAGCCCAATTATTAACATCAACCGGTATGGGCACACCTTGACGAAGGAGCAGAATCACGCCGCTTGAGGCAAGATGGACTTCCCACTCCATCCAAACTGTGCCGCCCGCCCTCCGCAGGAGCACCCTCCGCCGGAGAAGTTGAAATTTCCGGCAAAATCAGGGAAGATGGATTCCACTTTCAGGGCCGTTTTCACAAGGAGAGACTATGCATAAGGTGGCGCTCGCCATTTGCCTGTTCATTCCCGTTTTGCATGCGCAGACAGCTTCGCCGGACCAGGTTCGAGTTGCCGCCGACCATGCCGTCTCCATCATCCAGCACGGCTCAGCGGGTTTCTCCCAGTTGATGCAATGCTTTTCCTGTCACGATCATGCCCTGCCCATGCTGACACTGGCCACGGCCCGCGAGCGAGGGGTTACGGTGGATGAAGCTGCGGCAAGCCAGGTGGCCGCCAAAGCATTCCTCTTTTCGCCCGACCTTTCCTCCATCGACCGCGCCGTGCAGGCATCCATGATCATCGATCCGGCGCCATCGGAGGGATGGGCGCTGATCGCCGCGCATACCGTGGGGGTGAAACCCAATCTGATCACGGAGGTTTACGCCCACCGCATCGCCAACTGGCAGCGCGCGGACGGGCACTGGCCCACGGGAGACGCTCGCCCGCCGCAATCCTCCAGCTACTTCACCGCCACAGCTCTGGCTTTGCGTGTGATCCATCTATATTTGCCCACCTCGATGGGCGAAGAAATCCGTTTGCGTTCGGATCGCGCCATGCGATGGCTGTTGACGACGGAGGCGCAAACCACGGAGGATGCAACTTTCCGCGTGTTCGGTGTCAACTGGGCGGGTGGAAACGCCGTCGAATGCGCGGGCGTTGCCAAAGATCTGCTGGCGCTGCAACGAGCCGATGGCGGTTGGGGAGAGATCCCCCACATGGCGTCGGACGCTTATTCCACCGGCGAGGCTCTGGTGGCGCTCAACGAAGCGGGCGGCGTTGCGGTTAGCGATCCAGCATGGCAAAAGGGGCTGCAATATCTGCTCTCCACTCAGCAGCCCGACGGCTCCTGGCATGTCCACACGCGGATGATCTCACCCGCCCCGGTAAGCCCATCGTATTTTGAAAGTGGATTTCCTTACGGGCACGACCAGTACCTCTCCACCGCCGCCACCTCCTGGGCGGCAAAAGCGTTGATGTTGGATCTTCCGAAGGTCGCAAACCCTGCGGCTCCAGCGGCGCCGGCCGTGCTAGCGACATCAGACCTGAAGCCATGGATGGAGTCGGCGCTGTTCGGCAGCGCGGCGGAACTGAAAAAGCAATTGAATGCCGGCCTGGACCCCAACAGCCAAACGCCCGATGGCACAACGCTTTTGATGATGAGCGCAACTGACCCGAAGAAGGTGCAGTCGCTGATCGAACACGGCGCGATTGTGCGCACGCAGGCCAAATCCGGCTTTACCGCCCTGATGGTGGCGGCAACCTATACCGGCACAGCGCGATCTGTAAAGCTGTTGCTTGACCATGGCGCTGAGGCCCGTCCCGGCAAGGGAGTCATGTTTGATGCCTCGCCACTATTCCTGGCGGCGCTGGCGGGCGATCAGGACAACATTGATTTGCTCCTGGCCAAGGGCGCTGACCCCAACCGCAGGATGAACATGCTGGGGTTGGGCCCAACCAGTCCTTTGTTTGCGGCGCTCGGATTCGGCGATCCCGCCATTGTTCAGCAACTGCTTAAAGCCGGGGCGAATATTCACGAGACGGATAACGATAGCATGACAGCTCTCCATTGGGCTGTCCTGGCCCACCATGCGGAAGTAGTGAAAGCGCTGTTGGCACGGGGCGCGGACGTGAACGCCGTGGATCGCTTCGGTTATACGCCGCTGCACTATGCCGCCACCGTCGATTTTGGCGATGCCGCAACGGTGAGCGCCCTCTTGCAGGCGGGCGCCAATCCTGACCTGAAAGATAAGGAAGGAAAAACGGCACTGATGCACGCGCAGGACTATCCCTATGTCGCGGCGGCCTTGCAACAGGCTGCGGCGAAGCATTAGGACGGAATTCTCACCCTGATTGCACAATGCTTCCAAAACAGGGCAATTGCCCGGGTTCATTGTGGATAGTCCAACATTCCCCACCAAGGCCAGCAATTAGCCGGCAAACAGCCGCGCGCGAGATGTGGACAAAAAGTCTGTTTGCGGATTTTGTGTTGCAGTTTGGAAGTAGCGGCGAGTTTAGCTCGCCAGATCGCGGCGTAAAGCCACGTCAGTCCGCGCCACCTGTCGGAACGAGGCGGGGTTGCTGGCTATGGTAACGGCGGCGGAATTTATCCCGATTTAATCGGGACGCCGGCAGATTGTAGCGTCGATCTCCGATCGACGTTCGGCGGTCGGAGACCGCCGCTACAGCCCAATGGCGGGGTAGACCCGCCTCTACTTCAGGTCATTTGCGATCAGTGAAAACTGTTCCAGGGCAGCTTCCAGATCTTCGGCAATCTCGGTGGCGATGATTTCAGGTGCGGGCAGGTCGGCGGAGTCTTCCAGGCTGTCGTCTTTCAGCCAGAAGATGTCGAGGTTGATTTTGTCGCGTTTCAGCAGATCGTCGTATTCAAACGAGTGGAATCGGTCGGAGGGCTTGCGCTCAAACCGGTTCTCCGGGTTGTAGCAGGCCACAAAGTCGTCAAGGTCGGAGCGCTTCAACGGATTGGTTTTCAGGGTGAAGTGCTGATTAGTCCGGAAATCGTAAATCCACAGCGTTTTGGTCCAATGCTTTTCGCTGGCGGGTTTGCGGTCGAAGAAAAGAACGTTGGCTTTCACTCCTTGCGCATAAAAGATGCCGGTCGGCAGCCGCAGCAAGGTGTGAACATCGCATTGCTGCAGCATATTGCGCCGCACCGTCTCGCCCGCGCCGCCTTCAAAAAGCACGTTATCCGGCACTACGACGGCCGCGCGGCCATGAATCTTCAGCAACGACCTGACGTGCTGAACAAAGTTGAGCTGTTTGTTGCTGGTGGTGGCCCAAAAGTCGTCGCGGTAGTAAATGGCCTTTTCCTTGCTCTCCTCTCCCTCTTCATTGATCACCGTGATGCTGGATTTCTTCCCAAATGGGGGATTGGTCAGCACCATTTCATAATTCGTGCCGGGCTGGGAAGCCAGGCTGTCAAAGGTCGTAACGGGAGAGTTATCGCCGCCAATTCCGTGCAGGTAGAGGTTCATGGCGCAGAGGCGCGTTACACCATCCACAATGTCGAAGCCGCTCAGCGCATCAAAGCGCAGGTGTTTCTTCTGATCGCTATCGAGTTCATAGTGCTTGCTAAGGTATTCATGCGCGGCCAGCAGGAATCCGCCCGTGCCGCACGCCGGATCATGGATGGCGTCACCCGGTTTGGGATGCATGACCTCCACCATGGCGCGGATCAAGGGACGAGGAGTGAAGTATTGTCCTGCACCCGCCTTCACGTCTTCGGCATTCTTTTCGAGCAAGCCCTCATAGGCATCGCCCTTCACGCCGCGTCCAGCGAGGTCCACTGCTCGCGGTCAATCAGGTCGGAAATCAGACGTCTTAGTAGCGCGGGGTTTTGGATTTTGTTCTGCGCTTTGCGGAAGATGACTCCCAGCATGCCCTTTTCGCGCCCGAGATTTTGCAAAACGTCGCGCTAATGGTGTTCGAGTGGAATGCCCTCATACTCAAACAGGCTTGGCCAATCAAGGTCGGCGGGGATGATGGGGGGCTGGTTAAAGGGCGGCTGGGTCCGCTCATGCGCCATCTTCAGAAATAGCAGATAGGTAAGCTGCTCCAGGTAATCGCCGTAAGATAGCCCGGCATCGCGCAGGACGTTGCAGTAGTTCCAGAGCTTTTGGACAATAGCGGCAGAGCCGTTTGACATTACGTGTTCTCCATCGTAGGGGCAGGCCTCGTGCCTGCCCTCCCCGTTCGGCGGGGCCGACGCTGGGCACCCACGGGGGGTGCCCCTACGGTCCCGGGGGCGTTTCGCCCTGTCACGTCGTAGGGGCAGGCCTTGTGCCTACCCTAGGGCCATTTGGCCCCAATTGCCGGGCACCCACCAGGGTACCCCTGCCATCCGGTCGGGCGCCCACAAGGGGGCCCCTACGATTCGTCCCACGGTACCAGCGCTCCCGTATCATCCATGACCAGCGCCGGATTCTCGGGATTATACCTGTCCAAAGTCCACCTCAGCGGGTTCTTCCGGATATAATCCCGGATTTTCTCCAACTCGTCGTGGTCCCGAATCACGTGGTCGTAATAATTCCGCTGCCAAAAGTGCTTTTGGAATCTTGGCCAATCGACTTGATCGACCCCCACGATATATTCGTCGGTGGTCTGTGATTTGAACCCGCCCACCACATCCCCCAACGTAGGGGCACCCCTCGTGGGTGCCCGGTATGTCGGCATTGCCGACCCGAGCGTAGGGGCAGGTCTCGTGCCTGCCCTACCCGCCGGCATAGCCGACCGCTGGGTACCCACGGGGGGTACCCCTACGGTTTCACGCCCCACGATTTGGATGATGCCGTGGAAATGGTTGGGCATCGTGATGTGTTCATCCAACTGAATGGTCGGAAATTGCATGGGAATTCGAAGCCACGCGGCGTCCACCATTTCGCCGGCATCGTTCAGATTCATCACACCCGATTGGACGTTCCCCAGTAAGCTCCGATGGTCTTGAATGCAGATGGTCACATAGTAGAAGCCCGGAGACGAATAATTATGTTTATTCCAGCGCAGCGATTGCCGGTGATGGATGTCGGGGTCGTAGGTCATAGTTCGTAGGGGCAGCCTCGTGCCTGCCTTCCGGGTCGGCATGGCCGACCGTAAGGGTACCCACGAAGGGTACCCCTACGCCGGCGGTGGGCACCCACGAGGGGTGCCCCTACGATCCGGGGGCGTTTCGCCTCTTCGTCGTGGGTGCCCCTACGCCGCCAGAACTTGGTTCAATTCGTTTAGCAAGGGCGACAAATCTTTACCGAACACCTGATTCGCCTTATCTAATCCCCCGCGCTGAGCAAAGGGCACATAGTCAAAATCATCCACCTGGATGGCAAGGCTTGCGGCAATGTGGTCCCGGATCGCTTCCAGCCACTGCCGCTGCTCGTCGGTGAACCGTCGCCCTTTCTTTTCCTGCTGCATCAGCCATTGGGCAAAGCGTTCATTCACCTGATCGTGGAAAGGCCGGAGCTCATTGTCTTGATGGAGGGCGAAGCGAACCAAGGAAACGATGTCGGCCAAGACCTTACCACCGGCACCGTGCACTTTCGATTTCTCCAGCGTTTCGTACGCGCGCCACAACACTAGCGCTGTCCAGCCGCGCGGCGGCTTTTCGATGGTTGACGCCAGGTCCTTGATTCCCTTCAGGGTGAGCCGCTGGCTGTAAGGACGGCTGTAGAGAATCTGAAGTGCCGTGATTTCATCCCTATGTTCCTGAATGAATTTCTCGAACGATTCTACTACAGAGCGGGCCTTGTCCCGGGCGGCGGCGGAAAATCCCGCTTCCAGTACCTCATCCTTGGTCACGGTATCAATGGTTTGCTCGTAGGACTTCTTCAATTCAATCAGCTTATTCCGAAGGGCAGGATTGGTGGCCAGGGGCTTGGCAGCTTCGGCGAGTAGGCGCGCTGCGGCTATTTGAATTTCATCGTCCGTAGGGGCAGGCCTCGTGCCTGCCCCCTCAAGGGCACCCACAAGGGGTGCCCCTACGGCTACTTCCATCTGAACGTCGGGGTCGAGGGCGTCCACAAGTGCGTGAGTGATGACTGACAGGGGTAGGCCGCCTGCCAGGTTTGCAATCATCTTCTGGTCTTCTTTGTTAAGCTGCCGGTCGAGCCGCGCGAGGCGTGAGGCCAGGGACGACAGCACATCCTTTTCGCGATTGCCGAAGGCAACTGCATCCAACAGCTTTTCAAAGCTGACGCTGGGCTTCTTTTCCAGCGGATGGGTGTCAACCAATTCGGTCTCGCACACGCCCACCGCATCCACGATAATGAAATGTGTCTTCTCACGGGCATCGGGAGTGACCGCTTGCAGGTCCGTCTGGGTCACCACCCGCGCGCCCCGGCCCTTCATCTGCTCAAAAAGCGAACGGCTCTTCACTTCGCGAAGGAACATCACGCATTCAAGCGGGCGCACGTCGGTGCCCGTGGCGATCATATCCACGGTTACGGCAATGCGCGGAAAGTAGCTGTTACGGAATGAAGTCAAAAGCTCCTCTGCCGTTACCGCTCCGATATTCTTATAAACAAACTCTTCCACTTCTGTGCCATCGGGCAGTTTCTTTTTGTTGAGAACCCGCACAGTGCCCGTGCGGTAAGTAATCTTCTGGCAGAAATCGTTTCCCTTGCCAAATTCCTCGCGCACGATGTTGACAATGTCTTCAGCGTGGCTGTCATCCTTGGCGAAAATCAGCGTCTTGGGTACTTCGGTTCGCCCGGGGAAAATCTCCGTGAACAGCCTCTCCTTAAAGGTCCGGATGATGGTGCGGATCTGGTCCGGCGCCACCACATCCTGGTCTAACTGTTGGGAGGCGTAGCTGAAGTCCTGGTCAAGCCGCTCCCAGCGGACCTTGCGCGATTGGCGGTCGCGCTTATCCACCCAAAGCCCGGCGATGACGGTGGAGCCGTATTCGCTCACCACCGTGCGGATGCGATAAACATCGAAGCNNAGAGGTTGTAAATGGAGCGGTGGCATTCATCAACGACAATAAAATCGAAGAACTCAATCGGAATGGCGGGGTTATAGCTGACGGGCAACGGCTTTTTCATCAGGGATTCCAGGTTGCCGAGGGGTTGCTCTTCAATCTCCGGATCGATTTCCTCCTCGCCCCTGAGCATGGCAAAGAGCCGCTGAATGGTGGTGATGCAAACCTTGCTGACGGGATCGA
>PLSX01000152.1 GCA_003165315.1 Acidobacteriota bacterium
GCCAAACTTAACATAGTAATACTAGTAGCCTGGCGGGATTAATCGTGGCCATGTCTAACGCGTCCGCCAGAGTTGCTCCGGCATATCGCATGAAGACCTCCACAACATGATTCAGGGTTGCGGCCGATCCCGCCAGCGTTTTCCCGTCGGCCATCACCACCTTGTTGTTGGGAAGGAGTTCGATGTCGGCGTCCAAGCTTCGATAGCGCCCGGGTGCGAGGGTCGTGGCCATCACGGCGTCGGTAATCAGAATGCAGTGGTCGATGCCCTTTGAGCGCAGAGCGACGTTGACAAAATCAGGCGGAAGGTGAAAGCCATCGCAGATCAGGCTGGCGCTCAATTCCGGAATCGCCAGTTGCGCCCAAAGGGGATTCAGGTGGCGGTGCATCATTTGCGGGCAGCCATTTCCCAGGTGGGTGCTGAGGCGCGCCCCGGCTTCCACCGCCTCGTGAATCTGCTCAGGGCTCGCATCCGTGTGGCCGAGGGCAACCAGCACTCCGGCTGCAGAGGCGCGCCGGATGAATTCCATCGCGCCGGGCAGCTCCGGGGCCAGCGTCACAATGCCGATGTGACCTTCTGCCGCTTCCTGTAGTTCCTCGAATTCGTCCCAATCGGGCGGTCGCATGTATTCGGGGTTGTGGGCGCCGCGCGCTCCTCCGGGAGAAACATATGGGCCTTCGAGGTGGAAGCAGGGTACAGATTGCGCAAATCGTGGATGGGAGTTGAAGGCTTCAGCCAGGACACGGAAATTTCGCCGCAGCCGCGAATGGGCGTTGGTGATCAGGGTGGGACAGAACGATGTGGCGCCAGTCTTCCAGATTCGGGATAGCACTGATGCGGCTGCTTCCGATGTGAGTTCAGGATCGGAAAAATCCACCCCCGCGAATCCATTCACCTGGATGTCCACCAGGCCGGGCGCAACAAATGGCTGATGGTCCCGGGTAGGCCCTTGGAATTCGGCGGATTGGATCAACCCATTCCTAAGAACGATGCGGGCCCATCCCCTGCCGGGAAAATTGGCATTAATTTCCACATGCCCCTCTATTTGATGAGGATGCAGCCAGTATTTATCACTACGGGTTTAAGCCACCACGACATTGTCGGTAAGAAACTGCGAATTGGATTCGAGGTAGCGAAGTAAACTCACCGATACGCAAAAATGTAAACCCAGAATGCGGAGCCATTGTACATCGAAGCACTCAGGAGGTGCATGCACATCGAGCATGACGGCCCCGTAACCGCAACCAATGTCATTTTCTGTTGAGGGGTGGCCGCGCTGAGCCTCTTTGGTCATCAGCAATCGGCGGTTTCGCAGCGCTGCTCGGCGAAAATCCGACTGGCTATCGTGCTCCGCCACTGTCTCACTCCTCTATTTGCTTACAGTTGCGCACAATGTTATAATTAGCACTAATATATGGCCCGCTGGGGCTGAACCTCTGCAGGCGTGAAAGCCGCCAGGCAAGACTCCTGCTGAGTGTGCAGTAGGGGGCGCATCAAACGCTGCTCCGGGCCAGGGTGAATGGGAGGGATCGAGTTTGAGTGAGCGCTGCCCGTGCGGTGCTGGAATCTCAATGAATAAATATCTCCATTCATTCCGGGTCATCTTGATAAGCGGGTTTCTGCTTTTCACTTTCCTTCCAACCGTCGCGAAAGCCGACCAGATTGTAGTGCTGGTGGATAACCAGGGGCACAAGATCTACGTCAACACCGGGGAGACAATCAGTAGAGTCGAGTGGATGACGCGAAGCTTTCGACCGAACCCGACCGCAGCCCCCGCTGCCGCCCCTGCCGACATTGACAAACTCGTAGAGCAAACCGCCAGCCGGTTTCAAGTGGACCCCGATCTGGTGAAGGCAGTCATTCGCGTAGAGTCGGGATTTGACGCTAAAGCCGTTTCCAGCAAAGGGGCAATGGGCCTGATGCAGCTCGTGCCGGCAACGGCACAGCGATTTGGCGTAGCGAACCCATTCGACCCCAAACAGAACATCGAAGGCGGCGTTAATTATCTCAAATACCTCCTCGACCTGTTCGGCGGGGACCTGAACCTCTCCCTGGCAGCGTACAACGCGGGGGAACACACGGTGCAGCGCTCTGGAGGGATTCCGGCAATCCCGGAAACGCAAAACTACGTACGCAGGGTCACCAGCATCTATCAAACAGGGGACGCACCGGCATCGGGGTCGTCAAAGATAATAACCCATGAGTTGCCTAAGGCTCCCATCACCCGTTATGTAGATGAATTCGGTGTGGTGCATTTCACCAATGTGGAATAAGAAAGGCAGCGGTCAGTCGCCAGCGAAAAACCGGGGCTCTTCCCGTTTACTGACTACTGACAACCCTTCGGTTTCGTGGGATTCATATTGAAGGCAATGGGCGCACAAAAGCGATCAAGGTGGCTGCTGCTCCTGGCTGCAATGGCAGTGGCCGTGGCAGCTTTTGCCACGATAACCCCCGCGCGGAGACAACAGGCCCTCGAGGCCTTTGATAAAGCGGAAAAGATGCACGCTGCCTTGGAAGCTCAGCCGGAAGACAAACGCCGCAAGGAGGACTTCAAACCGGTCATCGACGCCTATTACGAGGTCGCCCGCCTCAACCCCGCCTCCGTCAAAACTCCCTTGGCCCTAGAGACCATTGCGGAACTCTACCGTCAAATGGGCCGCGAGTTTTCATCAGATTCTTACTTTTTGGAATCTATCAAGACCTACCGGTTCATCGCCGGGAAGTATCCGCAAAATCACATTGCGCGCAAGGCGTTGTTCACCATTGGAGAGGTTTACCAGCAGGACCTGGAAGATCCAGGAGAAGCTCGAAGGGCTTTCCAAGATTTCATCGCCATGTATCCCAAGTCTGACAATGTGAGCGAGGCAGAGAATTACCTGGCTCAACTTGATCAACTGGCCGCAGAAAGAGCCAAGGCTCACGCAGTAGCATTAACACCAGCACCTGCCGCCACCCCTACACTCGAGAAGGTTGTGGAAGAAAGGTCTTCCGGGCTGCGACAAGTCACCGCGGTGCGGCATTGGGTTGGATCGAATTACCTGCGCATCGTGATTGAAGTGGACGGCGAAGTGAAATTCGATTCCGTGCGGCTCTCCAACCCCGACCGCATTGTCATTGACCTTCAGACGGCTCACCTCAGTCCGGACCTTGGGGCCAGAACTTTTCCCGTTGAAAATGGATACCTGCGTCAGATTAGGGTGGCGCAGTTCTCCCTTGGAGTGGCAAGGGTGGTGCTAGATGTTGAAAAGATTGAGGCGTACTCGGTTTTCTCCCTCCCCAACCCTTTCCGTCTCGTGATCGACGTTCAGGGGGCAGCACCGCAACAGATTGCCAAAGCTATCACACCTGCCGCCAATCCTGAGGGCCGCAAAACGTCAAAAGTCGTGTCCCCTCCACCGCCTTCCGTCCCCGCCCCCTCGGCGCCGGTGGCAGAGGTAATCAATCCCCCAGCACCCGTTCAGGCACAAGCCAAGACCACATCTGAGCCCTCTACTCCCCCAGGATCAACGGATCAGACATCATCCGTAACGCCGCCAGCGGTAGCCAAACCCAAGAAGAAATCGAAGGATAAAACGTCAACCGCTGAGGCAAATGTGATGCCCGCCATCCAACCTGCCAGCCCCACGGAAGACGGATCCCGCACATTGACACGCGCTCTGGGTTTGAAGATTGGCCGCATCGTCATTGATCCCGGGCACGGCGGCCACGACACGGGAACCCTTGGACCCACGGGACTGGAAGAGAAGGAAGTGGTGTTGGATGTGGGATTGAAACTCAAGAAACTCCTGGAAGTGAATACCGGCTGCGAGGTTGTGATGACCCGCAGCGATGACACATTCATCCCACTTGAAGAACGTACGGCCATCGCCAATGAAAAGAGCGCTGACCTGTTCATCTCCATTCACGCCAACGCGAGTCCGGATCAGAGCGCACGGGGCATTGAGACCTACTACCTGAATTTCACCTCCAGCCCTGATGCCCTGGAAGTGGCGGCCCGTGAAAACGCCTCTTCCCAGGAAGCGGTACACCAGCTCCAGGACTTGATCAAGAAGATCGCCTTAACAGAGAAGATCGAGGAGTCGCAGGATTTTGCCAGTCAGATCCAGCGCGAAGTCTATAACCATGTTACCAAAGCCAGCGGCGCGCAGCGCGATAGGGGCATCAAGAAAGCTCCCTTTGTGGTTCTAATCGGCGCCAACATGCCTTCCGTCCTGGCGGAGATTTCATTCCTTACCAATCCTAAAGATGAGCATCTGCTGCGACGGCCCGACTATCGCGAAAAAATTGCCGAGGCGCTGTACGCAGGCATCCTCGATTACTTAAAGACCCTCGGCGAGGTTAAGGGCGTGCAGCGCGTAGCTGCTGACCAAACTTCCCCCGCCGCACGGCCAAATTGATATTGTGAACCCAACAGTTTGCAAATTCGCCAAGTACGCGTGGCTGGTGGCCACGATTGCGCTCCTGCCCTTCCCTTGCTCCGCTCAGGATAAACTCCTTGTCACGCCAATAGTGCCCGCAGCCGATTGGCACCAGGTGGATTCACTGTCGTTGCCCATAGCCACAGTCCGCAAATACGGTGGCGATCCCGTGGTAGAACAGGAATACGGGGTGAAAACACTTGAGCTACGCACCTACCAACTGGGGAAAAAGCGGGCGCAGGTGGTGGTGGAACCCGCGACAGATGCCACCGCCGCCTATGGCCTTCTGACTTTCTACCAAACCCCGGGGACTGCTCCCGAAAAAGGCGTCCAGCTAGCCATTAGGGACACGCATGTAACGTTGATGGCGCGTGGCGGCAACTTCATCCGTTTTCTGCGCAATTCAGATGCTCCTCTTTCCGAATCCGACTACCAGGCGTTGTTGGTCTTTGTGGGAGGGAGTAAACCCTCGGAAAGCGCCCTCAAAAGTTTGCCCACCCCGATGCCGCCCAAAGGGTTGATCCCTGGAACCGAGAAGTATCTTCTGGGACTGGAAGCGGCCAAACGAGCATTACCTTCCTTCCGATCCGACCTGATTGGATTTGAACAGGCCGCCGAAGTGCAGCTGGGCCAGTACAAGACCGACAAAGGCGCCCCCATCCTGATATCCATCAGCTACCCGACTCCGCAAATGGCTCGGGTACGCTTTGGGGCGCTGAAGAACTTTCTGGGTTTGAATGAGGATCATGGCGAAGGTTCCATTTATGGAGTCCGGCATGGCTCTTACGTCTTCTTGGTGCTCAATGCCGGGAATCAAGGGACCGCTAACTCGCTAATGGATCTGTTCCAGGTAACCCAGGGTGTTAGTTGGGACCAGAAATACACTTCAGAGAGATCCTTCACTCTTCAACTGGTCCACATGATCCTCGCAATCTTCCTGCTAACCGCTTTCCTTATCGCATCATGCGTGGTTGTGGGCGTCCTCTTTTTCCTTTCAAGACGATTCGCTGCAAGGTTTTTCCCGAATTCGCAATGGGGACGGACGGATGATGACCAGCTAATCCGACTAAATCTGTAAAACAAAATAAACCTTTTAAATTAAATGACATATAAAGAATAATTAAAGTAATAAAATAAATCTGAATAATTCCCCCCTGAATTATCGCTTGAACTCCAGTCATCCCTGCAAGCAATAGAAAATAAATACTTTAACTGCCCAAAAAAATCCTGAAAATTCCCTTGACATGGCATAAGGGTTTTTCTAGACTCGCTAGGAGCTTAGGAGACGGAGCGCGTCCGTCATTCTATTCTCCTCTGAAAATGCTCACCCGCTGGAAAGGCGGAAACGCTGAACCTGATGGGTGAGCATTTTTGTATTGTTCGGCCGACGTAGCTCAGTTGGTAGAGCATCGGTTTCGTAAACCGAGGGTCACCAGTTCAAATCTGGTCGTCGGCTCCAGCCTCTCTAAGGGTTAGCCAGAAACATCGAATTCCCCAAGTACAGCATCATGCTGACTCGCGAGCGGTGAATTAATTTAAGCCAGCCTTCGATTTTCGCTGTCTCGATTTGACACAGATAACGAGCAGTAGTTTCCGAAATCTCCGCTCCCCGGACTGGCGGCGAGATGATGACTGCTTGCTTTTGGTCAATGGCCAAACAGAACGACCTCGGATCTGTCAAAACATACGCCAGAACGACCTCCCCGGAAGTTAGCAGTGGACGTCCCGCCCGTGAAGGGGCATGCGCAAGACCTGTCCCACTGTTTTTGATCGAGATGGCAGGCACAATAATACAGCCGATCTCCAAGCACTAAAGTTTCCGCCGTAAAGCCGCGTTTCCATCAAACTGACCTCGACCAATTAGAATGAGCCAGTTCGCGTAACTCCTTTACTTTTCATACATATAATGGCGAACGATCCCTAGGTGTTTTGTTTTCATGCACATAATGGCTTGGCTTGTTTCGGACATTTTTCCTACATGTGTTTTCAATAACATAATGGGACTTACCTTTATATTTTCCCCCCGCGTTTTTCCTGGCCCAAGTGCTAGCAAGGCAGTTAACTTGTTTATTTTCAGCAACTTGACGAATTCCTCAATCCAGGATCAAAATCGATAACTCTATTTGTATCATCAACATAATGGCTGGGAAGGTGTTCTTTCCGATTCTCGATAGCCCGCGCCGGGCGCTAACAAGCCTGCCCGCTATTGATCACCCCCGTCAGACTACCTTCCGCTTTCACCTTGCAACCTTTACCCTTTTCCTTCCCCCTTCCGCCCCTCGGGTCCCGATGCCGGAATTTTGCCCTGCTGACTTCGTATCTTGAAGGGGCTGGATTTCGAGAAGGTGGAAGACTTGCGCGCGGGCATGATTCTACTCCACAGTAACACATGGTTATTATATCAATAGATACCAGAAGGGTCAAGACAAATCTACCAGTGTTAGAGGCTACAAAATGTCGCTGCGGGGGACCTTCAAGTTCGGCGGACTCCAGCCAGGATGTGCACATCAACATCCGGGAGCACCCTCACATCGACCACGGCGATGCTGTGACCAGCCACAGCAGCCAGGGAGCCAACGCCGACCGCGTGCTGGCGCGCGCTAACACCGAACAGGCCTCGACCAGCTTGTCAATTCACGGCGAGCGTGGCGCTGCTGGAAGAAGATCAGGCCGGTTGCATCAATCCGAATCGACCCGGCTGAAACTGCCGGTGCCCACCTTCAACCTACCTGGAGGTATAGCGCCACGTAACGTTCAACCCTGGGGAGAACAATCACGGTTCTCCCTTCCGTCGAATGAAGAGGCAAGTCCTCCGTGTTGGGCCACACCACTCGCGCCCCGCGAATCTTCAGCTTCGCCGGATTCACCCGAATTTCCGCTCGCAACGGAACGCTCAGTTCGCCTTTACCCAATAGCTCAACCGTATTCAGGATTTGAACGAGGAGGAACTTCCGGTCCTGCGTGTAAAAAAAGCTCCCATGCAGGTACTCGGTAAAGGGCGTGGGGAGGATCTCCGCGACGGGATGGGGAATCAGGCTTCCGATCAATTGATGGAGCCACTCCCGAATCCAAAAGGGACGGTCCACAACGTTGCCGAAGTTGGTCCGCAGGCTCATGGCGCGAAAGATGGGCACCCCAATGTAGACTGCCTGACCTTTCCCAAACCGGTTATAAGCAACAGCCATTCCCGCCGTCTCCGGGCCGGGAGGCGGCGGCCCCCAGTTGAACCACCGATTCTTGCTCATATCTTCCACCATCACCGGCAACCGGTAGCGCATGACCTCCTCGGCACCTGCAGGCTTGAGATAGAGGAAGGAGTCCGGCAATCCGACCGTTCCGCCGGCAAGCGGTCGCGCCAAGTCGTGCTTAGCCGGCTCCAGGTAGGTGGAAATCAGATCGCCCTTCAGCTTGCCATCCGGGTCATAGGCATATTTTTTCTCTTCTCCGGCAAAGTGAACGCCCAAGACATCGGCGAGGGGAAAATCCGCGCGCGTCTGCCGATGTTCATCCAGGAGGCCGCAGCGATGACTGGCAATCAGGGTCCCGCCGTGGCCAACCCAATCGCGAATCAGGTCCGCATGATGACTTGAAAGAACCTCAGTCTCCGGTAAGACGAGCATTTCAAATCCGTCGAGGAGTTCTGGTTGGAGGCGAAATTCAGGGATGCTCTCCACCGGGCGGCCGGAGTAAACGAGATTTTCGAGAGCGCCGGAAGTGGAATTGCGAAAGTCCACCGGCCGTTTCTGAGCGTCAAGCTCCGCTCGAGTGCTCTCGCTATAGAAAACCGCATTCGTGTAGAGGGGTTCAAGGCCGCGAAGAAGGCAATCGACGTTGCGCACGTCAGTCCAGGTTTCGCGCACGACGTCAAACCAACGTTGCGAATACCCACGCCCCTCCAATCCTCCAATGACCGGCGCATTGCCAACAAAAAAGGTGCGTGCGTTCTGCACCAGCAGCGCATCGGCCTGTACGCGCGGAATGGATGCGGGGTAGGCATCAACATAGCCAAACTGGGTAAAGACCCCGGCTTGATAGTCGGGACGACCCCACCCCCGGGCCATGATTGCGCCCAGGGGGATCCCCGTGCTGGTCACGACGGGCTCGTTATAGATAAAGTCGACCTTCTGCATGATGTCGTCGGGAAACTGTTCGGGGCCGCCATTGAGTGCAATCAGCGTGTCGGGCCGGTGCTTGCGGACGATCGAGATAATGGCGTCCAGAAGATCGTTCATCGACCGCCTCTGCAGCCACTGGTAACGCCGCTCCCAACCTTCGCGGGTATTGAAGCCGGCGCGGTAAGGATCGCCAGGATGCTCCTGGTCCCATGCTACCACGGTGTTCGGGCAGAAACAGAACGGATTGATCCCATGACTGTGGTAGTTCCAGATCTGCGAGCCGAACGTGTCGAGGAACAACTGTTCAACTTCATAGGTTGAGAAAATCTCGTCCATCATCCCCAGGACAATTTGCCGATAGGGCGAGTCGAGGCACGCCATGTACCAGCGTTCACGGTGCTGTTCACCGTGCTCATCCACCCATCCCCAGTCCGGGTGATTCAGGACCACCTGATTGTTGAAGTGCAGGCAGTAATAAGCGACAGCGGAGATGCCCATCCTGTGAGCGAGGTCGACTTCCTTGCCGAACAAATCGTAGATCAGGTGGGGATGAACTGTGCCCGCCCTGGTGGGATAGAAGGCATAGCCCCAACAATCCTGGGTATAGAGCATGAGGGATTCTGCGCCAGCGTCCCGGCTGGCGTGAATCGCTCCCTCAACATCGATTTCAAAGTTCGCTTCCGGGGGTGTGTGCGACTCCCACTCCATCATCCGGTAAGTCTTGTTGGGCGGAATCCTCCCCTGTTGACCGTGGGCGGCCTGGAGGCTTTTAAGATCTGGGTAGGCCGCTGTATCCCCAGAGACAGTGGGAAGCGCGGGCAACAATGGTATTGCGGAACCCGCTGCCATCGAGCGGAGAAATCCGCGCCGGCTCTCGCGGAGGATTCGATTGTTTTGACTATTCATTCGGGCTCCAATCCCCCTGTGGGCAGATCCTAATCCCCTCGGCGGGCGTTGAACTGAGGGCACGATGGAAGGCACAGGACGAGGCAGCTTTGGCCTTATATCCGGATGGACCTCGAGCATCTCATCGAGGCGAGATCATACCCTCTTGATAGATTTAGGATGCAAACTGAAGTCCAATTCCAGTGACACACGCCTAGACTGGCGGCGAGCAATCCGGCAAAGCAATCGACCGGGATTGAGGATCAATTGCCCTTTACTTCTCCAAGCGAAGAACCACTGCGTCCTCATAAGGGACGGTCAAATGAACCGCCCCGGCCCCGATGGCAAGCGACTTGCCATTATGGACGTCAAAGGCCTGGTGATAGCCCGCCGGCAACGTGACGGCTTCTGTTACGTCCTGCACCGTATCGTTGACGACCACCAGCAGACTGCGGTTTGACGGCCCTTCGATCAGTCGGGGTCGAAGCTTGGCAGAGGTTACTGGAGGATGCGCGGCCTTGGTGATAATTGAGCGCAGCAGAGCGATTCCGGCATCGTCCCCACCATTGATGCTCGCCCCCAGGTTCGTTCCTATGTAATAGACCTCACCCCTCCCGACCTTCTTTATGGCCGCCACTATCAAATCGCGATAGTGGGCGATAGCAGTGGCAGAGCTCACCGTAATCGGCGTCAAGAAAGTATTCGCCCGCACCTGCACCCGCACTGGTAAGGTGAATTCGATTTCCGGCTGATAGTAGATAATCTCATCAGCAGGACGCAGTGGCGGTCCACCAGGCGCCTCCTTCGTCACCCACTCACTGCGAGGCCGTTGAATGTAATTCTCCTTCTCCCGATACCCAAAAGCCTCCGCCAAACCATAGGGAGGAATCACCGGATTATAGAAGCACTTCTCGTCAAACAGTCCAAACGCGGTTTCAAGAATCAGCGTGCCGCCGTCTTGAACATACTTAAGCAAATCCTCGCAAGTCTGTTTCTTGCCGATGATGTGCCACGGGGCGATGACGAATTTATAGTCCGACTTTCCCAGCGTCGTGGGTTCAATAAAATCCGCCCACAGGTCCATGTTCCACAGAGCTTTGTAATACCCTCGGAACGACTGGACAGAAGCATCTTCTTTCCCACCCATGGCGAAAGTCAGAATGTTGTTATCCGTATCAACCAAGAGTGCCACTTGGGGTTTGGGCCGATAGTCTTTCAAAATGTCCCAATGAGCCTGAATCAGGCGATTGTCCTGCGAAGCCTCAACCACACGCTCGGTTTCTGAGCCGTCGCGGTCCACCAACCCATATCCCGTGGCCTCCCCTCCAGTGGCTTCGGCGTGGTAAGTCCAATAGAGGATTCCCTTGGCCCCAGCCGCCACGGCCAACCAATTCCATAGGCGGATATCGCGGGGCCGCATGTGGGGAGATTCGTACATCCCGTTGCTGCCGTGCCCACCCTGAAGCTCCGTCATCCAGAAAGGCTTGGCGCCCGCCTGCGAGCGAGTCAGTTCGAATTTGGCAGCCCCATGATAGACCTGCGTCGCGTCACGGGGAAAATTTGAGAGACCCCAGGTTTCCACTTCCTCCGCCAGCCGCCAGCCGTTCATGCCATCGAGAGTAAACGGCTCAATGGGAGGCTGAAGCCCGGAGTGACTTTCGAGAATATGATGAGTATCCACCTCTTTGATGGCGGCCAGGCGGTAGCGCATCTGCCAGGTGGTGCGCTCAACGATGAAATTCCGCCAGTCGATCCAATCGAGATACGTTCCCACCGTGGCGCGGGGAGGGTCCACTTCAGACCAATCGGAATAGTGGCGTACCCAGGCCTCGTTGAGCGCGTCGAGGCTGCCATAGTGGCTCTCAAGCCAACGCCGAAACAGTGAAATGGTTTGATCGCAGTAGCAATAGAGTAGCCCCTGGGGTTGAATCCATTGGTTGCGCGGCCAATCGGGCTCAATGTGGACTTCATTCCAGCACTCGTACGCATACATGGAAGGGTGCGTCGCCGCCATTTTGCAGATCTCGTGGATAAAGCGCGCGGCCGCCTGCTGCACGGGATCCCAATCCCAACAGAGCCCCGGCCACCCGCCACTGACGTTGTTGGGACTGTCGACAAGCCGCTGCGGGGTGCCTGTGGCGTCAACATACCGTGTGTAGGGGTAAAGCCGCTCCAACCAATACGGAGCCTCTTCCATGACAATCCCAAGCAGCACGCGTAAGCCGAATTCGTCGCAGTACTTCATCACCTCATCCACGTCATCGAAAACAAAACGGTCAGGCGCGGGGTTGTAGTAGGACCAGGCAGGGTAGATCCGGATGATATTGAACTGGTATTTTTGCGCGATGTCCTTCAGCATCTCGCGACGCACTTCGGCGGGCGGATTTGGCGGGCGGTAGAAGGCCGTGCCATAGACGAAGGGCTGAGAGGATGGCGGCAGCGGATTGATCGCCGCGTCACCTGCGGCATTGGGCGGTCCGGCGAAGATCTGGAGCCCTCCCCAAGTGAAACTCACTGCCCCGCTCGCCATGCGCAGGAAATTACGCCGGGTAAAATCGTTACTCATCATTCCCCCCTAAACCTCGTCCCTTGGCATTGAATTGCGGCGCATAGCATACCATTAGGGGAGCCATTTTCAATGCGACAACGGGAGGCTGGAAAAGCATGGGTGGGGAACGGTGCTGTTCCATCGGTTAGTCTGAAAGAGAGCGGCCAGGAGAGACCTTTGGCGCGACAAAATGTCTTACCGGACCCGTACAGTTTGGAGGACAAATCGGCTTAAAATGCCTAACGCTTTTCTGCTGCTCTGCGCCGCCTCCCTGTCATGAGGTAGATATTCGCCCGCGGTTCAAACAGGGGGTCAGCCGAGGCCTCGATGCCATCCACTCGCGGAATGGGATCAAAGATGATCTTCTGCTGCTCACTGGGATTGTTCGGAGTAATCTCCTTCAAGCTGATTTCCCCAAACGCAAGCAGAGGACGATCCTCCGGCCAGCGGACCGTGGCGTCATCGACGGTGTCACCGTCTCCGGCCAACTGAACGGCAATCCGAAACCGAACCGGCTCCTTCGCCACTCGCTCTTTGATTTCATCGAACAGGAAGTTCGGGCTTTGGGCAGCCGCCCCGGCCTCGTCCAGGTATTGATTGCCCGCAACCGGGAGTATCCGATAGCGTCCATACCGGCTCACCCCTGCAGCATTGGTAAACTTGAAGGCGGACACGGCAAAAAACGACTCACGGGCAAAGCTGGTCGGAATCGGCTTGGGAATTTGCACAAATGTTAAAGCTGCGGGATGCGCGCCCAGGAACTGTTCAATGGCATTCGGATGCGACCCCGCAGGATCGGTGGAAAGCAGCGCATTGAGGAATCCAAGGAATTCATCCGCAGTGCGCGTTGGAAAGGTGTCAACCGAATGAGCGACGATGTCGGTGTGAACATGCTCGGCAAGGTGGAACCGGACCGCAAACCCGCGGGGACTTGCATGCTGAGGATCGTTATCGGAAACCGTCGGAATTCCCGCGAAATCCGAAAAGCGCGCCGTAACGGGAGTCGAAGTCTGCTGGACATGGGCCGCGCAGGTAAGCGAGGCGGCTTCTGGCGAAGGCGTAAAAACGCCCGTCAGCAGGATGCCTTTCGCGTGTGCGGGTCTGAACCCCGGGTGAATTCCACCATCAGCCTTGTCAAAGCCTGCGATGATATTTCGGCTGAGGGTCAATAGTTTTTCGTCCTGAGTCAGGGGCATGGCTCGTTCTCTCCTCTCAATGGATTTGGGGTATTTGTCTACTCTACCCGCTAAGCCGTCGATTTTCAAATCAGGAATCAAAAGGGGGGAAGCCAATAAAGCAGGCATGTGTTGCAGACGAAGCTCGGACAATTAAATTCTGCTGCGTCAGATTTTCTTAAACCGGCGAATCACTCCGCCGCCCGGAAATCAGAAAGCCAATCCAGCAGCTAACCGGCCAGGTGAGCAGCCATGACAGCCAGTACCAGTGCGGCCAGCCCTTGCTCCAGTTGGGAATGATGGAGGCAATGCCCATCACCTCCCCGATGATTAAGAACCAGAGTAGATGCCGGGCGGCACGGCTCGGAGCAAAGCGGGAGCAGATCCAGGCGCAGAGGATCGAAATGATAACGAAGAGCGCCGTACTGGTGATGAGAGCTGTACTGGAAGGGATACGCCCTCGGACGTAATCGCCCGGGAACAGGCGCGAAAGCAACGGGTCTGTTGCCAGGACAAGAACAACTGAAAGCACGTAGCTGCCGGCGACGACAGCGATCGACTTAAGCATCGGTCACGCCTCCTCTATCGAGCACTTAGTCAGAATTTCCCTTTTGTATTTCGGGCCCCATTCCTACGAATAGAGCAAGCGTAGCACGAACCGCGTCCTAAAGTCCGCGACCTTCTGCAAGGATTTGAGGAAAAACGGCGGACCTACAGAACTGGTCCGCCCCACACACTCATCGCCAGTCGACAGCGACTTTCACCACCACCTTGCGAATCGGGCCTTCGGCCGCCGCCGGCGCGTGGGCATCTTCAGGGAAAAAAATCCCAAAGCCTCCCTGCGGGATGGTCACCCAGGAATCCGCTGCGTCACGGAAGAACTGGTAGTCCTTCTGTTCGTCAAAGGGTTGTTCCGGATCAGTGCATGTGGCAGCCGGCTTCCATCCGATCACGTCGGAACCGGTGACACAATACTGGACGTCAATATACCGGCGGTGGACCTCCAGCTTTGCTCCTTGTTGACCCTTCCCCTCCCCTCGAATCACCATGGCATAAAGGCGTGTACCGTCAATCTCCACCCGCCCATCAGGGAGTTGGTCAAAGTCGATCCGCCGCAAGTATTCAAGCGCTGGTCCGAAGCCGGGATGCACATGCTTAAGTCTTTCCTCGTTTGCCACCACGTCCAAAATCATTTTCCACCTCCGAACGAATGATTCACAAAACCCGATGCATGTCTGAAGGGCTACCTATGCTACACGAAAACACCTCTGCCAGCAAAATTCCTGGTGGGATTGACTCCGCTGGGTGTGGACAATCCGCCCTGATCGAATAGGAAGCAGCGGCCGGTTGCCAACCCATAACTCAACGCGATAATTCCCCCCGAAAACTCGTTGACAGCCGCGCGCCGCAGGCGTAGGATTCTCCCATCGACATCGATGGGAAGACGATGGAAAAACTCAACAGAGACCAATTGCTGGGCAAGCTGGACCTGCTGGTTCTCCGCATTCTTGCCAGCGGCGAGAGCCTGCACGGGTATGCCATCGCGGAGCGGATTGAGCAGATTTCGCAGAACGTGCTTCAGGTGGGAGAGGGATCGCTTTATCCGGCACTGCACCGTATGGGCGAGGCAGGTTGGATCCGCTCGGAGTGGGCGCCGTCCGAGAATAATCGGCGCGCGCGCTATTACCACATCACCGCCGCAGGGCGCCGCCAGCTCGCGGAAGAAGAAATCGAATGGTTGCGAGCGGCGGAGGCGATCACCCGCGTATTGAGGCTGGCCTAATGGCACTCCTCCGCCGCATCTTGAATGTGTTCCGCCCCGAACGGCTCGATCGGGAGATCAATGAAGAATTGGAGTTTCATCTTCAGATGCTCGAAGGCCGCTTTCAAGACCGTGGCCTCAACACGGATGAAGCGCAAACTGCAGCGAAGCGGCGCATGGGAAACCAGATGCTTGCCGAAGACGAGATGCGCGACGCCAACGTGGTGGGCTGGCTGGCGTCGATTTTTCAGGATCTTCGCCACGGACTCACCCTGCTGCGGCGTGACCCTGGCGTGTCAGGCCTGATCATACTGGTGCTGGCGCTGGGGATTGGCGGGAATGCAGCCGTTTTTACCCTGCTGAAGGCCGCTTTTCTCGACCCGCTTCCGTATCCGGACGCCGGAAAATTGGTCACTGTCATCGAGCACAATGGCTGGATCCCGACTGTCTCTGAGTTCTTCGAAATTCGCAAGCACGCCCGCACCCTCCAAGGAATGGCGTTTGCCCAGCACCTTGACATGCAGATCAGCGGAACGGGCGAGCCCACGCGCATTTTTGCGGCGCGCGTGACGGCCTCCTTTTTTCCTTTGCTCGGGGTGAATGCGTCGTTGGGCCGGACGTTTCTTGAAGAAGAAAATCAGCCGGGTTCGCCGCCGGTGATCATCCTCAGCAACGCTTTTTGGCGCTCGCACATGGGGTCGGACCCCGGCGTTATTGGGCGCACTCTGCGGCTCGATGGGCAGCCTGCCGTGGTGGTGGGCGTGCTCCCGCCGGAATTCCATTTTGATTATCCCACCCTTAACATTCCGGAGCCGGTTGACCTCTACGTTCCCTATCCTATTGAGACATCCCTTCCCTTCCAGGTGAGCGCGAACGGCCAGGGCGTGCCAGTACGCGTGATCGCCAAATTGCGAGAGGACGTCACTCTGGCGCAGGTGGGGTCCGACATGTGGGACATCGCACTCGTTCTTGCCCACGAAAATACCGCGCCATTCCCTGGCCACGCCCATGACCCGAAGCTTTTCTTGTTTGATGCCATACCATTGCGCGACGCCATCGTGGGGAAGCAGAGTTCGCTGCTGTGGCTGCTGCTGGGAGGGGTCGGGGTTTTGCTGCTGATTGCCTGCGCGAATACGGGGCAACTGCTGCTGGCCCGGTCGCTCGGGCGTTCACGGGAAATCGCCGTCCGCGTAGCGCTGGGGGCAAGCCGCGGCCGCCTGATCCGGCAATTTTTTTTGGAAGGCATGGTGCTGGCATTATGCGGCGGTGCGGCTGGATTGCTGGCCGCGGGCTGGATTGCTCACCTTCTGGTCAGCATGCTGCCGGTACGCAGTCCGCTACTCGCTTGTGCCCACCTCGACGGACGCGCCGTTGGATTTACCCTGGCAGTCTCGATGATTTCAGCGATCTTGTTTTCAATCATCCCGGCGGTGAAGGGCAGCCGTTGGACCCCAGGTTCAAGCCTCGGCGCCCGCGCCTCAACAGGTGAGGGAAACCGCTGGCGGCACGCCATGATCGCGATTGAAGCCGCACTCTCTGTCTTTCTGTGGTGCGGGGCTGGCCTCGTAGTGCAGAACCTCAGAGCGCTGATTTCCCAGCCCATGGGATTCGATCCGCATCATGTCCTGGCAATGCGGTTGCAGCTACCGTCGGGGAAACCGAACCATCCAGACCCGAAAGCAGGCATGGAGCTTCAGCAATATCTGGAGAAGATCGAAGCCGTCCCGGGAGTCGATTCAGCAGCCACTGTGACCGGACCTCCGCTGCGTCCAGCGCGCGGGGGCGGGCCGATTCAGTTGGTGGCAATGTCGGACCCCGGTTTGATCGCGTGGGCACATGATATCAGTCCGAATTACTTTCGCACGATGGGCATTCCGCTGCTCGCAGGGCGTGCCTTTCGCCTCAGTGACGCGGAGGGAGCACCCCGTGTGGCGATCGTGAATCAAGCGTTCGCTCGCCACTTTGGACTGGGGCCAAATGTGGTCGGCAGGCAGATCGACAACTCGAATGGGCCGGTCACCATCATCGGCATGGCGGGCAACGTGCGGATGAATAACCTGGAGACCCTCCCGTTTCCGGAAGTCTATGGGTCGTTCCTGCAATTTTCATGGCCCAATGTCTACCTGATGGTGCGCTCAGGTCTGCCTGCCGGGCAACTGCTGAAGCAAGTGAAGGCGGCGATTGAATCCGCCAATCCCGGGCAGGCGGTTTTCGGCGCCGAGACCATGGACGATGTGGTGACGGAATCAACATCGCAGCAGCGGTTCAATGTCTTCCTGATTGGCGCGTTCGCTCTTCTCGCCCTTGGCATGTCGGTGGCAGGAATCTACGGGGTGATCTCATTTCTGGTCTCGCAGCGGTCGAGCGAAATTGCCATTCGCCTGGCCCTGGGCGCGCGCCAGCATGACATCATCATGCTGATTCTCGGAAACACAAGCCTCTGGGTAACAGCGGGACTTGCCATGGGCCTGTGCCTGGGTTTGGCCGCCGGCAAAACTCTGCGGGCTTTGACGGACGTAGAATCAGCACCATCGCCCGGAATGTACGCGGCGGTAATAGTGTTCTTCTTTGCGGCGACGCTTATCGCTGCCTACCTGCCTGCCCGCCGAGCTCTAAAGCTCGACCCAGCCGTAGCGCTGCGCTCCGAATAGGTCACCATTTCAAAATGAAGCCTCCGTCGGCAAGAAAGTATTCGACCCGCTTGGGAACAAGGCGTGATTCGCAGTTGCCAACCCGGCCAAACCATGGGATGCTGACTAGCTTTTGATCCTGTCAGTCGGAGCCGGTGCAAATCTCATTATGGACTCAATGGTGCCCACTCGCGTTCGTTGGATTCTGGTTGTCTGCATTACATTCATGGCGGCCATCTTTTTCGTTGACCGCGTCAATGTCTCCATCGCCAGGGCCGCTATTGCGTTGGATTTTCACCTCACCGACGTGCAGCTTGGCAAGATTTTTAGCGCGTTTTATCTGGGCTATGGACTTTTTCAGATTCCCGCCGGCTGGCTTGCTGACCGGCTGGGACCGCGTCGAACGCTGGCCATGGGGGCCATCTGGTGGGCTGCTTTTACCGCGCTCACCGCCGGGTTTACTGCCGGAATCGCGCAGGGCTTTCTGATCATCTGGTCGGTGCGCTTCTTCATGGGCATGGGCGAATCGGTGATCTTCCCCAGTTCCAACCGCTGGGTGGCCAATTGGATTCCCACCACGGAGCGCGGCCTGGCCAACGGTTTGATCTTCGCCGGTGTTGGCGCCGGCAGCGCCTTCGCACCCCCAATTCTCCGTTACGCCATGGTCCATCTTGGCTGGCGGGTATCCTTCTGGGCCTGCGGAGTGCTGGGAGTATTGGCAGCCGCTGTGTGGTATTGGATGGCGCGCAATCATCCCGATCAACACACCTGGTTAAATGAAGCGGAAAGGAAATGGATCCACCAGGGCATCCCACAGCGCGACCCGCTGGAAGAACCCAAACTCACCTGGGGCCAGATGCTGGGCAATAAGGACGTGTGGGCGCTCTTCGTCAGCTATTTCTGCTTCGGCTACACACCTACGATTTTCTTCACCTGGTTCTTTACCTACCTCACGCGGGAGCGCGGCCTGAACCTTCAAGCCGCCAGCTATTACACCATGCTTCCCTTCCTCGCCATGTCTCTGGGCTCGTCGGTTGGAGGCTGGATTGCTGACATCGTCTGCCGGCGATTTGGCCGGGGCTGGGGACGCTGCGGCGTGGCGGCCATCGGCATGGTGGGCGCCGGCATCTTCATTGCCGCCGCGTTGCAAGTCTCAACTGCCGCCGCGGCCAGCGTCATCCTGGCGGCGGGCGCCGGTTCGCTCTACCTCTCACAAAGCGCCTATTGGGCGCTCTCCGCCGACTTTGGCAAGGGCTCCGCCGGATCGCTTTCCGGCTTCATGAACATGGGTGGCCAGGCGGGTGGCGCCGTCGCCGCGGTCACTACCCCCCTCATTGCGCTCCATTATGGCTGGACTATTTCCTTTCTCACTGCCGCCGGCCTCTGCGTGATTGGAGCTGCCCTGTGGCTGGTGATTAATCCCAACCGGTCACTTACGGAGTCCAGAACTCAAGCCTAAGTGCCGTTTTTAGATTGGGAATAACCGGGACTCATCTTACAATCGCTTTTGATCCGCGAATCTCTGTCAGTTTCTTTTTGATGAGGGCCTTCAATTGCGCCCGCCCCGTAATGAGTTCGTTCAAGACGTAGCGCTTGCCACCCTTTACAAGGATGTACAAACCAAGGCCGTAGCCGCCTACGTCGCCCTCTGGACCCTCAGTATATGGTGAGCGATACGTTGAGCACAGGGGCTACTCTGGCGCGTGAGAGGTGAGGTTGTCGGAGGCGGTGGAATTGGGCTGATTCAGTTTGGCGAGGCGGGCGGCGTGATGGAGTGTCCGCGCCGGTTTAAATGA
>PLSX01000165.1 GCA_003165315.1 Acidobacteriota bacterium
TCTCAGCCATGGGGTTCACTCCAGAACGTCCCGATTTTCCGGTTTTCCGCACCTCTATTAGGCAGATCTTGGCGGGTAGAAACAAATGACGAAGAACTCCGGGAGATCGCTGACGCGGTCTAAGTTGATCGTCGCTGCTTGGATCATTGGCTGGATCGTTTACATGATCGCGATGATGATGACCGTATACGCAGGTCTGCCATCTTTAATCTTTCAGCCAATCATAGGTGCGGTGGCCAGCTCCGTTTTTGTAGGAGCGGCATTACTGGTGGGTCTCGTATTCCGTATACCTGTCATTGCAAAAGTGTGGACTTCGAGTCAGTGGTGGGCTGCTCTATTGGCGGTAGGAAGTATACTGGTTCTGTGCCTTGGTTCCGCGGTGGGTCTTACCACGGTAGATATAACGGAAACGGGCAGTTCCATTACACGGCTACACCCGGCCGTCGCGTTTACTGGCTACTTCATACTGATCTTTTCGATCGCAAACTGGCCCCTTAGCCCGCAGAAGCAGGCTCCGTAACATTGACTTGGGTAAACTCCTTTCGCACGCACGCTTGCCGAAAGCTCACAGAGCTGTAAGAATCAGGAAATGACGTGAACGCCCCGCGATTTCCCCAACCGCCGGCTGGCGCATGGCGAAACCAGCCATGCGACTCGCGATCTGTGCCCCGTCCGTGGATGCTGATAACTGCTCATCGACGGACTTCGATTCAAGACCTCGTTGCGTAGACCATTTTCGCAACGCAGGGCTGCACTCGCCAGCCCCTAGCTTAACTACCTTACGCAGACGTCCGGCCCACGCAACGCGGTCAGTTTCTTCTTGATTACCGCCTTAAGCTGAGTACGCCCCTGCACGTACTGGCTCACCTCGTAGCGTTGGCCGGCAGCGGTGAAAATGACCATGTCACCGTCAGCGCCGGAATAGGCGGACACGATTTGATCCCATGGTATTAATCGCCGGGAGCGGCGTAGCGCAGAGTTTTTCCGCTTTCTGGAAAGACTCTGCGGCTTTCATGTGTTGTAAGCATCTTCATCCTGCTATTACCAATTCACGAACCGCTGAGTAGGGCAAAATGGGCGGCAGGAAGTGTTCCTGACACCCTTTTCCCCCCGTGTACTACGCCGTTCCGTCACATTACGTAACTGTGCGGTTAAACATCCAGAAGAAGGTCAGAGCTAACCCGCTGCACGCAACCAGGATCGCGCTCGCTCGTCGGGAATAGGAGCAAAACGCGGCTGACGAAGCAATCGTGGCGGAGACCATTGTCATCGCATAGCAGAGTCGGGCTGAGGAGTCCGAACTGAGGCGCAGTAGGCCCCACGGGTCCCAAAGGGCACCAAAATCGATCATCCCCAACGCCACCGCCACCAACGCGGCAGCGTGGCGCCTCGGGGAGCGAAACTCGATGACCCCCGCCAGGCACAGCGCCGCCGCAGGAAGGAACATAGGAATCAACGCAAGCTCTTTCAACGTGATCCTCCCGCCGACTCATAGATAGGACTACCTAGCGCAGTATGGAAGGAGACAGCGGCTTTCATGTGTTGTAAGCATCTTCATGATGCTCCTACCAATTCACGAACCGCAGCGTAGGGCAAGATGCGTCCAACCTTCCGCTACTCACTCTACGGGAACTGTCGGAAACGCACAAACCGCCATCATTGGAAGTCATACGCCCGGCAGCTTGCGGGGTCAAGCTCAAAGATATCAAAATGGTAAACATGTCTGAGAATTCGGAAGGAATGAGAAGGAGAAGAGACGTTTTGTCATTGCCGCCGGATGGCACCGACTCACGCGCTTTAGGGTCCGCGTTTCCGAAGGAACCCCTCTCTTGCCTCAACGCTCTCAGGGGCAATTCATCCCCATCGCGAGTAGTTTTGCCGTAACGGCGGCGCCGCGGCCAAACCGGTCTCGTAGGGGCTGGGCTTGCCCTGCCCCCAAACTTTGCCCCCGACTTTCGCCGCCTCAACCGAGCTCAAAATAGAAGGGCAGAGCAAGCCCTGCCCCCAATCTTTACCGCCTCGACGACGACAGATGAAATACAAGGACACACAAGCGGTGCCCCCGCTCCTTACCGCCTCCATGGCGGATGAAATACGAGGGCAGGGCAAGCCTAGCCCCCATTCGGAACGGTCAAGCAGCTGCTTCCTCCCCGGAAGAGCCGGGGGATATCCCAACGGATTTGGCCGGGATACTCCGCTTTATTCCGGCTTATGCCGGGCATTTCGCCCTAAAGCCCCCAGTCCGGGGCGTGGGTGTGCGCGGGCGCGAACTCCCTGTAGCCTCGGTAAATTCATCTCATCGGCTTGAGCATTCAAACCGCAAATTCCGGTGGTGGCGCCATAGGGAAGTCCCACAGGCAGCCCGCCCCGATTCATCGGGGTCCCGCCCGTACCCCGGCATGGGAGGACCTGTTCCGACGCTTTTGACCAGGACCCGCCCCGCTGGGATTGATCGGGACCTGTCCCGATGCTGTTGATCGGGATGGCGATGCCCGGGCACGGCTCCCGGCGCGGCGGACACTGTATGCCTCGCCAAATTCAGTTCAAGAGATCATCCCAAATTGCCGATGTCTCCAGTGCTGGCGTGGCCTTGCCAGGAAATCCCCCGGCCCCCCCTTTGTTGTGGGGTATCGGCTGTTTTGACGGCGAACATGAATGGAAGTTCGTGACAGCCGCCCCGGCGTTTTTATCCGGACTTATCCCAATGGGTTTGACCGGGTTGGCCATGGCACGGCTCCCTGGGTGGCGGACATTCCAGGCCGGCACCAAATTCAGGCTCAAGAGATCATCCCAAATTGCCGATATCTCCAATGCCGGGGTCTGCCTTGCCAGAAAATCCCCCGGCCCCCCCTTTGTTGTGGGGCATCGGCAGTTTTGACGGCGAACATGAATGGAAGTTCGTGAGAACCGTCCCGGAGCTCTTGATCGGGGCTTGCCCGATGGAGTTGATTGGGAGCTGTCCCGATGATGTTGATCGAAATGGCCATGGCACGGCTCATGGCGCGGCGATCGCCGCGCCTACGCAAACGCGACTGCCGCCTACCGCCACGCATCCCCGACTGCCTACCGCCTACTGCTTTCCTCCCCCCACGCAGTGCCCCCGACACTTCTCCGCATCGTTTATCAGCTGATTGTCTTGATAGGATGAGCTTAAATTTGAGGCCTCGTGTGGAGGGAGTACGTAATCTCGCGCCCCAACAATCGAGGCGTAAAGCCGCCGCTACGGCCGTGTCACGGGCAGCCTGCCTGTGCGCTCGAGCATGGCCAGGACCCGTCCCGATGGGGTTGATCGGGATGGGCATGGCCCAGCAAATGACACCGCAAATTCCCATACATGACCCGCCTGACGGGAGTAGAATCTATCCCGGCCACTGGAACCCTGGCCGGGGAGGCGTGCCGATCGTGTGCGCAGACCTCAGTTCCTGCGAAAGGAGGGGGCCCCTGATGCTCAGAGTTCATCACCTGATTCTGCCGGCCATTGTTGCTTTGTCCTTTTTGGGCATGCGTGTTTCCACCGCTCAGGACGCGGCGATGGCGGGCGCTCTGGCATTTAGTGGCGGGGTTTTTGTGACTCCGGTGGCGGGCGCGCCCTTCTCCGCCGAAGTCGTGCAGGACATGAACCAGGTGCTGAAAGATAGGAGTTCCATCCATCGCAAGACTGCAGCCACGATCGCGCGCGATTCCCAGGGGCGCATCCGCAATGAGGGCCACGAGGTTTTGCCGGCCTCCTCGAAGCAAAAACCGGTCATCTATTCCGTACACCTCTACGATCCGGAGACGAGGCTCAGCACATTTCTGAACCTCAAAACGCACGTGGCTGCGCAAAGAATCCTCGATCGCCCCCCCGCCACCGAGCCGCCCATCATCGCGTGGCTGCGCAGAGTGGGCGTCCACTCCTCCGACCCGGATCTTCAGGTAAAAGACCTGGGCCCCGGCGTGATAGAGGGCCTGGACGTTCACGGCTATCTCCAAACCGTCAACGTGCCGGCCAAGGCCAGCGGCACCGGCCTCGCCGTGGCGGTCACCGACGAATACTGGTACAGCGAGGAGCTGCGCATCAACATCTTCACCCGGCACAGCGATCCGCGGACGGGACAGCTCGCCATCAGCGTGTCGCAAATCAATCCCAATGAGCCGGACGTCGACCTGTTCAAGATTCCGCCGGACTACAAGTTGGTGGACATGACGCCCCCCGATATGGAAGATCCAAATGCTGTCCAGGTTGAGCCATAGTCAACACAAAGTCCGCGCTAAGCAACAGTCGCGTCCGTTGCGATAATTTGTCACCATTTTAGGCCCGATTCTCCGCGCAAAACCCTGTAAACCCTGCATTTCTCGCATTTAGCGTCGAAATAAATTGAGGATTCTCGTTTATTTGCTACTTATCCATAATGCACTCCCGGGAGAACCCCGAATTTTGATTTAGGAAAAAATCGCAAAAAAATTCGCTGGAAATTTGAACATTGGAAATGCAGACATTTCCGGAGGTGGTCGGTCGGGAATAGAAAACAAAAAATCCTAACGCGCGAACTAGCGCTGTTGTTCCCAAGGACGGCAAATGCGCTCAATGGTGTCGATCATGTTCTCCACCTGCTCGGGGTCGGGAGGGCGCCCGGCGTGGACGGCGGCGTTGCGGATTCTCCAGGCTTTGTCGAGCTGCGCTTTGTCTTCGAGTGAAATGAAATCATCCTCCGCCAGTCGATTGAAAAGCATTTCAATCGCGCCGCGCACGTTCAGGTTCATCCCGCCGCAGAGTTCGCGAGCGGAAACGCGCAAGAGCCGCTCATACTCTTCCCCGGCGATTTTTCCGGCCAGCTTGGGTTCTTCCTCCACCAGAATGCGCGCCAGTTCCAGTGGTCCATAGTTGCGCAGGAAGGGCCGCAACACTTGCGCCACGCGGCGGCGCTGAATCCAAATGTCGGCGTCGAATTCCGCGTGTGAAGTGGAGATTTCACTTGCATGCGTTTCGCCCGCGACCAGTTCGTGATAGGTCCACAGTGCGGTTTCCGTATCGGCCACGGACTCCAGGCGAAAGTGTTCCTTCCACGCGCGCAGTTCGTCGCAATAGGCCATATAGAGGTCGATGGTGCGCGGACGATGCACCTGCAGCAGATTCATGATGGGCGTTGAAAACACTCCGTAGCGGTCGGGATGAACGAAGCGCAGAACGAGCGACACCATTCCAATGCTCTGGAGCACGCCCAAGGCGCGGCGCACCAGTTCACGCGAATCTACAGGCGCGGGCCCCAACACCAGCCGCGATTTCTTTAGAACCTGGTCCAGCTCTTTTTCGTTCGGCTTCGGCCAGTAGCGCGCAAACGGCGTGGCGGTGGGGTCGAATATATTCAGCACATCTTTCGCCGCCAGCCAACGATTGCCCGTGCAGAGCGGCTCAAACTTCTTCTCCAGCGCGCGAAACGAATATGTGCGCCCAAACTTCTGTTTGCAGACTTCGGGAAACCGGTCGAGATAGAACTTGAGATCAAATCCAGACATAGGAGCCTCACCGTGAACATATCATGAAATGAGGGGATCGGGTCATTGGGTCATCGATTCATCGGGGCATTGAATCCCTGGGTCACTGAGTCAATGCGCCATTTCCTGCACTCATTCTTCCGAAACGATAATTCAAAATCTCCTTGACCCGGTGTGGCGTAGAATAACTCTTCGAAAGCACATTGACTCGAAATGCCAATGACGCGATTTGTCGCGCCCGTTCCTCTTCGAGACAGGTGAACCTATGACTGAACCGATCGTCATCTCCGCCAAGAACTTGGGCGCCGTGGCCATGCCTGGCTTCTGCCCGCGGTGCTTCTGGCTTCAAATGCATTCGGATGGAATCCCTTACCAGATCTTTCCCGGCATCTTCAGTTCCATCGACTCCTACGGAAAGAAGCTGGTGCATGGGTGGTTCGATCGCCACCAAAGCGCGCCGCCATGGCTCTTGCCGCTCGGCGACATCAAGGGGTACGTCAATCCGCCGCACTACAGCAAGTTCAGCGTTCATGACGCCGACACCAACATCATTTTGCGCGGGACCCCAGATGGCATCATGGTGATGCAGGACGGCTCGCACCTGATTGTGGACTACAAGACCGCCAAGTTCACGGTGCACCAGGATGAGCTATTTCCGATGTATCAGGTGCAGTTGAACGCCTACGCGGTGATCGGTGAGCAGAAGGGGCTCGCGCCCGTTTCCGGCCTGGCGTTGATCTATACTGAGCCCGTGACCGACGACGACACCGCAAAGAAGGACACTTACCAGAGCAACTCCGGGTTCCTAATGGAATTCAGCGCCCACTTCCGCGCGGTGGACCTGGCTCCGGAAACAATTCCACCATTGCTCGCCAAGGTTCGCAAAATCTATGATTTAGACCGCGCGCCCAAATCGCTAAAGGGTTGCGAAGATTGTGCTTTGCTGCAAGACCTTATCGATCTTACGGGTAGCTAATCCGAATTGTGGCATCTCAGATCCATTTCCCAATAAGGGGTCTGGCCGCAGAGAGTTAGAGAAAATCCCGAATCTATGCCTTATCTCCGAATTGGCCGAAAACGGCCACCAGTCGGCTGAAATTAGGCAGGGTGTTGCCAGGGTCATTGTCCCGGACAGATCAAGCCTTCCTGCTAATCCATTGTCCTATAAGCAGATAAATATCACCGCTGGTTTTGTGGTTTGGCCCCGGTCTTGCCCTATAGAGGCCGGGCGCGGATTGGAACCTGATACGGCGGCGTCCGAAAGAGGTGGGCCATGAAAAACAGAATCTTACTGATCGCGCTTGCAATTCTCTCCATCGGATTACTCGTCACTTTCAGTGGCCGGGCTCAGGATGGCCCTCCGGAACAGCCACAAGGTCCCCCGCAGGAGCAGCCTCAAGGGCCGTCGGCAGTGGGTCGCCTCAGCGTAATTCATGGGCAGGTTTCCACGATGCATGGCGATGGCACCGCGTGGACTGCGGCTACGGTAAACACTCCGATCATATTGGGTGACAAAGTATCGACGGCGGATCGGTCCCGGGCGGAAATTCAGCTTGACCCCGCCAACGTGATTCGCTTTGACCAGCGCACCGAGGCCCAGGTGGCGGATCTGCAAGCCAACAAGATCAATATTCAATTGGCCTCAGGCCTGGTGGATTTCAGCGTTTTTCAGGGCACCCAAGCGGACGTTGAAGTTGACACTCCCAATATGGGCGTACATCCACTTTCACCCGGGGTTTATCGCATTCAGGTGAATTCCGACAGCGAAACCTCGCTGATCGTTCGTCAGGGCGAAGCGGAAGTCCTGACCAACCAGGGCAGCACCAAGGTTGAAGCCGGCCAAGTGATCCAAATTCACGGCACTGACAACCCTGAGTATAAAATCGACCAGGCATCGGGCGGCGATGATTTCGACAGGTGGTGCATGGACCGTGACCGGCAGGTCATGAACGTGCAGGCCGAACGGCCCCAGCGGCCCGAGCAACCCGGACAACCCGATCAGCCGGATCAACCTCCCTACGTGGGATCTAGTGACCTTGATGCCTACGGCCAATGGAGCGAAGTTCCCGATGAGGGCTGGTGCTGGACTCCCCAGGTTGATGCTGGTTGGATACCCTACACCTACGGCCGCTGGGGCTATGAGCCTTATTTTGGATGGACTTGGATTTCTTTTGAGCCTTGGGGATGGGCGCCGTACCACTATGGCACATGGTTCAATATTGGCGGGCGCTGGCACTGGCGGCCCGGTGGTATCGGTGGCAGGGCAGGATTCTACGGCGGAGGTTATGGCGGCGCGCACTTCCTGGCGAGAGGATCCATAAACGGCCGGCCGGGTGGAAACCTCCCAGCCTTTGCAGCACGATCAACCTTCATGGGATCTGCGGGGCGGATGGGTTTTGGAAGCTCAGTGAATACCTGGCATGGATTCACCCGCAGCCAGTCTGGATTTAGGTCGGGTGCAGGGTTTCAGGGAAGAAGCGCCCCGGGAGTGCACACCAGTTACCAGAACAATTGGCAAAGATACGCCAGCCCCAGCCCTTACGGCGGCGGACGGCAAGGTTATAGCAGCCAGTCCCGAAGCTATTCGGGCGGTGGGTATGGCGGCGGTTCGCGCCCCCCACTGGAACTGAACCGGCCCATTATGCGCCAGCGGGCTCCGAGTAGCGGCTATTACGGTGGTGGTTACGGTGGAGGGCGCACTTACGCTGCACCCAGTGGCGGTTCGTATGGAGGTGGCCGAAGCTACTCTGCGCCTTCGGGCGGCGGACGCACTTCTTCCGCCCCCAGCGGCGGACGTAGCTACTCTGCGCCGAGTGGCGGGGGCGGTGGTGGCCATAGCTACAGCGGTGGTGGCGGCGGAGGCCACAGCTCCGGTGGCGGTGGTGGCCACGGCGGCGGACATCGATAAGCTATCGTTGATTGATCTCACCTCAAACAGGGGCGGCGGCAGGCACCTCGACTCAACCGGCCACCGCCCCTGCCTTCCTTCTTATTCTAGATCGCTTTCAAGATGAGA
>PLSX01000170.1 GCA_003165315.1 Acidobacteriota bacterium
TTACGCACGCCTACCGAAAGCTCACAAGATTACCACGAACGATGGACTGCCAAACAAGGAAAGAATGCGAGGAGAAGTAGGAGCTCTTCAGTAAGGACGACTTCATTATTACGGAGAATGCCACACGTTGAGGCAGCAACTTCCTTGACTTGTTCCTATACACCCTTCAGGTAATCCCGAATTTTTTCAAAATCTTCAATCAGGATCTTCTCTTCGCGCATGTTGCGCAGGACGTAGGCGGGATGGACGGTGGGCAGAGCCTTGATGGACCCATAATTATAGAATCGGCCGTGAATCTTGGTGATGCCTTCTTTGATTCCAAGAACAGTGCGGGCGGCGGGCGCTCCCAGGCAGCAGATTAGGCGTGGCTTGATGGCGGCAATCTGACGATAGAGGAAAGGGGAGCAGGTTTCAACTTCATCCGTCTCCGGCGTGCGATTCCCTGGCGGGCGGCACTTGACAATGTTGCAGATGTAAACGTCCTCGCGCTTCAGGCCCACCATCTGCATGATCTTATTCAGCAGCTTGCCGGCCCGGCCCACAAAGGGAATGCCTTGCTCGTCTTCATCAGCGCCAGGCCCCTCTCCGATGAACACCAGTTCCGCGTGCGGATTTCCAACCCCAAACACGATATTTTTGCGCGTTGGCGCCAGTTTGCAGCGTTGGCAATCACCAAGATCGTGGCGGATCTGCTCCAGCGTTTCCGGGCCGGAAGGATTGGGCGGTGGCGCTTCAAACAAATTGAAGGACGGTGCCGGAGGGGGAATCATCGCGCGTGAAGGAATTGCCAGTTCTGCAGGCCTGGTCGGCGGAAGGTCCTTGCAAGTGCCGGGAGGTGTGTCTATGCGAACCGCCGCCGGAACTGATTCCGTCGGCCCCACGCCGGCTTGCATTGCCTCGACACCCCTTAGCGATTCGAATTCACCTGGTTTGCGGCGATAAAATCCATCAATGCCGAGTTCCTGGTAGAACTCCAGCCAGGCCGTTAACTCTTTACGCGTCGAGTCATTCATAAATAAAGTCCGAAGTCCTTGATCCGAGGTCCTAAAACCTAAGTGTGGAGTTTGAAATCTTGAGTCCGAGGTCCGAATTCCCAAGCCTGATTAATTTCTTGCCGTTAGACTTCGGACTTTTGACCTCGGACCCCGGACTTTTTCCTAATCTCCACGATCTGATCCAGCACGTGGCCGGCGACTTCGAGTTTGCTCATTTTTTTCAACTCTACCTTGCGCCCATCGGGAAAGAGCAAAGTAACGATGTTGGTGTCCACATCGAAACCTGCGTCCTTCTTGCTGACGTCATTGGCCACAAGGAAGTCAAGCCGTTTGGCGCGGAGCTTGGCCCCTGCATTTTCGATTAGATCCTCAGTTTCGGCGGCAAACCCGACAACGATCTGCCCGTTTCGACGCCGCTGTGATATCTCGGCGAGAATATCCACCGTCGGTTCAAGCTCCACGCGGGGGATGCCGTCCTGCTTCTTGATTTTCCCTATTTGCGCGTTTGCGGGGCGGAAATCAGCGACGGCAGCCGCCATCAAGATCACCGTGGCCGCCACAGCGTGGCGGGAAACGGCTTCTTCCATTTCCGCAGCAGTCCTGATCCGTTCGAAAACGGGAGCTGTGGGAGGTTCCATCCGTGTGGGTCCGCTAACCAGCAGAACCCGTGCCCCTCGGCGGCGGGCAGCCTCGGCAAGCGCATAACCCATCTTTCCGCTGGAGCGATTGCTGAGGTAACGGACCGCGTCCAGAGGTTCTTCCGTCGGGCCTGCCGTTACCAGAATCACTTCCTTCGCGAGATCCTCGCGAATGTTCAATGTTTCAAATACCGCCTGGGCGATGGAGGCAGGCGAAGCCAATCGTCCAGCGCCGGTCATTCCACAGGCCAGGTACCCTTCATCTGGACTGACCACGCGCACGCCACGGCTGCGCAAGATCTCCAGGTTTTCTTGGGTCGCGGTATGCTCCCACATGTTGACGTTCATGGCGGGAGCCACTATTAACGGCGCTTTGGTGGCGAGGCCAAGGGTGGTAAGGAAATCATCGGCAATGCCGTGCGCCATCTTTGCCAGCACGTTGGCGGTGGCGGGCGCGACCACAAAGGCGTCAATCGATTGCGCCAAAGCGATATGCTCAATGGCGCTCTCGACGTTACCAGAGCCTTGCCCTTCGCCGAACATTTCAGTAATGACCTTGTGTCCGGAGAGAGCGGCAAATGTGAGAGGCGTGATGAATTCGCGAGCGTTGCGCGTCATCACCACCTGTACTTCCACGCCCTTGTCCTGAAGGAGCCGCACCAATTCCGCTGCCTTGTAGGCAGCGATGCCGCCCGAGACGCCTAATGCCACTCTCATATTAGGGGTGACCAGTGACGTGTGGCATGTGACTAGAAAGTAGGACTAGGCATGAAAGGGTAAGGGTTTGTTTGTCCGTCACATGTCACTCGTTACTCGTCACTGTTCTCCTTACTTTGCGCTCTTCTTCTTTTGGATCTTTTCCAGGGCGGCCAGGCCCACGAATTCGATGGGCACCAATCCGGCGCCAACTTCCTGCTGCGCCACTCGTGTCATCCTCTTTGTTGGAGTCTGAATCAGCGGTTTGGCGCCGGCTTGAAGTTGGCGCGCGCGCCTGGCAGCCACAAGAATGAAACGAAATTTGCTGTCCAGATTCTGAGGTAGTTCCATTTGATTTTATCCTCCAAACTTATCGATAATTTTCTCCACCCGCCCCGCTTGGCTGGGGCGGCGGAAACGTGCAGCACGAATGATGGCCCGCAGGGCCTGGGTGGCATCCTTCAGATGGTCATTCACCACCAGGTATTCGTATTCAGACCAATGGGCAATTTCCTCGCGAGCTGTTTGCAGCCTTCGTTCAATATCTTCCGGCGAGTCGGAGCGCCGGTTGCGCAAACGTCGTGACAACTCCTGAAATGATGGTGGCAGTATGAACACGCTGACTGCTTCCGGAAGCTGCTGGCGCACCTGCTTGTGACCCTGCACATCAATATCGAGCAGGATGTCTTTGCCTGCATCCTGGGCAGCCTGCAATTGTTTGTGCGCGGTGCCATAATAGTGCCCGTGAACGTCCGCCCATTCCACGAACTCATCGCGGCGGACCATGGCTTCGAATGTTCTGGGCGATACGAAAAAGTAATCCCGGCCGTGCTTCTCGCCCGCCCGCGGAGCCCGCGTAGTGTAGGAGACCGAGAAGGAAAGGCCCGGCGTCGCGGCCATCAGCCGCTTGATCAGGGTTGATTTCCCCGCGCCCGAGGGGGCCGAAATTACGAAAATACTGCCCCGGGTCACCGTGGTCTGAAGTTTATTTGCCAAGGTAAATTTAGTGACAAGTGACGAGTGACGAGTGACAAGCAAGCAAAAATAGCCCAGTTATATGCAGCGATAAGCAAGCTTGAACGCGCTGCCAGAAGTCGGAATTTGTCTGCTTGTCACTCGTCACTTGTCACTCGCCACTGCTCTTCTCACTCGATATTCAGCGCCTGTTCGCGCAATTTTTCAATTTCCGTCTTCATCTCGATGGCCTGCCGGGTGATTTCGAGTCCCACGTCCGGTACGTCAGTGGTCTTGGAGAGCAGGGTGTTGGCCTCGCGATTCATCTCCTGCAGCAGGAAATCGAGCTTCTTCCCCACTTCCGAACTTTCCTTCATGAGATGGCGAATCTGGTCAAGATGGCTTTGGAAGCGCGTCAACTCTTCTGCAATGTCGGAGCGCGACGCGAGGTAAGCTATTTCCTGCGCCAGGCGTGCGCCATCCATCTCTGCACTGCCGGCAAGATCGCGAATCCGGCCTTCCAACCGCTGCTTATAGTACTGCGGGGCCTTCTCCGCAAGTTGGGAGATGCTTGCCCGCAGCGCTTCCAGACGCGCGAACCGCGTTTGCAAGTCGTGCTCCAATGACGCCCCCTCGCGGGCACGCATTTCGTTCAACTCCGCCAGAGCTTGCGTCACGGCGCTCTCCAGCGCGGGACGCAAGCTCTCAAATTTTTCCGGCGCCATCTCGCTGTTTCCGCTCGCCACCATGCCGGGTACGCGTAGCAAAGCGATCAGGTCTGGCTCCGTCGCAGAACCGAACTCCTTCTTCAGCGTCTGATATCCCTTCAGGTAAGCCGCCAGGAGCTTCCTGTCAATTTCCAGTTCCGTCGCGCCAGCCGTGCCAAACCCAATTGAAATTTCCACGTGACCGCGTGAAATGTTCTCCTTCAGCAGACGGCGCACAGTGGGCTCCAAGGCTTCAAGGCTTGAAGGCAAGCGCAATTGCGGATCGAGAAATCGATGGTTGGTGGCGCGAATGCTCACCGTGATGGCAAGCCCTGCCTCCTCCGTTTCTACCCTGCTGTAACCGGTCATGCTGCGAATCATAAGTAGTTTTCAGTTCTCAGTAATCAGTCGAAAGCTTAGTGACAAGTGACGAGCAAGTAGCCTGCTCAAGGCTAATAGTGAACTCGAGTGACGACCAAAGCCAGAGGCCAATGGGTTTGCTTGTAACACGTCACATGTCACTCGTCACAGCTCTTACGGCTCCACATCGACGAATTGTAGATTATGGAGTCGATTGTAAATTCCTCCGCGAGTCACCAAATCCTCGTGGGTACCAACTTCACAGATGGCGCCACGGTCAATCACCACGATGCGCTCTGCCCGGCGCACGGTGGATAGCCGATGGGCGATCACCACCACCGTGCGGCCAGCCATCAGGTTGGCCAGGGCACGCTGGACCAGCATCTCCGATTCCGTGTCGAGTTCGGAGGTCGCCTCGTCCAGAATCAAAATGGGCGGATTCTTCAGTAACGCCCGGGCGATGGCGATGCGTTGGCGTTGGCCGCCCGACAGTCGCTGCCCGCGCTCGCCGATCATTGTCTGGTAGCCCTCGGGCATTTCCAATATGAATTCCTCTGCCAACGCCACGCGTGCTGCTTCATGCACCTGTGTCTCTGTGGGCAGGCGGCTGCCGTAACAGATATTATTGTATACCGTGTCGTTGAAGAGAATCGTCTCCTGGGTGACGATCCCGATCTGGGCCCTCAGGGATTGGAGTTTGAGGTCCCGAATGTCGTATCCATCCACCTTGATGGTCCCCTGGGTTACATCAAAAAAGCGCGGAATCAGGCTGGCCAAAGTCGTCTTACCCGCTCCACTTGAACCCACCAGCGCCACCACTTCACCTTTGCCAATCCGCAGGTTGATATCGTGCAGCAGGGGAACCCCGTCCTCGTATTCAAATTCCACGTGGTCAAAGGCAATTTCACGCTCGAAGGGCGGCATAGTGACGGAGTTTGGTTTGTCCACCATGTCCGGTTCGGAATCCAAATAATGGAAGACTTGTTCGGACGCACCGAGGGCTTGCTGATAGGAGTTATTGACCCCGGTGAGCCGTTTCACCGGTTCGTAGGATTTCAGCAGCGTGACAAGAAAACCGATAAAGCCGCCGGTAGTTTGCAGGTGGCGCAGAATTAATTGGCGTTCGTAAAACAACAGGCCGGCGACCGTGATGGCTCCCAGAACTTCCATGAGTGGTGAAGATACAGCCTGGGCACGCACCCACCTCAGACTGACTCTCAGCAGGCGGCGGGTAGCTGACTTGAATTTCTCGATTTCAAAGGATTCCGTGGCGAAGGCTTTGACGATGCGGATGCCCGAAAAGGTCTCCTGCAAGACGTTGTTCAGCTCTCCCATCTTATCCTGGCTGCTTCGGCTGGAAGCGCGAATGTAGCGGCCCAGCTTTGCCGAAGGCACCACCACCAGGGGAATCAAGACCATCGAAATCAGCGCCAGCCGCCAATCATAATAAAAAAGCACCCCCAGCAAAAACATCAGGGTAAAGGATTGCTTCAGCATGTCCGCTGCGGTTTGAGAAACAGCAATTTGAATGCGTTCAATGTCGCTGGTGATGGCGGACATTAAGCGGCCGGTGGGGTTGCGGTGAAAGAAGGAGATGGATTGCCCTATTAGTTTGGAATAGAGAATGTTGCGAAGGTCACGCACGACGGAGTGCCCGATATAGTTGATGAAATAGGTGGCAAGGAATTCCGAGATCCCTTTGGTGAGTGCTACCGCGATGATCGTGATTGAAACAACTGTCCAAACATTATGGATCCAGTGGGGAAGGACATCCTGAAGGTAAATCGTGTGATTGAAATAGGAGGTCCCTTGAATGAGGATAATTTTTGAAGTTTGGGCGCTGGGGGAAAGAACGATGTCGATGATCGGCTTGATCAGGAGCATCGTTACGCCTTCCGAGGCCCCTACCACGACCATCAGGCAGACGGCAACGACCAAGCGGAAGCTATAGGGCTTGATGAAACCGAGAAGGCGTTGAACTTGACTCATTCCGTCTGCCGCCCCCAAGGCGGAAATACCCCCTAACCCCTTTAAAAACCATAATGTTAGTGACCGAATGGGTGGTTCGTCAAGGAAATAGCAACTGGCCGTGGGCAAGCGGAACCGGCTGGCCGATAGAAGTCCTTTTCCCCCAATAAGTTATAAAGAAGGATCCCCTTCAGGGGTTTAGTCGATACTTAGTCATCGGGGGGCTGATCGTGAGCCCCCCTAAAAAACCTTTCGATGAACGGGTCCTGGGGTAAGGGCAAAGTGACCGCCGGCGCCCCGAATTCCAAATTACGTCCCCATGAGCGCCAGCCCCCCCAACTATTCCACACCCAATCCAATGGCCGCTGCCCCATATAGGGCTGAATAAGTTCCCAACGTTGCCGAAACGATTTCAGTGGAATAAGTGATGGTGGGGGAAGCAATTTCATCAAGAGCATTACGCAAAGTCTTGAGGAGCAATTCCCCGGACTGCCCCACTCCGCCTCCCAGAACGATGACCTCGGGATTCAGGATGCGGATGATCATGAGGATGCCGTGGGCGAGCCATCGCGCAGTTTCTTTTAGGATTTGGTTGGCCGGCTGATCGCCTTCCGCTGCCGCCATCATCAGCCCTTTGGCGGTAATTTCCGGACCGCCGCTTAGCTCCAACATGCGCTCGACATGTTCCGGGCGGCGCTTTGACCATTCCAGCGCCCGAGATTCCATGGCGGCGCCGGAGCTGAAGGATTCCAGGCATCCCCGGCCACCGCAGGAGCAGAGTGAACCGGAGTCCGAGATGGGAATGTGACCGATTTCTCCCGCCATGTAATCCTTACCCCGCAGCAGCTTGCCTTCATAAATGATGCCGCTGCCGATTCCCGTGCTGATGGTGATGTAGACCATCAGCTTTGAGCCTCGTCCCGCCCCAAAATGATATTCGCCCAGGGCCCCGGCGTTGGCATCGTTATCGAGCCTGCAGGGAACACCAAGAGTCTTCTCCGTCCACTTTCCCAGCTCGAAGCCCTTCCACCCCGAAGAGTGAACGGAGGTAACCTTTTGGTGTGGAAAGTCCACCGGGCCCCCGAAGCTGAGCCCGCAAGCCTTTACGGGCGCATCTGTCTGTTCCATCAAGTCGCGACAGCGTGAGGCAATCTGGCTGAGCATCCAATCGCGCCCGGCCACACGATCCGTGTCACCCTCCAACACCAGAAGGCGTCGCCCCTGCTCATCAAACAGCCCGGTGCGAAAATGCGTGCCGCCAATGTCGACAGCCAGAACGTTCTTCACGAAACCCCCCAAAAGGCAATTGAGAATTACGAATTAAGAATTAAGAATTCAGGTCATCCTCTGCCCAGCCCGCAGCAATAGAACTCCCACCTTAATAGAACTCACGCCTTTCCCAATTCCGAATTCCCAATTCTTAATTCGTAATTCCTAATTGTCTCTACCGCCCGATGTCCCGGTGGGAAACTTTGGTCTTGTACCCTTCCTGCAAGAGCGTCTTCCCTGTCTCTTCCGCAAGGTAGACGGAGCGGTGGTGCCCGCCCGTACAGCCGATGGCGATGGTGAGGTAGCTCTTTCCCTCCCGCATATAATGAGGCAGCAAGTAGAGCAGCAGGCTTATCAGGCGGCTCATGAACTCGCGCTTTTGCGGGAAGGAGTCCATAAAGCGGCGCACTCCCACATCGCGGCCGGTTTTGTTCTTCAGCCGGGGAACATAATTGGGATTGGGAAGGAAGCGCACATCAAACACCAGGTCGGCGTCCTGCGGAATTCCATGCTTGTAGCCAAAGGAGACGACGGAAATCAGCATGGTGCGCCGCGCCGCAATGCCGCCAAAGCGGGTCTGAATCAGGTCGCGCAGTTCATGCACGTTCAGTCGCGTGGTGTCAATCACCACGCTCGCCAGCTGGCGCATGGGCTTTAGCAACATACGCTCCAGGCGGATGCCTTCGCGCACGGGCAAGTCGCGGCCCAGCGGGTGTGGCCGGCGCGTCTCTTCGAACCGGCGGATCAGCGCCTTGTCCGAGGCTTCCATGAAGACTAGCGACGGGCGCAGAAGCTTGTTACGCGCGAGGTCGCGATAATGCGTGGGGAGCTGGCTCAGTGCCTCGCCGCCGCGAATGTCCACCACCGCCGCGGCACGGTCAAAGCTGCTACCCGGCTGTTGGCACATCTCCGCAAATTTCAGGATCAAATCGAAAGGAAGATTGTCCACGCAGTGATAGCCAAGATCCTCAAAAGCCTTGAGAACTGAGGCCTTCCCGGATCCGCTGAGCCCGGTTATGAGCACGAATTGTTTAGCGCGCTTTTTCGGAGAGGTTTTCTTCTTCATGGGAAGTTCATTTGCCCGTTGTGCGGCGTTGACAATCCGAAGTCTGCCGTTCCCTGCGAGCCGCTTGGGGAATTATGAATTAGGAAAGCAGAATTATGAAGAGGATTCGTGCGGGACTAATTTCTACTGAACCTATAGCTGCGAAAATTCCAAAATCTCAAAAAGCCGATAGGGTCGAAATGATGGGTGGGGAATACTACTGCATAGTGCTGAAAGGTGCTCAGAGAGGCAATAGTCAAGACAAATTGTCGCTACTTGGCGGGCCATTTCACCCTGCCTCCCTCCTTTCCATTTGAATGGAAGCAAGCAGGGCCGAATTCGCGGCCACGCTACCTGCCAAACCTATCTGGCCAAGCAATTTCCCCAAGCTATCTGCCCAACGATTTCAAAGTGGAAATGGGAATGCCCTTGCTGAAGGGTGTATCAGGGACTCTCAGGGTTCCGTAGAGCGTCCGCGAAACCTGGGCTCCGAACAGCATCACGGCGGAGGAGATGTAGGCCCAGGTCATCAGCGAGACCATGACCCCAATCGACCCGTAAACCTGGCGGTAGTTGAAGAAGGGAAGGAGCATGGAAAACAGCAAACGAGCCGCTTCCCAGAGGAGAGCGGTTAGCAGCGCGCCGGGCCAGGCTTGACGGAAGCGCATGGGGCGATTGGGAAGCCGCTGAAAGAGCACGATAAACGCCACCAGCGCCACGGCGAATGAACTCATGGCGGTGAGCAGATGGTAAAGGAAGATGACCAGAAAATGGAACGAGTGTCCCAGCAGAGCATTGAGCCTCTTGCGGATAAGTATCTCTCCGCCCACAGATGCCGTGGCGATCATCAGCAGGCACCCCACCACGAAAGCCATTTCCAAAGCCAGCAGTCTGCTTTGCCACCAGCGGCGCCCCACGCCCACTTCCCAGGCTCGATTCAGAGCTTTTTCCAGGGGCACAAAAACTCCCGAAGAACTCCACAGGAGAAGCAAAAACGAGACAAGGCCGATTCTTCCGTAAGCATGGCTGATTCCCACCAGGTTCTGCATGATGATGTCGGTGCGGATGGGCAGATAGCGTTGGAGGACGACGGAAAGATGGCCCGTCAACTCAAAGCGGCGAATGTAAAGCCCGCTCACGCCGAGCAGTAGAAGCAGCAGCGGGAAGATGGCCAGCAGGCTGTGATAGGCGATGGATGCCGATACCATCAGCGAGTCTTCTGCCAGGAATTTCAGCAGGGCCTGGTGCAGCACATGGCGGGTCTGCACCCACCGTCTTTCAATGCTCTCCCCTTTTCCGCTTAAAAGTGACCCTGGCATATTCTCCGGAGGCCGTGCCCACGGAGTGTCGATGGTCAGCACTGGGGCGACGGTCTTAAGGTTAGTTTATATCTGATTTCTTTACCGCGCGGCTAGTCGTATTTAAACCATGGAGTCACGCCATTAGTGATGGGCGGGCAGGTTGTTTTGTTTTGGGTAAGTCACGGACCGCAGGGTGCCCGTGATGGATCCGACGGCGATCATGGCCTTGACGCGCAGGGGCAATTGCCGATCGTCAGCGCTGAACCAGATCAGCATGCGCCCTTTGCGTTTCAGCAGGCCGTTGAAAACTTTGGGCTCCACCCGGAGGGCGTCGAACGTCCCCATGGGGGTTTGTACCTTCTCCCTCGCCTGTACCTCCACGATGACGCGTTGCGTTTTCGAACCGTCATTCACGGGCAATTCAAGGGTGTGGCCAATTTCCAATTTTTGCCGGCGGAGATAATAGAAGGCGGTTACGACATCTTCGACGCAGGGGGGAATATCCGATTCGGCGTGCTTGGGCTGTGCCTGGGGCTGGTTCATGTCGCGTTCATTCAGGACCGCTTTTTTCCGGTCGTAGTCAAAAGCAATCTGCGTGTCTTTGTGCCGGTGACCTTCATTGACCTTTTTGGAGATGCCCTCGGAGCAGAGGGTTTGCGCGCTGGATGTGGCGCGGAAAACATCATCGACGTTAAAGAGGAGAGGGACGAAGCCCTCAGACTGGGCGGTGGCGGTGGCCTCAAAATTTTCGTGATTCCCCTGGCTCACTTCCCGCAGCGTGGAGGTTACCACGCCGGCGCGGAAGATGGTCCAGACCACGTCAAAGGTCAGCACCTCGCCCGGGCTGAAAGCATCATGCGGATTCTGCCCGCTTTCCGCGGCGAGCGCAAGGAGCAGGAGCACGGGAAGAATGGCACAAGCCAGCCGCAATTTGGGAATTGGCATAATACAGTTAGACGCGATGCGCTTTATAAAGGCAGCCTCGCACACTCTAGCGAAGCCAGATTCTGAATGCCAGAAAAATCATTAAGGCAAGGTAGCCCAGCAGGGCCTCGTGCTCGTGATTTTTCCGGTATTGCTTCCACTCGAACCTCTCACCGCCTTCAGGCCGTCGAAGTCGCGGGAGGAAAAGAGGAACACTTTCAGCGTACTTAATGTAATCCTCGCCGAACTCGCGGCGCAAGTAATCTTCCTCGCGGCGGATCACCGGCCAATAGATTCCGGCGAACAGAAGCAGGCAGGCGAGGGCCAGGAACCATCTGCCTCCGGCTACCGCGAACCCCGCACCCATCAAGGAACTGCCGAGATACAGCGGGTTGCGCGTCCAGGCGTAAGGGCCGCTCATGGCGAGTTTCTGGTTCTTGGCCAGATGGCCTGCGGCGTAAGCACGCAGGGCCACGCCTGCCGCAGCCACGATGCCGCCGGCAATCAGGAGCTTGATCGTCGGCCGGCAAAAGACCAGGTAAGCAATGCCGAGTAGAAATCCCAGGGGCACACGCCAGCGCGTGGCCCACGCGGCGTAGGTGCTATTCATGACCCCTCGCCAATCGTTTTTCCATCGCGGCCACGACTGACTGAACGGAAATGCCGGGCAAGTACGTGGGATTTTCTCCCCGGCGGGTGTGGTTAATGGGGCCGCGGTTCCAAAGGGCAATATCCTCGGCGGCAAACGGTCCATTGCGTACCGGGTCCGTAGGACCGAAGATCCCGACAATGGGCGTGCCGGCGGCAGCGGCCAAATGCATCGGTCCCGTATCCCCGCCCAGGAAGAGTCGCGTGCGCTTTGCCAGGGCGATGAACTGCACCAAAGTGGTGGGCAGATAGCGTGCGTGCAAGGCGTCGGCGTTCTTCAGAATTTCGTGGATGACCGGCTCTTCCGAGGGGGAGCCTGTGACAAATATGCACTCGCTCCGGGTCCCCGTCCACTCGCGGATTAGCGAGGCATAGTTCTCCGGCGCCCAGCATTTCGAGCGCCAGCCACCGCCTGGGTTCACGATGATGAAGTCTTTGCAATCGACCGTGGCGAGCTGCTTTTCAATATATGCGTCATCCCGCTCGTTTCGCGGCAGAGGAAATTGCCATCGCCCGGTGCGCGCTCCCAGGTGTTCCACCAGAGCCATGTTCTCCTTGACCACGTGTACGCGCGGGGGCGGGGAAACGCGCTGAGTGTAGAGAACACCGGCGCTGGGTTCGCGCAACCCCGGCGCGGTAAAGCCAATGCGTTCCCGGGCCCGGCTGAGCCAGGCGACCACGGCAGACTTCCAGAGGCCCTGAAAATCAAGGGCAGCGTCGTAGCGGGTGGCGCGCAAATCGCCAACGCCACCGCGGATTTCATGCCAGGTTGGGAAAGAGGTCAAATGTCTACGCCATCCGAAAGTGTCAAGTACCAGCACGTGGCGCAGATGCGGGTTGCCGTCAAGCAGCAGAGCATGCCGTTTCTCCACCACCCAATCGATCTGCGCTTGCGGGAAGGTCTCCGCCAGCGCCGCCGCCGCGGGCAATGCGTGGACAATGTCGCCAATCGAGCTGAGACGAACAATTAGAAATCGCTGCGCCGAATCCGTAATTCCTCCCACGTCCCAGAAACACGCGCGATGCTTACCGTAGCGTCGCCCTTTAGGGCGGCACTTGCCGGGCCAAAGAGGCCGCGGAAAAACGCCCCTTTGCTGTCATCCTGAGCGCCAGCGAAGGATCGCGCTCTGATTGTTTTCAAGGTAATGCCAGATTCTCCGTTCCCTGCTGGGTCCTCAGGATGACAGTCAGCTGGTTTTTTCCGCACCTTGTAACGCCGACCTTTAGGTCGGCATGCGGGGCTAAAGCCCGGCGCTACAATAGATTGACCCGTTTCGAATAGGCAATCGAATTTTCCGAACGCAACGCTGATTCCTTTGCGCGCGCCGGGAAATCTCTTTTAAGTAGCGCCAACCTTTAGGTCGGCATGCCGGGCTCAAGAGGCCGCGGAAAAATGCCCCTATGCTGTCATCCTGAGCGCCAGCGAAGGATCGCGCTCTGATTGTTTTCAAGGTAATGCCAGATTCTCCGTTCCCTGCTGGGTCCTCAGGATGACAGTCAGCTGGTTTTTTCCGCACCTTGTAACGCCGACCTTTAGGTCGGCATGCCGGGCTAAAGCCCGGCGCTACAATAGATTGACCCGTTTCGAATAAGCAGTCGACTTTTCAGAACGCAACGCTAATTCCCTTGCGCGCGTCGGGAAATCTCTTTTAAGAGTTCCCGCGTGGAGTGGTTTTTGGCGTCGCCCACAATGCGGATCTCCCCTCCGAAACTCTTCACCACTTCGCGTTCTGGGACAGTCTCCTTGGAATAGTCGGTGCCTTTGCAATGAACGTCGGGCAGCAGGTCAAGCAGGATCTCCGTGGCTGTCAACTCGTCGAAAATCACGACGTAATCGACGGACTCGAGAGCCGCAACCAGTTCCGCCCTGCCATCTTGGGGAAGAATTGGACGCCCTTCGCCTTTCAGTGCCGCCACGGCGCGATCGCTGTTTACTCCCACCACCAGCACATCGCCGCAGGTTCTTGCCTCTTCAAGATAACGCACGTGGCCAACGTGGAGAATATCAAAACACCCGTTGGCAAAGGCAATGCGGCGTCCTTCGCGGCGCAACCGCTCGCCCAGGGCGCGAACACTTTGTCGGGATATCAGAGCTGCGCTCATGAGTTGCGGATGGCCTCCGTAATTTCGTCAAGGGATACCGTGGCGGTGCCGCGTTTCATCACCACAATTCCGCCGGCGTAATTGGCAATGACGGCGGCCTGGAGAAAATCCGCTCCGGCGGCAAGCGCCAGGGTAAAGGCCGCGATGACGGTGTCGCCCGCGCCTGTTACATCCACGGCGTGGTCCGATCCGAAGATGGGAATGTGACGCGGCGGCCGTCGCGGTTCAAACAGGGCCATTCCATCACGCCCGCGCGTAACCAGCAAGGCCTTCAGTCCCTGGCGGTGTAGGAATTTCCGTCCCAGGGTGTGAAGGTGTTCCAGGTCATTGCCAATCGTCTGGCTGAATGCGGCTTCCACCTCAGGTTCATTGGGCGTCGCCGCCGTCAGGTTCTTGTAAGTCAAAAGATCGTAACGGGAATCGATGGTGATGGGCAGGGCACGGCGGCCCACCCGGCGGCGCAGCGACTCGACTTCCCGGGCGTTAGTGGTGCTGTAGCCGTAATCCGCCACAAGCACCCCGGTGGAAGAGCTGAGCAGCCCTGCCGCCGCTTTGGTTAATCCCGTTCGCACCTTCGCTGCCAGGGGCTCGGAGGGCTCCCGGTCGATGCGCACAATCTGTTGGCGCTGCCAGTGCGACAGCCCTCCCAGGACCCGCATTTTGGTAGGAGTCAGGTAGCCGCGCAAGCGGACGATGTGGCGTGTGGTGATGTCCCGCTCGTGAAAACATTGCAGCAGCCCTTCACCACTTTCATCCTCCCCCACCACTCCGACGGGAAAGACCTGGGCTCCCAGCGCCGCTAGGTTGGCCGCTGAATTGGCGCCGCCGCCGGGCACAATCTGTTTTTCTCGCTGCTTGAGAATCAGCACGGGAGCTTCACGCGAAACGCGCACGATCTCGCCATAGACCGATTCATCGGCCACAAGGTCGCCAAGCATTATGACGCGCTGGCGCGGGAAGCGCTCCACCACGGTCAGCAATGCGGTGCGATCGGAGGATAAGATCGTCATAGGTTTATCCAGGGCGATATAAATTGCTGCGTCGATTTCGGAAATTGTAGCGTCGATCTCCGATCGACGGCGGCAGTCCCCGCCCTGCGGGGTAAACTCCGGCCGCCGCTACAGCCGGATGCGCGAACACTCACGCCGCTCTGTCTAGTTTAGCAAACTCCACTTGATTGGAAGGGCGGCCGTTACAGGCTGCGGAAAAAACCACCAAACTGTCGTTGACAGCATAGGGGCGTTTTTCCGCAGCCTCTTCAGCCTCGCTCCGGAGTTTCTGCATTTCGATTGGGTTGATTTCCCCCAATCGGACCCACAACAATAACACGGCAGGTCAACTGTGGGGATTGGCGACTTAGGGTGAAGGTGCAAGTTCTGTAGCGCGTCTATAACGGCATCGG
>PLSX01000207.1 GCA_003165315.1 Acidobacteriota bacterium
CCACAGATTACGAAGCTGCTGTCCGTTTTTCTTGCTGTTTGAACGCGCTGGAAGGGTGTGTTAAACTTGTAAAGGAAAGTGCTTTCCATACGCGCCTATGCTCCGGGAAACAGAGTTTTGTGCCCATCGAATGGTGGTGTTGCTTCTCGCTTTGACGCTCTCCGTCGCAATTGCATACGCTCGTCCCCAAACGCAGGATTTGAGGGGGGTTGTGGTTAACACCAAAGGCACGCCCCTGGCGGACGCCCGCTGCACTTTGACGGGTGTCGGCCTGCGGACAGAGGGAATTGTCTTAACAACCGGCGAGTTCGGAAGGTTTGAGTTTTCCGGTCTTCAGCAGGGCCAATACACTTTGACGTGCGCGGCGCCCGGACACCTTCCGGTGACGGAAGATGAAATCAAAGTCGGACCCGGCAATCAGGAGATCTTGCAGGTGGTTTTGCCTGAGGCGGAGAAACTCCACCAGAGCATTGAGGTTCATGAACAGGCGTCGGCGGTGGCCACAGAAAGCTCCAGTCCTGAACGTCACGTGACCTCCCAACAGCTCAATACTCTGCCCTTGATCCAGCAACAATTCCAGTCCGCTTTGACGCTGGTTCCGGGAGTTGTGCGTTCCCCCGACGGAAAGATCAACATCAAGGGCGCCGGCGAAAGCCAGAGTATGCTGCTGGTGGATTCCACTGAGATGGTCGATCCCATTACCGGCAGCTACTCCATTGACCTTCCTCTTGACGCCATCGAATCCGTGGACGTTCTGAAGACCCCTTACAGTACTGAATACGGGCACTTTTCCGGAGGCCTGACCAGCGTCATCACCAAGCCCCCCTCAAGCAAGTGGGACGTGCAGCTGTACGATGTGGTGCCCTCGTTCTTTATCGAAGGCGGGCACCTCTCCGGGGTTTCGGGTAACAGTCCACGCATCCGTTTTACCGGGCCACTGCATGGTTATCGTCTGACCATGTCGGAATCGTTTACCTACTTCATGAATAAGCAGATTGTGCGGGGCTTGCCCTGGCCCAACGATCTGACCAACCGGCAGGGGTTCAACTCGTTCACCAACTTCCAGTACATCATCTCTGCCCAGCATCTTTTGACGGTCAATGTTCATCTATTTCCGACCCGTCTCCAGTTTGCGAATATTGATTCCCTGATTCCTCAAAGCGCTTCATCGGATTACGGCCAGAGTGGGTATTCTGTGGGGATCAATGACCGTCGCGTGTTCGCATCGGGGGCGCTGCTGACATCCACCTTTCAGGGCACGGAGTTTTCCAGCTATGCCCATGGGCAGGGAATTGCCAACATGCTGATTACCCCCAACGGCTGGGGCGGTAATTACTTTAACCGCTACACCCGCACGGGGCATCAGGGCGAGGGCCGGGAGACCTATCAATTCCCCCACAAGAATTGGCACGGAAAGCACGAGCTGAAAGTCGGAGCCGACGCCGTTTACCGCATTTTCAACGGAGTCAGCCAATCGGCGCCCATCAATGTCCAGCGCATTGATGGTTCGATGGCTGAACAGATCACCTTCAGCGGGCCTGGCTCACTGGAAGCACACGACATGGAGACGGGCATTTTCCTCCAAGACCATTGGGAGTTTGGCGATCGGCTGGCTTTTGATGGCGGTTTACGTTTATCCGGCCAGACCTTGGGCAAGTGGGATGCCATCTCTCCCCGCCTTGCTTTCACCTATGCCCCGGGCAAGGACAATCGCACGATTCTGCGCGGCGGGATTGGGGTGTTTTACTCAGGCCTTCCTTTGATGGCCGGGAGCTTTACCAGCAATCCTCTGCGCACCCTCACATTTTTTGACACGCTAGGAAACCCCCAGGGATCTCCAGAGACTCTGCCCAACGTCTATGCGCAAGTTGAGAAAGGTGCGTACAAGATCCTCCCCGCCGGTCAGGACCTGGACAGCACTCCTTACGATGTTACTTGGAATGCAGAACTTGACCGCCAGATCCAATCTCGCGTTACGCTGCGGTTCAGCTACCTGTCCAGCCGCACCTACGACCTGTTCCTGGTGGGGCCGCAGACCCCCCCGGGGGGCAGTCCGTCTCTTCTCATGACCAATAGCGGGGGATCGCACTACAACGAATTTGAATCCACTGTGCTGGTACGGACCAGCAAGTTTGCCAACATGAATTTCTCCTATGTTCACAGCTCAACACGCGGAGATTTGAACAGTTTTGCCCAGGAGTATGTGCCCTTTGAACAACCCATCATCCGTCCCAACTTTTTTTCGGCCTTGAATTCCGACGTTCCCGATCGAATCATTACCTGGGGACAGTTCAAGATTCCCTGGAAGATCACCGCCAGCCCAGTCGTGGATCTTCACAACGGCTTCCCTTATTCGGCCGTCGACGCCTTGCAAAACTACGTGGGACAGCCCAACAGTTTGCGCTTGCCGACCTTCCTGTCTTTTGATCTGAGGCTTTCCAAAGATTTCCGGATTAAGTTCCTCCCATGGGTGCGGAATCACACCATCCGCGGTTCGCTTGGTATCTATAATGTTTCCAACCACTTAAATCCACGTGATGTTTACAACAACGTGACCTCGCCCAATTTCGGGCATTGGGCCGGCCCCCAGCACCGGTTTCTCGACCCTGTGGTCGATATGGTTTATTAACGTTAGGGTGAGGTCAGGGATCTGCCTCCACGCACTCGATGAGGCGCCAATGTCGCGGTCAAACCATTCAAATTGCAGCCCCTCCGGCTGGCCTCGATCCACCCATTTTGATTGCTGCTTATTGGCAATCAAGTTGCTCTCTTAAATCAGTTTGCAGACCGCCGCAAAACTCTGATCGGAGGCAATAAGATGCGTTCACTTGAGAGAGTCCGTGCCTTGGTTGCGGGCCAAACCGTTGACCACCTCCCCGTCCAGCCTGTCATCATGATGTTTGCCGCCCGGCATTACGGCATTCCTTTTATCGAGTACACCAAGGATGGGCGCAAGATGGCCGCTGCACAGAGTAAGCTGGTGCACGACTTCGGCATCGACTGCCTGCTGACGTGCTCCGACCCCGCGCGCGAAGTGATCGACATTGCTGGGGAGGGAAGTGTCAACTGGTACGAGGATCAGGGCCCGGCCATCTGCGAGGAACGCGCCGCCTTGGTTGACAAGAAAATTCTAAAGACCTTTCGCATCCCTGACCCGCTGGGTGGTGGCCGCATGCACGATCGGATCAAAGGAATTGAGGTTATGCACGATGAGTTTGGGGGTGAGGTTTCAATCGTCGGATGGGTGGAAGGCCCGCTGGCATTGGGCCAGGAGCTTCGGGGCCTGACCCGCGTCATGACCGATTTCCTTGATGATCCTCCATTCGTCAATGACCTGCTCGATTTCACCGCGGAAGTGGCCATTGTTTATGCCGAGGCGGAAATTCAAGCAGGCGCCGATACCATCGGCATGAGCGACGCCGCCGCCAGCATGATGGGCCCGAAGTATTACAAGGAGTTTCTGTTCCCCCGCCAACTGCGTGTGGTGGAATCCATTCGCCAGGCGCATCCGGATGTCATCGTGCGGCTGCACATGTGCGGAAACACCGACTCGCTGATTTCCCAGATGAAGGAACTCCCTGTGCAGATCTTTGAGCTGGATTCGCCGACCGACCTGCCTGCGGCACGAGCCGGCCTGGGACCCGACCGCGTGATTCTGGGCAATGTTTCAACTATCACCGACATGCTGGAGGGAAGCCCGGAGCAGGTTTATGAAGCCTCCCGCCGCTGCCACAAGACCTGCGGGAAGTTCCACATTGTGGGGTGCGGCTGCGAAGTACCCCCCACAACCCCCGACGAGAACCTGCATGCCATGGTCCGGTATTCGCGAGAGCATAAGCCAGAAGAGTTCAACGCCGCCGCTCTGCTTGAGCCACTTCCGACGAATCTGTCGCATTCCGCTTTCCTTTTGCCGCAGGGAACCTAAGTGCCTTCGGTTGGCTTGAACAGTATGAGGCCGTAGCAACCCAAGCCTCTGTGCTTCAGGTCTTAGCGGGTAGTGTTTCGTGTGCTGCGGGATACTCCTAAGTGATTGACAGTCAATGGCTATCTGTTCTCCGGACCGGGGCGTTTCCAGTCGGAATAGACTGAACAGTCGTGCAGATCGTCCCTATGTTGAAAGATTTTGGCCAAGGCATAGGTGTCGACGGTGTCATTGTCGCATGTGGCCGCGGCGGTGAAGACGCCCGCCGCTAATTGCCGCTGTAACTCGGATTCTGGCGTGATGTGCAATGCGGCCAGCCGCTCCGGTGAAAGCTTCAGCTTGTGCGAGTAGCCGAACTCCATCCCGCGTGGTGGTCGGCGTTTGGCGACGAAGTAAACTCCCTCATCTGTGAACATGAGTTTGCCTGGCGGAGTAACTGCCACCAGCTTCCGCGCCATGTCTTCGTACTCCGGCCAAGTGGAGAGGTCTTTGTTGCTGTAAAGGGTTCGCGCCAAGACTCCGGCAGAGATCAAGGTGATGATTAAGACCGGCCAAAACGGTCGGTCAGGAGCCAGGACGCGTGAGCCGATGGCGTAGAGTCCTGGTACGGCGAGTATCCCCAGAAACGGTGCCAGCAGGCAGAAGTATCGAGGAAAGGTGGGGTGGGCAAAAGCCAGTTCGGCCGCCATTCCCGCCGCCAGCCAGCCGCACAGATAGAACTCGGATTGCCTTTCCTGGCTCCAATTGGAACGCTGCCAGATATAGACGATGGCGAAGATGGCCAGCAATCCCGTCAGCAGGGATTGAGGCTCGCTCGCCCATGCCGTCAGGGTTTCGAGATCGTGCGAGAGCGGATCGGGCCAGTAGACCTCGCGGAACCGAAGGTGGTATTGGGCCACGTTGAACCAAATTACCCAGGGCGATTGCATCATCAGGCGAAGAACGGGCAGGAAGGGCAGCGCGCTGGCGATTGCGAAGCCCACGGCCTTGATCCAGCGATTGCCTGCGCGGTTGTGCCACCAGATCCATACCAGCAGCACCGGCGCCACCATGGCGGATAGCAATGATGATGCGGCGGCGATTCCCGCGAACGCTCCAGCCGCAGCGGCCGCCCACGCCGTTCGACGATCGACTGCGACGACCGTCAGTCGAAACGCGCAGATGCTGGCGAACAGGCACATGCCATAGGCCTGGCCCAGCGGTCCAAACTGCACCAGGTTGGCGTTGAGCCCGATGAGGGTGGCGGCGGCAATCGCGCCGGCCACGCGCCACGGACGCTCCGGAAGGCGGGCATGCACAAACTGCACCACCAGCGTGACCGCGGCGGAAGTCTCCAGCGCCGCCAGCGCGTGGGCAGTGCGCCAGCTATCGCCGAACGCCCACATCCAGAAGGCGTTCCAATAGGCATTGAAGGGCGTCTGAGGGAAGCAGAAGTCCAGGTACGGGCGCATGCCTCCCTTGATCAGTTGCGCCGCCAGCAGGTGGAACCCCTCATCATCCGTGAAGGCCCAGGTCTGGGCATAGAGCATCAGGCCAGCCGCGAGCAGGGCGCAGGTTCCATAGAGCCAAAGGCGGGGATGCCCGGAACTTTCCATGGTTGGGGAATCATCGGCGCGGGTGCCTTCCGGTGCTGCATTGAGGGGCGGCATGGAAGGCATAATAGGCCGTACTCGATTTTCACGTCAACAATGTCCGACTCGGAAAACCCCCACTTGGGGGGGGCCGGAGGTTGAGGGCGAATTACCCGGCGTAAGCCGGTATAAAGCGGTGTATCCGGGTGTAAATAGTCGATTCCGTCAGAGGACTAATCCCCATAGGCGGCGAAGGAGGACTTGGTCCATCTTGATTTGTGGAGTATCCGTACCTGCGTTTCGTCAAGTTGCGAGGAAATTCCCTGCCAGGTTGGTTTGAGAGTGAGGGGTATTGGTTACGGCAGGTGAATTACGTTGAATACCACGAAAACGGCCAGCGAAATGACGCCAAAGAGAAAGGCGATCCCGGTCAATACCCCAAAAAGGGCGTCCTGAAATTGGTCGAATTTTGCGGGTTCTTTCCGGCTCCAATCCCTCCCAATGCCGACCACCATAATGTACCAAAGAGAGAATGCCAGGCAAGCGCACATACAGCAAATTGAAGCCACCAGGTACCGTCTGGAAAGCAGGGGTTTGGGAAGTCTGTCAATGAGCGTGGCAATGAGAACAATCGACCCGACCGCAAGTGTTGATAAATGCTTTACCAGGTCAGTCTGAATTTTGATTCTCTCCAGGTCCAACTTAGCTCTCTCCAAATCCTGATCGCCGGTATTCATCGTTATTCCCGCCTCTCTGTTTAGCCGTTCGGTCCTCGCATAGTCCTACAAGGTTTGCAACGTCTCAAAGGTGGTTGGTGAAAGCGGCAGCCATTGCCGCGCTCATCCGCAGTGTACGGTGAAATTGAATGAAATTACAGGCGAAATCGTTAAGCGCTGACAAGCCCATTCAGCGGCAATTCACAACCCACATTATAAATCTTACCGGATTCATCGGACCCTGCGCATGGCCCCTGCCATGGAAGCCGCAATCACCAATCCCGGATGGACAATCGAGGAGATGCTTGATAAGGTGTGGATTTGGATTGCATAGCCTGCCGGCGGCGGACCGCCGGGTGCGGGCTGACTCTCGAATTTTCGCACCCTCCGGGGGTTTGCCCATGGGATTCTATTCGCAAATTATCGGGAATTCGAGAGCCGACAAGACGATGGAGGCTATAAGATGAGCGATTGGGCACACCGCGAAGCAATGAAACTGAGAAAAGCCATTGATGAAAAAACTGCGAAGGTGGCTCGTTTCCAGGAGCGCCAAAAGATCAATCGCCAGCAGGGACAAAGTAAATGGGAAGAAGTGCAGAAGGAAATAATTACCCATTGCAATATCTTCAATACGGAAATGGGAAGCAAAGTTCTGGAAGTTCTCCCGACAGAAAACGGTGGCTTGAGGATCAAGGCAAATGCCAATCAGATTTTCTGCGATTATAACGTCGCATTTAAAGGGGATGCTGGGCCCCTTGAATGGCAGGTCCAGAATGGTGTGCCGAATGGGAAGTATGATCTTGTGATAACTGAGGGAGGGGATGCAGTTTTTAGGGATTCAGGAAATCCCAGCATATTCTTGACCCCCCAATCCGTTGCAGAGGCCATCATCAGCAGCCTTCTCGACTCGGTATCACAGCTCTAGTCCAAGAAAAGACTTTAGCTTGGGCGCTGCATCCGGCCGCTTCCAACGCTGAAGAAATTACCACTTTTCATGTAGCATCTGAGTTTCTCTCCCTTCGCAAGACTCTCGTGAGGTGGCGATGCAATACCGCAGGATGGCGATTGGAGTTCTGATGGCGATGATGTTGGCCTTTGCCCCGACGGTATGGGCGCAGCAGAAGGCCTTTACCCGGCAGCAGGTGACCGACATGGTGCATGCCGGGCTGGGGGATGAATCCGGCGCCCGGCTGATTGAGCAGCGCGGAATCGACTTTGCCCCGGCAGAGGAGTTTATCCAAAGCCTCAAGACCGCCGGAGCTGGCGACGCCTTTATCGCCGCACTCCGCGCCACAAATCCGCCTGCGGCAGAGAGCGGTCCGAAGCCGATCAATCAGATTCAGATTTTCGCGCTGCTGGCGGGGCAGGTGCCGAGCCGCCGAATCGGAATGCTGGTGGAAGATCGCGGGATCGACTTTGAGCCCACCGGGGATTACCTTCAGGAAGTGCGCGCGGCTGGCGGCGAAGATGAACTGATCGACAAGCTCAAAAATGCGAAGGTAACGAAGCCCGCCACCATCGACCCTGCGGCCGAGGCTCGGCAGGGCGAGGTTAGGAAACACGCGGCGAGGGGAGGAGAGCTCTTTCTGAAGCGCCGGTACGCGGAGGCAGAGACGGAGTATCGGGCCGCACTTCTGTTGGAGCCCCGGGACTCCGGCCTGCATGTTGGGCTGTCCCGCGCTTTGAACCGCCAGAAAAAATATGATGACGCGCTGGCAGAGGCACGCGAAGCGCTTCGCCTGAAGCCCGACAGCGACATGGCCCACTATTGTCTTGGATATGCATTGAGCAGCAAGGGGGATGTGGACGGCGCGATGACGGAATACCACGAGGCGCTCCGCCTGAACCCCAATAATGACGTGGCCCACAACAACCTTGGCGCAGCGCTTAACATGAAGGGCGACCGGGATGGCGCGATGACGGAATTCCGCGAGGCGGTGCGCTTGAACCCGGATCTGGAATTTGCCCACGACAACCTGGGTGCTTTACTGGAATTCAAGGGGGATTGGGATGGCGCGGCCGCCGAATACCGTGAGGCCTTGCGGATTGATCCGGATTCTGACGCGGCGCACTGCTCCCTTGGAGCAATGATGGGACATAAAGGCGATGGGGATGGAGAAATCGCGGAAGAGCACGAGGCTCTGCGCCTGAATCCCAGGAATGAAAGAGCCCACTTCTTTCTCGGCATGGCTTTGGATAGCAAGCAAGACAGGGAGGGTGCGATGGTGGAATACCGCGAGGCGCTGCACATCAACCCCAATTTTTTCGAGGCACATCACAACCTTGCCATCGAACTCGGACGAAAGGGCGACTGGGATGGCATGATTTCAGAAGAGCGTGAAGTGGTGCGCTTGAAACCCGATCATGCCCCAGCCCACTACAATCTTGGCATTGGCCTCGGCCAGAAGGGCGACACCGCGGGGGCTCTGGAAGAGTACCGCACCGCCTCCCAACTGGATCCAAAGAACGATACCTTCAAGCAAACTTACGACCGCATGGCCCAGCAGCAGAAGAAATGATCCGTGGACCGGAGAGATGGAATTCGCAACCTGAGAGGCAGTAGCAGTTAGCGCCGTAGGAAGGAGTTACGCAGGATTCGCGATATTCCGGGGCCTTTCAGGTTGGTCGTATTGAGAGCCGCAGAGTGGCGCAGAAACCGCACAACTTCGCTCTGCATTGCTCTTAAGGCGCATTGACTCAGGCCATGCGATGGGCTAGTGTAAACACATTCCCGGTAGTCTGGTCAAAAGAGGAGGGCTGCCGTTGCAGGAGAATTCCACTCCTATTCCCCGTCGGTGGGAGCGCCAGAAAGCGACAATCCCAATCAGCCTCGTGTTGGAGGCTGCGCCCTTACATGCGGACGATTCAGCATTCACTGTTGACGTTTCCCCGCGCGGCGTCAGTATCCGGACCAAACTCACGCTGGTCCGTGGCGAGTGGGTGGCAGTTGTCGTCAAGGGAAAGAAGCCGCGTTCCATTCCCGCTCTCGTCGTTTGGGTGCAGAAAGATGAATCCATCCCATCGACATTCGCGGGGCTTCAGTTTTATTAAACGTGTTGCGTCAGAAACAGCGCCGACCATCATGGGGCAGAGATCCGGATAAGGTCCCGACACTTTTTTCAACCCGGGCGTGACTTTTGAAGTTTATTGCCCCGGTTTGCGGCGGGGAATGGTGAGCGACTTCCATTGGGAAGACTGGAAATGTTTAGCGAGGAACACGATCTGGCCAACGTGGCAGGAGTAATGTGCGAGCTGCCGATTGATGGCCTGCATGACGGAATGGGGTTCGGAGCGAATATAGACCGTGCGTTCCATATCCGCGTCGGTAAGCGGTTCAAGCGCGGCAAAGACATGACGCCACCCGGCTTCCCAGATTTCTATCAAGGCGGCGCGAGTGGCCGGTGGCGCCTCAAATTCGGAATCGCGTTCGCGGTCGGGCTTCTCCCCATCCGTCGTCAGGAAATCCGTCCAACGCGAGCGCATGTTGCCGGCCATATGCTTCACAATGACCGCAATCGAGTTGGACTCCGGGTCAAGGGCTCGTTGCAGTTGCTCGTCCGTAACCTGCGCCATGGCCCGCTCCCCCATCGACTTGGTCATCTGCAGGAGGCCGAGCGTGTCGGAAAGATAAGAGGTTGTAAATTGGTGTGCCATGCGGCCCACTATACCAGAATTTCAGTTTTTTCCCGGCGAGAAATGTTTGTCCGTGCGACTATGAATTCAAGGTCATGCCGGGCTCGGTAGTTGTGTCATTTGCAGTCCCACGTGCATCTTGCCCTTGACTGTTCACGGGCCAAACAGTTTCCCTTCGACAACCTTTCTCGCTGGCGCTGCAAACCTTACTGGCCATTGGGTTCAGCGGTGGTCACGTATATTTTATCGGTGGGGCTGAAGGTCCATAACAGAAATTCCGGTCAAAATGATAAAGGGTTCTCCCTTTTACGATGGCGGGAGCACAAAGATTCGGGACCATGAGAGCGTCATTTCTCCAGCGACTTGAACGCCGAGCGCAGCTTGTCAGCGAGTGTCCCGAGGCCTTCGGCGGGAGGAGCGGCGTTGCGTTCCGTCCACTCGCGCACCTCCTCGGCCTCGCGCGCTTCCAAAACTGCCTTTGCGCTCAGGCGGATGCGCCGTCCTGACGGATCGATTTCCTGTACGATCACCTCGACGTCGGCACCGACCGGAAACGCCCGCCGGAGATCGCCTTCCTTCGCCATGCCTGTTTCGCTCAAGGGGATAACACCGGTTCGCCCGGGGGAGAGGAAGACGAACACGCCGAAGTTCTCGTGGCGCTCGACCTTTCCCGTCAGGCGCGCGCCCGGAACGATGCCAGGCCGGGCTTTCGCAGCCCCCTCGGCCCCCGCCCAGGCGTCCTCGACCAGCGCCACGCCGATCCGTTTCTTCTCGAGATCGATGTTTAGAATCTCGAAGGTTCCCGTCATCCCTTGAGTGACCTGGCTCGACCAGCCTCCCGATCGTCCGGTGGGCATGAATGTGGAAGAATGGGCCAGGGCCTCGACGCCCGGCTCAAGCTCCACGAACGCGCCAAACTGCGCCACGCGCGTGACGCGGCCTGGCAACCGTTGGCCAACTTTGTACGTTTCAGGAACTGTCGACCAGGGGTCGGCGGAAAGCTGCTTCAACCCCAGCGAAATCTTCTGCTTCTCATCGTCCACGCGCAGGACTTTGACCGTAATCTCGTCGCCCGCCTTGACGATCTCCGCAGGGGACGACACGCGGGACCACGCCATGTCGGACACATGGACAAGGCCCTGGACACCTCCGCCGAGATCCACGAACGCGCCGAAGTCGCGGACGGATGCGACACGGCCAGTCATGATGGCGCCGGCGACGATCTGGTCGCGGACCTTGGCGGCACTCGCCCGCTGCTCCTCCTCGAGGAGCCCGCGCCGGGAGACGACGATGTTCTCGCCGCCTTCCTTGTACTCGATGATGCGGAATTGGTAGACATGTCCTTCGTGCGCCGACGCGTCCGATCCACGGAGGTCGATCTGGGAAATCGGACAGAACGCGCGGCGCCGTCCGATGCGTACCTCGTAGCCGCCCTTGATTTGCCGTTCGACTTTCCCTTCCACCGGCAAGCGGTTTTGAAAGGCGGCTTCGAATTGCTGATCGTTCGCCGCCGATCTTCCCAGCCTTCGGGAGAGCGTCAGCCCGCCCGAAGTCGATACCACCATCGCTTGAATGCGATCGCCAAGTTTGACTTCGATCTCGCCGTCGGCGTTTTTCAGTTCGGCGATATCCATGACCGCCTCACCCTTGCGACCAACGTCGACCAACGCCACCTCCGGGCCGATGGAGACGATCGTGCCCTCAACCAATTCGCCTTGATCCAGGCGTTTGGCCTGGGTTGAAGCCTCAAACATCGCGGCAAAGTCTTCCGACTGATCACTCACGGTACGCTCCTCGTCATAATTGCGCTTTGCCCGCCGGCACTTATTCCCTGACGCGGGCACGAACGGACAACCAGCGATTGTACCAGCAGGATTGGATCATAAGAAGAGCGAACTCAACTGGAGCGTAGCCGAACTAGTGGCATTGCCCGGTTGACAAACGGTTCCAGCTAGTAAGTTGAGAATCACGCCCGTCCCGCGGGGTTACACTTCAGGCACTATAACATTTCCAAGATCCATGGGACACTGAAAGTGACACCGGCTCTGGGATCTGGCGTTAGCAAACATGTCTGGAGCATCGAAGAAATTCCCGCGCTAATTCCCGAGCCATTCCCCAGCGAGCGCGTGCCTTAGAAGAAGCAATTACAGTCCCATGAGTGAACATTCCACAGATCGGGATGAGTCTTCCCGCAAGCTGAGACCACAAGACCCCATGCACACTGGAGCGTGTCCAAAATGCTCCAGCATGAATCTGTATATGTCTCACAGGCAAGGGCGGGTGGAGCGATGGCTTCTGACGCTGGTTGGAGTTAGACCTCTTCGTTGTGCGGATTGTGGCACTCGATTCTATTCCTTCCGTCCACCACAATACTGAGATTCAACGTTCAAATTGCAGCACCGCCGGAAATCCCTGTGAGCTTTGAATTTGGACCTCCTGACATTTTCGTCCGTCCCTCCTGCATCGTTTTGTGACAGTTTTGCTGAAACAAGTCAGGAGCAGTTCTGCCCCGCGGAATGAATTCTCCTCGGTTCTTGCCCGTATTCCCTTAAATTCCAATGAGTTCCAGCCAACAGCTCATCTTCTGGGACCTTGGAGGCTGCATTGCCCTAACGATAATCGGCAACCTCGCGCCCGTCAGGCCGCATTGCACGTGTCAATTCTCTGACAAGGGCTCAAGTGTTACGGACATTTTGTAATGAAAAGGCCAAGCCAGGCTAGGGTGATGTCAAAAGTCAAGAGTTTGAACCTTCCGGGAGTAACGCCGTGAACTCAACGCGTCAGATCATATTTCCTTTTCTCCCCATAGCCCTTCCCCTGGCGCGGCGTGGAATCGTATGGCCTGAAGCTGGACAGGATGCTCGACGCGTATTGAATGCAGGCGGGCAGGGGGGAACTCTATGATCCTCCTCAGCAACCGTTCAACGTTTTACTGGCGCGGTGTTTTGACGCGAGCGCTGAAACAGGATGCGGGGAAATCTTTTGCAATTCTGGAATCGGCCCCCGATGCCGTTTACCTCATTGATCCTTCCACACATTGCATCTTGCGACGCAACGGCAAGGCGGCGGAGCTGGATGGGTACAGCGATGGAGAGATTACCCACATGACCACGGATGACCTTCACTCTCCCGAAGGTCACACCGTGCTTCAGGAGGGACTCCCAGCAGGCGCGGACGGGTTCTTGCACCTTAGCATTCTGAAGAGGAAGGATGGCCAGTTCGTACGAGTCGAAGAAAATCAAACGCTTGTAAAGACGGGAGGGGAGAAGTTTATCCTCAGCATCGTTCGTGACCTTAGCGAACGGAAGCAGGTGAAAGAGGCGTTGATGGAGGAAAGACATCTTCTCCACACGTTGATGGACAATCTTCCCGACATGGTCTACTTCAAAGATCGGGAAAGCCGCTTCGCCCGAATCAATCTGTCGCTCGCAAAGGCATTTGGGCTGAGCCACCCTTCCGAGGCGGTTGGCAAGACGGATTTTGACTTCTATGCGGCTGAACATGCCGAATTGGCCTACCGCGATGAGCAGGAAATCATCAAAACGGGCCAGCCAATTGTGGATAAGGAAGAAAAGGAAACGTGGCCGGACGGCAGTGTCACCTGGGTATCGACCACCAAGATGGCGCTGCGCGACGCACACGGAAGCATCATTGGGACATTTGGCGTTTCGCGCAACATCACCCAACGCAAGCGGGCGGAGGAGGCCCTGCGCGAGGGCGAAGAAAAATACCGCTCCCTGTTGTCAAACATCCCCGATGTTCCCTGGACTGTGGATGATAACTTCCGCTTTGCTTTTGTCAGCAGGAACATCGAAAAGCTGAGTGGCTATTCCCCCGAAGAGATTTATGAAAACGGGTCGCAGATCTATTTGAATTCCCTTCATCCCGAAGACGTCCAAAAGGTGAGGGAAGGATTTCGCGCGCTCCTTGGCCAAGGTCAGCCATTCGACGTGGAATGCCGGGTTAGGCGCAAGGATGGCGAGTGGATCTGGGTCCACGACCGGGCATTTGCCACCTATGAAAAGGACGGCATTCGGTATGCCGACGGATTGATCTCAGACATTACTGAACGCAAGCGCGCGGAAACTGAAATGGCTGAGCGTCACCGTTTAGCGACGCTTGTTGCCGAAGTGGGTGGGGTGCTTACCCAGGCGGAGGGCCTGGAGCAAGGTTTGCAGCAGTGCACGGAGATCCTGGTTCGTAACGTCGGAGCAGCCATCGCCAGGATCTGGACAGTGAACCAGGAGGAGAATGTTCTCGAACTTAAGGCGAGCACGGGGACCAACTCAAACGAAAACGGTAAAAATGCCCGGATACCCGTGGGAAAGTCCCACATTGGAAGCATTGCCGAAAACGGTTTGCCCGACATGTTCAACTCGGTGCAGGAAGAGTCCTGGGAGGGAGACGCGGAATGGGCGAGGTGCGAAGGCATGGTGGGGTTTGCCGGCTATCCGTTGAAGATTGAGGAGCGTGTGTTGGGAGTCGTGGTGGCATTTGGGCGCCAGCCCCTCACCGAAACCACGCTTCAAGGACTGTCATTCGTGGCGGATAATATCGCGCAATTTATCAAGCGCAAGTTGGCGGAGCAGGAAACCCGCCTTCAGACCGCTGCACTGGAATCCGACGCCAACAGCATTGTGATCGTCAGCAGGGAGGCCCGGATCCTTTGGGTGAATCCGGCTTTCACGCGTTTGACCGGATTTTCCGCCTCAGAGGTTATTGGCAAAAATCCGCGACTCCTAAAATCCGGCTTCCATGACAACAATTTTTATAAGAAGCTCTGGAAAACTATCATCTCCGGGGAAGTATGGCAGGGGGAACTTGTCAACCGGCGCAAAGACGGTGCGCTCTATACCGAAGAGATGACGATTACTCCCGTGCGCGACGCACAGGGGATGATCAGTCATTTCGTTGCCATCAAAATGGACATCACAGCGCGTAAGCGGGTGGAGGCGCAACTGGTACATCAATCCAGAATCGCCGAGATCTTCCTTTCAGTACCGGACGACGAAATTTACGACGAGATTATCCGGCTCGTCCGAGACATCATGCACAGCCCGCTTGGCCTCTTCGGGTTCATTGACGAAGAGGGGGCACTTGAAGTTCCCAGCATGACTCGCGAAGTCTGGCAAATGTGCCAGATGCCGCAGAAAATGTCACGATTCCCGAGAGAAACCTGGGGGCAAAGCAGTTGGGGTCGTGCTCTCATGGAAAAAAAGACCGTCTATTCCAACGAGCCTTCCACCAGCATCCCGCACGGGCACATCAACATTCGCCGGCATATTTCCATTCCCATTCTTTATCGCCGGGAGGCCCTTGGCCTTATCGTTGTGGCCAACAAGGAAACAGATTATAGCGAAGATGACGTGCGCGCGTTGGAGGACATTGCCAGTTATGTGGCTCCCATCCTCAGCGCCAGAATGCATCGCGCGCGAGCCGAAGCGACACGTGACTTCCTGGCCTCAATTGTGGAGTCTTCGGGAGATGCCATATTGGGGGTCAGATTTGACGGTGTGATTCGAAGCTGCAATGCCGGGGCGGAGAAACTCTATGGCTACAAATCCTCGGAGGTACTGGGGCAACCGGGGCTTCCCCTCATTCCGCCGGAGCGGCGGAAGGAAGTTGAGGAGTTCATCGAGCGGGTTAAGCAGGGCGAGGTGATTGAGCCTCACGAGTCGGTGAGAGTTGCAAAAGGTGGTGGGCGCATCGATGTGTCCGTCGCCCTCTCTCCTCTCAGGAGCGCCAATGGGGAGGTTGTGGGCGTTTCCGTGGTCGCCCGGGATATCACCGCTCACAAACGGGCGGAGCAGGACCTTTTGTTCAAGACGGCGCTTTTAGAGGCGCAGTCGGAAACCACGATTGACGGGATCCTGGTTGTTGACCTGGCAGGTCAAGTCCTGCTGGCCAACCGGCAATTTGCCAGAATGTGGGGCTTCCCTGAAGAAACTATTCGTACCAAAGACGACGGGGAATTGATCGAGCACGTACGAGGGCAAGTCATGGCTCCGGAACCCTTCATGGAAAGAGTTCGCGATCTTTATTCCCATCCAACTGAAGAATCGCGGGATGAAATTGAACTCAAAAATGGGCGGGTTTTTGACCGTTACTCTTCTCCCCTGCGGGCCTCGACGGGGAAGCTCTACGGCAGAATCTGGTACTTCCGCGACATCACGGAGCGGCGCGAGGTCGAAAGGATGAAAGGCGAATTGGTTTCAGTGGTAAGCCACGAGCTGCGCACCCCACTCACCTCGATTCGAGGAGCACTGGGGTTGCTGGCGGGCGGTCTGCTGCGTTCCCAACCAGAAAAAGGTGAGCGGATGCTGGAGATCGCAGTGTCGAATACCGACCGGCTGGTGCGTCTGATCAACGACATCCTGGATCTTGAGCGTATGGAATCCGGCAAGATGAACATGGAGAAGCAGACCTGCAACGCTGCGAAGCTCATGAATCAGGCAGTGGAGAATGTGCGCGAATTGGCGGAAAGAGCAGGCGTCACCTTGTCCCTATCACCGCACTCTGCCCGCCTCTGTGTCGATCCGGACCGGATCATCCAGGCTTTCATCAATCTGCTTGGCAATGCCATAAAATTCTCACCTCGAGGCCGGACGATTTGGTTTAGTGCGACGCCCCAGGCGGATTTTCTCCTGTTTCAAGTAAAGGACGAGGGAAGGGGAATTCCCAAAGATAAGCAGGAGAGTATCTTTGAACGCTTTCAACAGGTTGACGCTTCCGATCGAAGAGAAAAGGGTGGGACGGGCTTGGGATTGCCAATCACTCGCAGCATTGTGCAGCAGCATGGTGGGCGGATTTGGGTGGAAAGCTCGATGGGGCAGGGGAGCACCTTCTTCTTTACGCTTCCCTTGGTGCCGGAAGAAATCCATATCGACGAAAGTTCTGGCGCCAAATCTGGTTTGGGCAAACCGGGCGAAGGGCCGCGCGTTTTAGTGGTTGAGGATGATGACGATTTGGCGCGGGTGCTCACCACGGTTTTTGAACGCCATGGCGCGGTGGTAGTCCACGCCCGGACCGGGCCGGAAGCCGTTCACATCTGTCCGCATTTGATTCCCGATTTGCTTGTGCTCGACATGATGTTGCCTGAACTTGACGGCTTTGGCGTGGTGGAACAGCTTCGCCAACACGAGCAATTGCGACACCTGCCCGTGGCAGTCTATTCCGTAAAAGAATTGGACGATTCTGAGAGAGCACGGTTGCGGCTGGGGGAGTCCATTTTCATGACCAAAAGCCGCCTCACGCCGCAAGAGTTTGAGGAACGTGCGATTGGCCTGCTGAACTGGGCGACTTCCGGGTGCAGAGAGGGGCAACGGCAATGACAACAAAACGGGTTCTGATTGTGGATGATGAGGACGATATCCGGGAGGTCGCACAGATCAGCCTGGAGATGGTGGCTGGCTGGGAAGTGTTGGCGGCCAGTTCCGGAGCTGTGGGTCTCGAGATCGCGAATACGAATCAACCCGATGCCATCCTGCTGGACGTCATGATGCCTGGCATGGATGGGCCCACGACTTTCCAGAACCTTCAAGCCGATCCCGCAATTCGGCATATTCCTGTCATCCTCATGACGGCCAAATTGCAGCCGTCCGATCAGAGGCGGTTTGCCGAATTAGGGGTGGCAGGCGTCGTGGCGAAGCCCTTCGATCCCCTCAAGTTGGCAGGGCAGGTAACAGAGGCCCTGCATTGGAACACGTAGCCGATAACAACCGGTTGCCGGGAGGTATCTGACGATGACTTCGATTCTTACTGCAGGCGTTTCGCCAGAATTGGTGTCGTACCTTGAACACCGTCTTGAGGGTATAGAAATCAAGGCCGTCCAGCACGGCCGCGAAGCCCTGGCGGCCTTGGCGCAGGGTGGTTGGCAATTGTTGGTGATCGACCACTACCTGACGGATCCGCCCGCTCTTGAGCTTCTCGCCGAAACGCGAAAGCTTCCGGAAGGGTCTTGTCTCCCCGTCATCTATTGCCTGGAGGAAGGGGCGCCCTCCGAACTGCAAACGATGTTGGTGAGGAAGCTGGGAGTGGAGCAGCTCTGCTTTCATCCCCTGGATCCGGAGGAGTTGGCACGTCAGGCAGGTGAGCGGCTTCATCGAGCCCTATGTTTCAAGCCCCATGAGCAAGATCCGGGGCAGGATCAGACCTTGGCGGCGGTGGCCAAACTCTGGCCTCGGTTCAAGAGCACGATTCTTGGGCGAGTTGAGGTGGTCGAACAAGCTTTATCTGCCCTTCTGGAAGGCGACCTCAGGGATGAACTCCGGGAGAAAGCGGAGCGGGAGGCCCACAAATTGGCCGGGTCCGTGGGATCGTTTGGCTTCAATGAGGCTTCGCGATTGGCACATGAGATTGAACGGTCCATTCACGCCGGGTCAACCCTGGAACCGGAGCAGGCACTATACCTTTCAGAAACTGCTGCGGCTCTTCGCCGGGAGTTGGAGAGTCGCCCGGCCAAGCAGTCAACCGAGCAGCGCTTGCCCACGAGCGATAGCCGCCCGTTTCTTTTGGTTGTGGATGGTGACGAAGGACTGGCACGACAGCTGGTGGAAGAGGCCGCGAGCAGGGAGCTTCGGGCGGAAGCAGTAAGCGAATTGTCCACGGCCCGGGAGGTGCTGGGACGCTGCCGGCCTGATGTGGTGCTGCTGGACTTGTCGCTGCCGCAAGACGTGGGGGACAGTTTGCATCTTCTGGAAGAGCTGGCAGTCCGGGATCCTGCCGTTCCCACCCTTGTTTTTACCGAGTGCAATAGTCTGATCGACCGCGTTGAAGTGGCTGAGCGCGGGGGCAGAGGCTTCCTGCAGAAACCGCTTCCGCCTTCCGAGGTCCTGGATGCCGTGATGCAACTGCTGGACCGGGAGAGCGCCCTGGAGTCCAAGGTAATGGTGGTGGACGATGATCCCCTGGTGTTGGCCACTCTCAAGGCGTTGCTGGAACCCAAACGAATCCACGTGACCACCTTGGATGAACCGCTTCGATTCTGGGAGACATTTGAACGGACGTCGCCAAATCTGCTGATTCTGGATGTGGACATGCCCCATTTGAACGGCATTGAGCTTTGCAAGGTGGTGCGCAACGATCCGCGATGGTTTGGTATCCCCATCCTATTCCTTACCATGCGCAGGGATGCAGAGACCGTGCGACGAGTGTTTGCGGCCGGCGCGGAAGATTTTGTCAACAAGCCGGTGGTGGGGCCCGAACTGCTGACCCGCATCAACAATCGCCTGGAGCATGCCCGCCTGTATCGCACGTTCGTGGAGACAGACCCTCTCACGGGTGTGGCCAACCGGCGAAAATCCCATACCATGATGAACCAATTGATTCGCCTGGCCGCCCGAATGCATCGGCCTTTTTCCTTTGCCATGCTCGATCTCGACAAGTTCAAGCAGATCAACGATACGCACGGCCACCCCGTGGGCGACCAGGTGCTTCGCAAGCTCGGAAACGTTCTGTTAAGGACATTTCGCGGTGAATATGTGGTGGCACGTTGGGGTGGCGAGGAGTTCTCGGTTGGCATGTTTGGCGTGGGGCAGCAGGACGCCGCGCGGCGAATGGAAGGAATGCTGGACGCATTCCGCAAGGAAGAGTTTACGACTCCTGGCGGGGTGGTGTTTCATGTGACATTCAGCGCCGGAGTGGCCCAGTATCCTGGAGACGGAGTTGAATTACAATCACTCTACCGGGCGGCTGACAAGGCACTTTATCAAGCGAAGAAAGCCGGGCGTAACCGGGTTCAGCTAACTGAAAAAAGCTCTCAAGATATTCCAGTTCATGAATACGCATGACGGTGCTCCCATGAAGGGAAGGAAGGGCGGCCCTGGGAATAAGCGAGGCTGCTGATCAATCAGTGTGTTCTTGTTTAAGCTCGCGGCCGGTCCGGCGATCTTTCAAGAGGGCAGGAGGAAGTCGAAGGACACCAGCAAGCTAAGATGGAGTCTAATAGATCGGTTCCAATGCCCCAACGGCGCAGGAGAACTTATGCGCGGGTTTCCTTGCTGAATTGCCTCGCGACTGAAACCGCTGCCATCAAGTCGGGGGCGAAGGCGTCGGCGCCCGCTTCCTTCCATAAGTCATTGGTGGCTTTGAACGCTGCGCCTCCCACCATGATACTGACACCTGGGCAGCTATTGCGCACGGTTTGGATCAAATCCACCGCCTTGGGGAGGTTAAAGAGAATCGAGGTCGAGATACCCAGCAAGCATGCCTTTTCTTGCCTCAATGCCTCCAGAATACCCCAATGAGGCATATTGCTCCCCAGGAAGCTGACCTGCCAGCCGTCTGATTCCAAGGAGTCGGCAACCATCAGCGCACCAATCTGGTGCAACTCACCCTGAACACCCGCCACCACTGCTGTCCCACGATCGATGGTCTCCTCCCGGATCAACAATGGGAACAACTGCGCCATAACAAATTGTGCCAATGCTGTTGCCAGGTGTTCTCGCGCCACGGTGATCTGATTGGTCTCCCACAACCTGCCAATTTCATACATGGCTGGCTGCATCAGTTTGAAATAAACATCTTTTACAGTTTGTCCTTCATTCAAATGTGCTCGGGCAATATTAAGAGCGCCATTCCGGTTTCCGGTCAGCAAAGCCTGAGCGAAGATGGCCACCGCTGATTCCGGGGATTCGGAGGGGGGCAAGGGTCGTTCACATGCACTGACCGCGGCTAACACAATAGGTGAAAGAAATTCCCGGTCATCCTTTTCCAAAATGTTGGCAGCAGCTTCGCCGAGCTGGCGAAGGTTTTCTGCCAGATATGCAGGGGCAATTCCCCGCGCCTCGAGCATTCTTCTTGCCCACGTTGCGTAATCGGCAAAGGCAGGAATATTGCCTGCCGCCACCGCAGCGGTCAGGAAATCAAGGTGAAAACAAGCGTCTTCAAAACCTCGCCGAATGCCGCGTTCGCCATACCGCTCCTTCCAATCAGGATGGCGCAGGAAGAATTCATCATTGACTTCCCTGGCAATCCTCTCCTTGCCCGATTGAATGCGATTGGCAATGCCACTGCGCTTTTGCAAGAGTCCGGTTGTCATTTGTGTTCCGACAATTCCTTTTCCAGGCAGTCCGGGCAGTATCCATGGCTTAAGAAGTTCGAGTTTTTCATCAGAAAGTCGTTCAGGCTTTCCCATGACGTGCCGGAGGATTTTACCTTGTGGCAACGCAAACAGATGGGCAAGACTTTGAGGGTCTTCCGAACAAACCAATATGACCTGTCGCGTTCTTCAAGGGCTTGAGCCAAATCATCCCGGGTCTTCCTGAGTTCGCGATTTTTCTGCTGGTTGTCGCGAGACAGCCGCACGAATTCGTTATTCAGACCAATCAGTTCTCGGCTCAAGATGCTTTCTTCTTCCGGATCGCGCTCCGCGATGAGGTATGAGCCCTCCTCATTAAAGAACAACCTTGCTCGCACGCTGAATGGCGAGTGGCTGGATCCTGAGAAGTTGAGGATGAAATCCTCGCCGCTTTGGCCGGATGCAAGGCGATGGGCAAACGATACTGCATCAAGCTCAACCATAAACTCGTTGATTTTCCTGCCAATGAGGTCTTCGCGGGGGATGGCCATTGCATCACCGAATGCAGGAGAACAAGTTTTGATGATGCCGTCCTGATCCAGTCGGAGATGGATGATATTGCTGCTGGCGGCAAGGAAGCTATCGAGAAACGCCCCCAGGGCGCCGCTCTCCCGCGGAATCTCATCGTAAAGGATCTCAACTTTAGTGTAGGAAGGGTCAAGCTTGAGGTCTTTCGGAATAAGGGCGTGGGACTCTCGATGGGCGGCGCTCGAATGCCACGCCCGGTAACAAGGCAGGCTATCCCATTTTGTATAGAGATAGAAGATGTTTGAGTCGGAGGAGTCCTGAAGAATCTCGAGTCCTCGGAAGCCAGCCGCTTTCTCCACAAGGTGAGGACGTTCGTGGAATGCCTGCTCGACCTCGGCCGTTTTCTGGTCGGCAACCCTGAACCGGGAGATTACGGTGATCATGGGTGTTGCCCTTTCGTCAATCTCCTGCGGGAGGCGGGAATACTGGTTCGTGCCGTGTTACGAATGACGGATGCAGGCGAGCCGAAGATTTGGAATATCTATCCTGGGGCCAGTCTGGTTTGTCTTCCAAACTTCACGACCTGTTGGCGGGGGGGGGGCGATTCGTTTCCTGCTGCGACTTACCACCGGAATCTCTGGAATCGACCTCCGGCCCAGGGGATAACATACCCCCGACCGCTGGTGAAAGCAATGGCTCGCCGGGATTGAGGCACGGTTATGACAACAAGGAGTAAAATGTTGTGACGGCGGCTGTTTTGGGACAGGCGGTTGTTCACTTTTTCGCCACCGGCCTTTGAACACTCGCGCGGCGGGTCAGGTTAGGAAAAGTATTTGATGCTCAAGTCGCGCGGACGTCTGGCGTTGGAACGATTGGATAAAAAATGATTGCAACTGTTACCCTGAATCCGGCAGTGGACAAGAGTGTGACCGTCCGCGGCTTTGAAATCGGCAAGACCAATCGAGTGGAAGTGGACCGCGTGGACGCCGGAGGAAAGGGAATTAACGTGGCAAAGGTCCTGAAGCGATTGGGCGCCGCCGTCTGCGCGCTCGGACTGGAGGCCGGCAGCAACGGCCGCTTCATCCTCGATGCACTGAATGCGGAGGGTATCCCCGCCGACTTTACCCATATACCCGGGGAGACACGCGTCAACCTGAAGATTCACGATCCCATACTGGGGACGGAGACGGAGCTGAACGAGCCTGGATTTCGGGTCGTGGCCGGGCACCTGGAAGAATTGCGCGGAAAAATCGCAGCCCATGCGCCGCACTGCGACCTGATGGTTTTTTCCGGCAGCCTGCCGCTCGACGCTCCCCCAGAAATCTTTGCGGATCTTATTCGTGTCGCCACGGCGAAAGGTTCCCGGTGCATCCTCGATACTGCCGGCCCGGCGCTTAAACTGGGTCTGGCGGCCAGGCCATTCCTGATCAAGCCCAATCGGGCGGAGGTGGAAGACCTGCTGAAGAGGAAGTTGGAATCGCGTTGCGATTTGGTGGAAGGCGCGCGGGAATTAATCAGGATGGGAAGCGCACAGGTTCTGATCTCACTGGGGTCGGAAGGCGCAGTGGGTGTGGCGGGGGAGGATGCCCTGTTTGCCCGCCCGCCCGCGGTCACGGTGCGGAGCAGCGTGGGAGCGGGCGACACCATGGTGGCGGTCATGGCTTACGCCGCCGTCGAGGGATTGGCTTTTCGTCAGGCATTCCAAATGGCCGTGGCCGCCAGCGCTGCAACCGTTGCCATGGAAGGAACTCGTGTGGCTGATCTCGCCGCCGTGCAGGCGCTGATCCCTCAGGTTAATTTGGAAGATGCGGCCGGGTAAGGCGCGGAATCCAGCGTGGCACGACGCGGCAATAGTCCTCGTATTCCTGCCCGAATCTTTTTCTCAGGCCCGCCTCTTCCGCCAGAACCACGAAGGTGTGAATCAACAGGAATGCACCCACCGCGTATAAGGTCATGGCAAGGGATCTGAGGTAAAGCCCCAATCCCAGCAGCATCGAGACTCCGCCGATGTACATGGGGTTCCGGACAAATCTGTAGGGGCCCTGCGGAACGAATCTTCTTGGGGGATCAAAAACTGCCGGGGTGCCTCGGCCTTGAAAAATGAAAAGAACAATTGTTGACAGTGAGAGTGTGGCGCCTGCCAACCCCAATAGGACACCCGGAACCACCAATCCGCCGGGAACTCGAAGCGGAATATGCTTGTCCAGGGCGCGGCACTCCAGTGCGATCCCGCCCCATGCCGCGAGGAACAACGAAGCATAAATAATGGATCGCACTGCAATCCAAAGTCGGCTCATCGGGTTTCCCCTTCATTGCATCTCGAAATTTGTAAACCGTAATTTGAAACTCAAAGATCAAGCGGCCAAATGACCTTGCGCCCATTACCTCTCACCCATCAAAAAAAGTCAATCGTCCATCGAAAGTCGTCAACAGAGGGCCAATTACTGACCATAAAGAACACGCAAGAGGTTTCGGGCTTTCTCCGTGCTCCCTGTGGCCAATCTCGGTGCCCTCTGTGTGAACCCTTCTTCTTCACCAATAAGGACTGAATCCCCCTTTATGGGCAGGAATGGCGTTTGATACGGGTCAAATCTTGGATAACACTGCTCCCCTGTCGATCGCACGCTTGACCCCGGCGTGACCAAGGTATTAAACTCCTTGCGTGTGCGCCTGTAGCTCAGATGGATAGAGCGTTTGCCTCCGAAGCAAAAGGTCGCAGGTTCGAATCCTGCCAGGCGTACCACCTAACCGCTTTCCTTTCAGCGTAAACACGATTTTCACCGCTCTTGAACTGCTTATGATGCGTGAATATGTCATAAGAATAACCACCTTCTGACGCATTCCTCGTCATTGCCCTGAGTTCGTCCTTTTGCCGATCAAGTGCGGGGCCTGGCACACTTGAACCCACCCGAGTCTGGCATGGTATGATTCCCCCGTTAAGTCAACTGGCACGATGAACAAGGTTTCACGTCCATCTGGCGCCAGCGGCAAATTACGGTTCGTGAACGGGAGAGAAATATGGAGTCACGGCAAGGATAAGGCCATGAAAATCATACAAAGGACGAAAGTATTCACGTTGGCAGCGTTGCTGTTTGGTACGGCGGCCCTGTTGCGCCCTGGCACTGCGGTGCGGGCGCAGACCGGCAGTATCAAGTCTTACGACATTGAAGTGGCGGGCACAAAGGTTTGGGTGGACACAAATGTCGACGTTCGCGGAGGGGCGAAACTGCGCTTCACTGCAAGCGGACAAATCACCTATCCATCTGACACATCTCTCAAAGGAAAATCGCGAACGGCGGGAACGTTCGGTCCGGACGGGCTCCCTCGCGGATGGGCTGACCTGATCCATCAATATGCGGTAAAGGATGCCGGCCACGGCGCTTTGATTGGCCGGATCGGTTCCGATGCTTATGCGCAGGCGTTCCTGGTGGGCGCAAACAAGGAATACGATGTTCCCGTGGCAGGGCGATTGTTCCTGGGGATCAATCAGAGCATGAGCGAGGCTTCGACCGCCAACGGCAGTTTCCAGGTGAAGATCGAGGTTCTCAACGAGGGTTCAGGGGCTGCCACCAACGTGGGTGGTCCGGCGGAGACCCGTATCCCAGGCATCACTCCCGATTTACTCAGCCAAATCCCGCGCCGCAACTCCGATCCCAACGGCAACCCCGGCGATATGGTCAACGTCTTCATCGTGGGAACGCAGGATCAGGTGCTTCAGGCATTCACCACGGCGGGGTGGGCCCAGGTGGATAAGTCCGTGGGAACTGCGATGATGAACGCCCTCAAGGGGACCCTTGAAAAAAAGGATTACCTGACGATGCCGATGAGCATACTCTTCCTTTTCAACCGGCCCCAGGACTATGGATTTGCACACGCCGAGCCGGTGAAAGTGGCGATGTCTCGCCATCATCTGCGTCTCTGGAAATCACCCTATGAGGTCAATGGGCGGCCTCTATGGTGCGTGGCGGCGACTCACGATATTGGATTCGAGCGGGACCAGCGGAATAATGGCGTGACGCATAAGATCGATCCGGCAATCGATGGCGAGCGCGAGTACGTGAATGGCACACTTTCGGGCACGGGGCTGGTCGTCCAACGGGATCACGTTACGCCCGCCGATCCTCTGACGACGGCCAAGACGGCAACAGGCGGGGAGTTTCACTCGGACGGACGCATCCTGGTGCTCGTGCTCCGGGACACGAAGAGTGCGAGCAACTAGGAAAAACTTCGAGCCATTGCGCTCGCACATTTCGCAGGACGAATGGATCCGGGCTTAGACGAGCCGCGACAAAAATCTTGATCAGCCGCGTCGCAGCCTCAGCGTCCCGGCGTTAAGGTTAGCTGCAAAGGCTCGGCCGATGATTGCCGCATCCAGACCACCAAATCAGTCCCATCGAGATGGGGAACGTAACCTCGTCGAAAATCCTTCCCCCAGCTTATGGGTTTCCCATTGATCTTCAGTTGCGCTGTGGCATCTCCCCAGTTCTTGATGACAATGGCGGGATTCACCAGGGGCGAGGAATCGCTCGCGCGCAAAGTTAATCCCAGCGCCACCGGTGGTCCTGGATTTTTCCGAACTACGACGAAGGCGCGTTGGGCCGGATCATAGCCCTTGCTTTCGAAAGTCTCACCCTGCACCTCAATCTGGGCCGGAGTCAGCCACGATTTTGCCAATGGGGCAAGTTCCGCCGCAGGTTTCGTGGTCAAGCCATCCATCAGCAGCTTGGTCATGGAACTCTCTGTGGTTTCAGAGGTGTCCCAGAAGATGTGGGATAGCGAAGAGTGCGAGGCGCGGTCGGGCGCCACACAGAATCGTCCGCTGGAGGGAATTTGCGTGATCGGCCAGTGGTTCCAGCAGCCAAATGAGAAGTACGACTTTGCAATGTTGAAGATTTCGAACGAAGCGTGCGTGGGTGATACGATTTCAAAGGGTTTCCATGTGGACTTGAGATTCACCCACTGGATATTTCCATTTTCCGGTTTATCGATCCCCTTGGGTTGACGCAGGTCTCCGTATACGCCGGAAGGTTTGGGCAGCCACGTGTAAGTGGCGGTTTCGCCCTTCATGTTGGCGATGGTCAGAGCGTCCAAATTGATGTCATCGTCCGGCCGCTCGCCCGGCGGGTTGACGATAATCGTCTCCTGCCACTCATACCCCTGGGTCTGATCGGTGGGATGGAGCACCTGCTTGCGTATGGCCACCCCGTCCGGGTAAACCGTCCAATATTCATCCGTCCAATCGAACCATCCCGTCAAAGGGTCAGGATTGGCGCCCAAATTGTGGTCCACTTCAGCCAGGGCATAACGCCAGTGAACAACCACTCGCGCATCGCTGCTTTCCATAATATTGACATGCGAATAGCGCTCCTGCTTGTCAGACATGGGTTCGCAATCGCCGTGGTCCGGGCAACCGGCGGAATAGGATTCAAGGAACTCGTCGGTGAACCACTTGCCGTTTTCGGTGACCCAGGCGGGAATGTAGTTGGTGCCCTGCCAGAAGACCAGACGGATGGGCGAATCATCAAAGCGGACGACAATATCGGAATCAGGCCCAATGCGGCGCAGCCTATCCCAGGTATCTTCAAACTTAAGCGTGCTATAGAACGCGCCAAAGGGGCCCGGTCCGGGAGGGCCCGAGGGAAGCACCGGCCACGGAATGACGTCGCCTGCGGGCGCGTGGGCCGAGGCGTAAGTTTGCTGAATCTCTTGCGCAGTCAGTGCCCGATCATAGATGGCAATCTCATCCAGAATGCCATCGAGCGAGTACCAAACCGCATTGTGCGGGCTGATGGAAAACGAGGGGAAGGGAAGCTCAGGCTCCCGCACCCTGCCGATGATCAAGTCCTGTTTTTCCGCCGTCAACATGGGGCCACTTGCGGCCAGACTCCCCACCTCTTTTCCGTCAAGATAGATGGTCAGTGCATGGTTCTCCTCATAGGTTCCTGAGATGTGCGCCCACTTTTTTAGCGGGATTTGCGCCGTCGAAGTCACGGATTTCCAGACGCCATCAACAAAAACCTGGAGGCTAAGGTGCCCAAATGCATCCAGCCCAAAGAAGTACCCTGTCTGATGATCTTCCTCCTGATCGACCACTGGAAGCCAGTTCCACGGGTAGGTATCCAGCGCGATCCATGCTTCCACAGAAAATGCCCCGTGCAACTTGGGGGCGGCCACCGCCTTGCGAACCACGCTGGTGGTGTATCCATCAAACCGCAAGCCAGTTCCCGAAACCCCGGGAACGTACTTATAGAAGCCTCCAACCTTGTCATCAATTCCGCCCGCCGTGTCATGTGTCACGGGGACGGTGGCACTGTCAAACGACCACCGCGCGACGGGACCTGCGTCCTGCGCAAACGCACTGCCTGAAATGGGGATGATGGCTGCAACTATAAAGATCACGAAGGCGATCGGGGAAAGGAGCCTTGGGAAAGTCCTTTCCATGCGTCCGCCCTCTGTGCGGCGACGGACGGAGAAGGGCAAAGTGGCGGCGCAATTACGATTTTGGATCATGGTGGCTCCTTAAGATCCCAGTCCCCAGTGACGGTGGGCAAGGCGCATTTACCTTAACCTTCATCGCGCGAAAATTCAATTGAGGCGTTGCATTTTGTCGATCCCGGTAGAAATGTCCCTCTAAAGTCCGATTTCGTGGTGTTGGTGTCATGCGGTAATGCCAAAGCCAAGAAGGCGGGAAACGCCGGGATGTGCGGGGTTGCGTCGGGATACTCCGGCTTATTCGTCCTCCGCAGTGAAGGGCGGCCCCCATCATGCGAACGCTCTTGTTCTGAAACTCGGGTCACAAATTCCGGGACCCGGGTCGGTTTCCACCCCACTCCCTCACGCGACCTTGCTTGACATTGACTCTTGAGAAAGGGTAGATTCCCGTCCCGGGGAAAAAGCGATCCACCATTCGTGATTATCTTGACTGCCGTGGCATCGTTCGGCCGGGCTGCTGCTTCCCGGTGAAGCGAGCGGGGATGGAAACATCGGAGGAAATTCTATGAAAGTGGATCTGGCGGGCCGCGTGGCTTTGATTACGGGCGCTGGACAAGGCATCGGCGAAGCCATGGCCTATGCGTTCTCTGAAAATGGTGCTTTGATTGCCGTGAATGACATCAAGCCCGGAGGAGCACAGACGGTTGCGGAGATCGAAAAGCGCGGGGGAAAAGCAAAATTCTACCTTGGAGACGTCGGCGATGTGGACCGGGTGAACGCGATGGTCGAGGCCGTGGAAGCGGACCTGGGGCCGATTGATATCCTGGTGAACAACGCGGGAATTAATCTGGGAAAAGAACGTCACCCGATTCATGAATTCTTGGACGACGATTGGCATCGCATTCTCCGCGTGGACTTGGACGGGCTCTTCTACTGTTCACGCGCCGTTTCCGCCCGGATGGTGAAGCGGGGCAAGGGAACCATCATCAATATCAGCTCAGCGTTTGGCGTGGTGCCTGTTCGCATGCAGTCAGCCTTTGCCGCAGCAAAAGCTGGGGTGATCAATTTTACGCGTTCCCATGCGCTGGAGGTTGGGCGGTATGGAATTCGCGTGAACGCCATTGCCCCTGGCTCAATTCTTGTGGAAGGAACCAAGGCGATGTTTTACAGCCCGGAAGGGAGGAAACTGGGCGAGAGCTTGCTGTCGCACGTCGCGTTGGGACGGCCGGGAACTCCGGAAGATATTGCCAAGGGCGCCCTTTACCTCGCGTCAGACGATGCGAGTTATGTTACCGCCACCGTGCTGGTCATCGACGGTGGATGGACGGCAGGCTTCGCTAGGGATTGGTAGGAAGTCCGGGAATAGAAAGTCAAAAGGCAAAGGGCAAGAGGCAAAAGTAGGTTTGTCCGTTCCAAAATCCATGCGCAGTGAGCCGGACCTTATAAAAGGAATTCGCTATGAATATTTCCAAAGAACTGGCCTTGAGTCTCTATCGAAGCATGCAGGAACAGAGGGAATTTGAGCTCAAGGCCTATGAGCTGTTTCGCTCCGGTAAGATGCCAGGGTTTATCCACCTCTATGTGGGGGAAGAGGCTGTGGCGGCGGGAGTGTGCGCCCATTTGCGCAAGGATGATTACGTCACCAGTACCCATCGCGGCCATGGACACGCTCTGGCCAAGGGGATTCCACCGCGTGAGGCGCTGGCGGAATTGATGGGTACGGTGGGCGGATGCTGCGGTGGCCGGGGAGGCAGCATGCACCTTTATGAACCCGCCGTGGGATTTCTTGGTACGAACGGGGTTGTCGCAGCGGGTATCCCCATCGCCGCCGGGGCAGCACTGAGTGCCAAATTACACGGCACCGATCAGGTGGCTGTGGTCTTTTTGGGCGACGGTGCGGTAAGTAACGGTGCTTTTCACGAGGGACTGAACATGGCGGGTGTGTGGAATCTACCCCTGGTGGCAGTTTGCGAGAACAACATGTATGCCACGGAAACGCCCTTTACAGCGGCGACTAAGAACACCCATGTGGCCAATCGTGGTCAGGCTTATGGAATTCCTGGCGTGGAAGTTGATGGTGAGGATGTGCTGGCAGTATATGAGAAAGCAGGCGAGGCCATTGCTCGGGCACGCCGCGGCGAGGGAGCGACACTCATTGAGTGCCTCACCTACCGATGGTTTGGCCACCATGTGGGAGATCCGGGCACGGGCTACCGTCCCAAGGACGAAATTGCCGCCTGGAAGGCGCGTGACCCTGTGGCCAAGCTGCGGGAGCAAGTCCTGGAAGCAAAAATAGCCGAGCCCCAGGAGTTCGAAACCATCGACGCCGATGTCCGCAAGTTGATCGATGAGGCCGCGGAGTTTTCACTGAACAGCCCTCAGCCCGATGCGGCGACGGCGTTGGACCATGTTTATTCCAAGTAAGCAAGCCTGGAGGGAATTATGGCGGAAAGCGGTTTGGCGGCAAAGGCCACCACAGGCCACGAAAATTTGAAGACCCGCACGATCAGTTACGCCGAGGCGGGAATTGAAGCTCTGCGCGAGGAGATGCGGCGGGACCCTTCGATCTTTTATATCGGGCAGGGCATCGGTGTTCGGGGCGGAAACTGGCAGCAGACGCGTGGCCTCTTTGCCGAATTTGGAGGGGAACGCCTGCGCGACACTCCCATTTCTGAAACCGGCCAGACCGGCATTGGGATTGGGGCCGCTATGGCGGGCAGCCGTCCCATCGTGGACATCGTCTTCATGGATTTTATGCTCGAGACGTCGGGGCAGATCATCCAGCAGGCTTCAACGACCCATTACATTTCCAATGGAAAGTATAAAGTGCCCCTGGTGATCCGTGCCGCCATGGGAGGTGTGCGCAGCGCTGGCCCGCATCATTCCCATACCTTGTATTCGTTCTACACCCACATCCCCGGACTCAAAGTGGTTGTTCCCGCCTACCCCTATGACGTCAAGGGATTGCTAAAGACCTCCCTGCATGAAGATAACCCGGTGTTGTTCCTCGAGCACAAAGCCTTGTACGGAAGCAAGGGAGAGGTTCCGGAAGAAGAGTATACGATCCCGTTTGGCCAGGCCGTGGTGCGGCGCAATGGTAGTGATGTGACTGTGTTTGCCGTCAGCCTGATGGTGTTGCGCGCCATGGAAGCGGCGGAGATTCTGGCGAAGCAGGGAATCTCCGTGGAAGTCATCGATCCGCGCACGGTGGCGCCCCTGGATGAAGAAGCCATCCTGAAGTCAGTGGCCAAAACTGGCCGTCTGGCGATTGTGGATGAAGCCTACGCGAACTGCGGATTCGCGGCAGAAGTAGCGGCGCTGGCAGCGGAGAAGGCTCTGGACGCACTCGATGCCCCGGTGCGGCGAATCTGCGCCCTGCCTGCACCCCATGCGTTCAGCCCCTCGCTCGATGCACAAATCCAACCCTCCGTGCAGAGAATCGTCAAAGAGATTACGGAATTGATGCAGCAGTGAAGAACTGACTGCATTCAGGCCCAGGAGAAAACGCCCTTTTCCGTTTCGCGGGCCCGCGTATTGGACTGGGGCAGCGCTGCCCCTATGCCGTGGTATGTTTACCCCTTGGTCGAAAAGAGGGCAAAAGTCTCTGCATTCCCAGGCGATGGAGGCTATTCTGAGTCTGGAATGTGGATTAATGGGACGTTCAAGGAAGGCAGATCGCTTGATTCTTCCATCAAAATATTTGGCGGGGACGACGGGGCTCGAACCCGCGACCTCATGCGTGACAGGCATGCGTTCTAACCAGCTGAACTACGTCCCCATAAAACTACCAGCGATCAACAAACTTAGGAATTCTACTTCAAACGAAGCGAAAAAGCCAGCCCATCAGAAGCAAATCGGCAACTGATGGCGTTATAATGGTGGGCGGTGCCCGGCTCGAACGGGCGACCTTCTGCTTGTAAGGCAGACGCTCTAACCAACTGAGCTAACCGCCCAGCTTCCCATCGAGCGGGGACCCACTGACCACAGTCCCTCGGCATACGTGCCTTGACAGTTCCAATCTCAGGAATATACACTAGCTGTGTTCGATCGTCAAGAAAGACACTGACCCCATTATGCAGTTTCCGCGAGAGTACGTGGCCTACATGGCCAAACAAGTTCTGAAGCGCCTTACCAAGGCCGGGCTCATCCAATTCGACCAGCCTGAATACGTCACCGAAGTCATGTACGAGGTCATGGTGGATGAATTCAGCGTCGAGGATCGCATCAACGAAGACGTGCGCAAAATCCTGGAACAGCACGGCGACCAGATGAAGGAATTGGGCGCCACCTTTGAAGAGGCGTTTAAAGTGGTCAAGAGGCAGTTGGTTCGCGAACGCAAGATCATCCTTTAGACGGGCGGTATGTTGAACCGATGAAAATGAGCTACGAAAAGATTGTCCAGATATCGCACCGCATCATGGGTGCGATCGAAGCACTGGACGAGATTGAAATTTTCGAAGAACCCAATACTATCCGCCAGGAAACTGTCAAAATCCTCACCGATCTGATGCACGAAGAAGAGAAAATCGGCGAACTTGCCAAGGCCCGCATAGTTTTGCAGAAGCGGACTATTGCAGAAGGCACCGGCGAGTGGGAAATTCTTTACAAGAAATACTATAACGACGAACTGCGCAAGCTGGGCGTCGTTTTCAATACCCCCAGCCATTCCTGATCGTTAACAACCCTTTCTAAAAAACTTTATCTCGCTTGGCCCGCAGGGGCATCTGTTCTTATTCATGAACGGAAAAAAGGCGCCCGAAATTTCGGACGCCTTCTAACTTTGTCTTGAGCGTGACTTTGTCTAGTCGCGCCGCTTCAGCACGGGCGGCTGGTCATCGCCCGAGTCGGTCTGCTGCGGGGCGGAACCGGACTGGGTAGAAGTCTTATCGGTCGACTCTTTCTTACGCAGAGTTGGCCCGGAGTCGCTCTTTTGCTGCCGCTTGTGCTGCGTCATCACAGTTTGCAAGCGCGCTTTGATGTCATCAAACTCCGAGGTCGATACCAGGTACTCGGGTTTCTTGGGAAGAATTTTCTGGATCTCTTCCTCCGAAGCGATAATGCGGTCGCCGGTGGGGGGATGGTCGGCAAATACTTTGGCCATGCTGCCGGGGCTGCGCCGTTCTTCGTCCATCACCTTGCCAAAAAAGCCGACAAAGGCATTGGGATCGTAGCCCGCCTTATACATGTACTGCAAGCCCAGAAAGTCGGCTTCCTGTTCGTCCTTGCGGCTGAACTTCAGAAAGGCCAGGGGGATGCCGTTCATGTACGCTTCCATAACGCCCATATAGACGGCCGCCGTCATGGGGATGAACATCAGGGGAATCATGGAGAATTGCAGGATCGTCTGCTTGGTCATCGTGCTGGCCCAATGGCGGGCTGCGGCGTGGCCAATCTCATGGGCAATAACGCCTGCCACCTGATCTTCTTCATCCGCTGCCATCAGCGTGCCGGTGTTGAGGTACATGAAGCCGCCCGGCAAGGTGAACGCATTGATCGAGGGGTCGTCAATGACCTTGATGGTCAGGGGAATAGTAAGGTCGGAGTTCCGGGCCAGATTCTGCGCCACGCGGTTCACATACTCATTGATAACCGGGTCCTTGAGAATCTTGGCTTCTTTATCGATTTGATCGGCATACTGCTTGCCGATGGCAATCTCTTTTTCCTGCGAGATGATGCTGCGATGCGCGACCTTGCGATCGCCAATGTCATCAACGTCATCTTTCTTGTCGTCGGCCCAGCCGGGAAGCGAGACCCAGCACAGGATCATCATCAGCAACAGTGCTATAAGCCGCGGCTTCCTCATGGCATTACTCCTCACCGGCGATTATACCACCGTGGAAAGTTCGGGCCCCTGTTTCTTTGTTTCACTCACAATACTGAACCTGGACTTGTCGATGACTTACAGACACTGGCTTTGATTGTGAATGAACCTCCGGCCTTGCGATCGGGGCCAACCCAGAACCACCCGTCTGTTTGAGGCATTAGACGGCAATTGGGTTGCATCCGTTACCATCGCGCGGGTTAAATTACGTTTACAAACGACCGCAATTTTGGGGGAGAAGCCAGCTTCGCCTCCGATAAATCCCTGATGGGCGAATGCGGCAGAAGTTGGCGTGCCCTCTTGACTCCCCCGCAAGGGGAAGTTAGATTAGCTGAATAGGCCTTCAATTGAGGCTCATTTTAACGTTCCCTTTGCGGAACTTTGTCTCCCGATAAGGAGTATTAGCGCGTGGCTGTTTCCTCAATTCTCTTGGGCCAAATCTGGCAGTTGCAAGCCACGGGCGACAATTGGCTGGTAACCAAGGTCTATACCGAAGTCTTTGCCTCCTACGCCGTCCTCAGAAAAGTGGGTGGCGGAAACGATGACCTTCGCCGCGTCAAGGTGGAGAGAGGCGCCGACGGCGTGGGGCTCCCTGGCTATGTATTTACTCAGGACGCCAACGCTTTCTAGTTCCTTTTCAGCATTTTAGGGCCATGAGCACAGGCTCTGAGGCGGGCGGATGCTCAGGCTGTTTATCAGAAGTTGTGCTGTCATTCCATAACCCGCCAGATTCTTGATCCCCGGAAAACAAACTATGGTTTCTCGCATCCTTGAGTACCTTGCTGCCTTCATCATTGCGGTGATTTCCCAATCTGGTTACCTCGGCATTGTCCTGCTGATGGCCATCGAATCCGCCTGCATCCCGTTGCCGTCGGAAGTCATCATGCCTTTCGCCGGATACCTGGTTTCCAACGGCCGGTTTCACCTCCTCTGGGTGGGACTTGCCGGGGCCGTGGGATGCAATCTGGGTTCGCTGGTGGCCTATTACATTGGATTGGTGGGCGGCAGGCCGCTGGTGGAAAAGTACGGCCGCTGGCTGCTGGTGACCCACCACGATCTGGAAATGGCTGACCGCTTCTTTGCCCGCTACGGGGATTGGGCCGTATTCATTGCCCGGCTGCTGCCGGTCATTCGCACCTTCATTGCCTTTCCCGCCGGCGTGTCGCGCATGAACCAGGCCCGCTTTCACATCTATACATTCCTGGGATCGCTGCCCTGGTGCCTGGCGCTCGCTTACGCTGGGATGAAGCTCGGCCAGCGATGGATGACCCTGCGCGAGTACTTCCACCGCTTCGATGCCGTTCTGGGCGTGGTCATTTTCATTGGCGCCGTCTGGTTTATCCACAATCGCTGGAAGAATCGTTTGCGCGCAGCGTGATTCCAGGGTGGCCGGTTGAGCAGGGTGGGGAACGGTGCCTCGCCATGCGTTGCGCTGCTCGAAGCGAACGCGTGCCTTCTGATTAGCGGGATTCGGGATGGGAAGCTGTTCAGACATTATGTCCTTATTCCACTCTGTCCTTTTCCACCTTGGCAACTACACATTCTTCCCAACTACTTCCTGACAAACAGCTCCAGAATCCGCAGAAGAAGTGCTTCGGTCGGGCTGGAGCAGATCTTTTCGTGTAGGGTGTGCCCTCGTTTTATCCTCCTCTTTGTTTTCAATACTTTCTGGGGTTATCCCCCCATAGGAGGGTTTTCCCTCCCTTGTTTCAGCGGTCAATTTGGCCTCCTGCATTAGCTTCGGGCCAGCCGGACGGGTCGAGCTGCCGGGGCGATCATCAAAGTTCTTATCTGCCCCAAAAACGTCCCTTTGTTTTCAGCAACTTCTCGGGTAATCCCCGCAAGG